>JBEKZY010000289.1:0-6540 GCA_049509395.1 Thermoguttaceae bacterium | reverse complement strand
AAGTAAAATAGGACAAGTTTTTTATAAGCGGACCTAAAATAATCTAGCGGTAGGAGTTGCACGAACGTCCACTCCTGCGTTATGCTTATGTACTAAGAGCTTCCGGGCGATTAGCTCAGTCGGTTAGAGCGCCACGCTTACAACGTGGATGTGACCCGTTCGAGTCGGGTATCGCCCACTGTGAGAATTGTCGAGAAACCCCTTGTTTTCCAGGGGTTTCTTGCGTGTCTTGGCCCTGTTTCGGCAAGTCTTCCCATCTTGCCCGTCTGTCAGGAATTGACCCCGGCGTTATCGGTTTGCCGGTAGTTGGTGCAAACCCTGGTGCAAACTGCAATGCCCTCGAATCGTCGGTTCCCGTCGCCTTCGCTTGCTGCAACGGAGAGGCGTTCAATGGCAGCGCCGGTAGCGCTTCCATCGCTCCGGCCACGTCCAACAGCTTTGGATCGGTGTAGACGTTCATTGTCAGGTCAATAGTCGAATGGCGCATCGCGGCTTGCGCCGTTCGCGGTGCCACTCCGGCCTTGCTCAAGTGGGTGCCGAAGGTGTGGCGAAGCGCATGAACGTCAACCGTTCGGCCGCGTTCGTCCCGTTTGGAGATTCCCGCAAGCCGCAAGTCACGATCTAGAATTCGCACCAGGGCAGCCGGCACAGTGAAAAGCGGCATATCGGCCGGCAGCGTCGGCACGACAGACAACGGCAGACACGATTGCCCCTCTGACCCCGTAGAGTTGCGCCTATTGCGTTTTCTCAATTCGACGGCTTCTGGGTCAATCTGTACTGTCGGATTGCGTATGGCGGCATCCTGTAAGGCAGCAGCCTTGTCGGCAAGCCAGTCTCTAAGATCGGCGGCAAGATCAGCACGTAAGGGGATTGTCGAGCCTTCGCGGTTCTTTTCATCGGCGGCATTGAGCACCAGATAAGGCGGATCGGCGTCAAGTTCCAATTGCCCCACGGTAATCGAAGCCAGTTCGCCTTTGCGGAGTCCGGTAAGCACTAGTGTCTTGTAGATCAAAGCCCTTTCACGCCCGAGCCGTTCCAACCGGGCTTGCACTTCCGGACGCAGCTTGGCGTAGACTTCGCCTTTCCGCTTGCCCCTGTAGACGGTCATTCGATCCAACAGCGGCCGGCGGCATGCCACGTCCAAGAGCCGCGTCAACTCGGCTTCATTGAGCGCCCGGCGGGTCCGGCGGCGGTCAGCGTTCGCGTCGGCCTTCGGCACTCTGGCTAAGGGATTGCTCAAGAGCCGAGTTGGCTTCGTCACCATGCACCAGTTACAGAAGGTCAACCATGCCCCTCGATACTCGTTACGGGTGGCGGCGCTCATGCCCTCGGCCTTGCGGTCAATAAGCCAGCGTTCCAACGTGGTGGCGTCCAAGTCGGCCAGCCGTTGAAAGCCGCACTCATGGGCGACCCGGCACAGTTGCGAGCGGGTATCATTCACCCGGCGGGAAAGACCCTTCGCCTTCTGGTGGTCGATGAAAGCGGCGATATGATCGGCAAGCGGCGTGCTTTGGTGGTCGATTACGGCATCTTCGGCGGCGGTCAAGACTTCGCCTTTGACCAGTTCGGCCCGGCGTTCCAACTTGCCGAGCACCGACCGAGCGGCGGATTCGTCCCGGCATCCGGTCGCCACTTCCTGAACAATTCCCGAGCCGTCCCGATACTTGGCGGTGTAGGTTCGGGAGACAATAACCAGCCGGTCGGTTCCGTCTTTCCCTATGGTAACAGGTGCCGTTCGGCGTTTTTCTTTCGCGTCGATCCACTCGGCAAACCGTTCGCCTTTGCGGACAATGATTTTAGCGCCCGCCGGCAACGGTTTGGTCGCGGTTTTTTTGTAGACAGTTCCCATGATTTCGCCTTTCTTAATGAGCCTCTTGGTACTTCCTGATAAGATTAGCAATGTGCTCCTTGATGATAGCCGTATCGGCAGTTGATCGCGCATAAACGAGGATTAAACCAACACCTAGGTAGTGCCCTTTAACGCCATCATCTAGAATCTTATTGATGATTGCCGCATACAACCAACCCTCCTGCGATCCTTTGCGAACCTCTTCCGCCTCTTCACTATGCAGGTATCCGAGTTGCTCACCATTCAATCGAATGACCGCGACGGCGTTCGGGTAAACGGGATTATCATCTTCGGCCTTTAGTCTAAGCAATTCCCCTGCCGAACAACGTCTGATAATTTGTTGCCTGTTTGTTCCGTCACGATTGTTATGACTAACTCCGGCAAGATTGACTGAGCGATGGTTGATATAGTTTCTGTATTCGAGTTCCTCAAGTTCCTCAAGTGTTGCCGATGAATTGAACGGAACGCTACGGCTCCGCAAAGTAATCATCGTGGTAAGCCGTCGATATTCCGCTTTTGGCAAGTCGTCTGAAACATCAAACCCCTGCTTTCGCAGGGTTGCAATCTGCTCAGGCGTCGCTAGATGTTTTGGGCGTTGTGGTCCCCGAATCTCTCGCAAACAGGTAACGCAAATCCATTGGCCGCTTTCAATCTGTGTCAAAGTCCGCGGAGATTTACCGCAACCGTCGCAGATACCTTTGGGTTTAGGGTTGCCCATCACTTTACCTTTTACTTTTCTAAGAAAGGATTCGCCAAACGAACCACAGGAAGATTATTACAATAAGCAAACATCCACATCCATAATAGCTTCGTTTACGATTGTCTTGCTTGTTTGATCTCTTGCGACCCGCAACCAGCCTTCTAATGCTTCTTGACGGTCCTGCGGATGCCGAAGTCAGCTCCATATCGTCAATATCAAATGTCTTATGTTCACCTTTTTCCTCCGCCTCCACATACGTCTTACGATACATCGGCTTGGTAAAAACACGAATGGGCTTGATCGTTCGAGACGTGCCGTAATACTTTATTGTGATTTCCTTACCAATGTTGGCAACGCAGTATTTTGTGCGAGGGTCGCGCGCTTTCTTTACTTTGCGTGTTTCCGCTGATTTCCACCTTTGCAACGTCGGGTCGTCTTCTTTGTGAGCGGAGAACAGCCGAAAGATGCCTTTTAGAAATGACATTGGTATTGTTTTCGGATATGGGCGTCCCTATATCACTTCGCCTTTCGTTAAAAAAATCCTGGTCGTATAAGCGGGTTACTCCAGTGGTGGTTTAGAGGCAAGATAATCGGTGTGTGTTAGTGTACGACGGGTAAACCCATTACGATAACCAATGCAATAGCTACTATCACTATAATAAAAATTAAGCAGCCAATGTTTATTATCCGCTCCGTTCCCGCCGCGCCAAAGAAACCACGTTTGATTGGATGACCACAATGAATACAACGATCTGCTTCATTAGAAATACTAGCTCCACAAGCTGGGCATTTTATTAGACCCATAAGTCACTTCGCCTTTCGTTTCTTTACTAGTTCCATCTCGAAGTATTCGGCCAGCACGTCGGCCTTGTCGAGCCGAAGGGATGATTCGCCTTGCATGAATCGGCAAAGGGAAGGTTCCGTAATCCCGGTATCCTTGGCAATCCGGTAGCGGGTTACTCCGCATTGCTCAATTGCGGCTTTTAGTGTATCAGTCATCGTCGGTTTCGGTTTATTCTTGCTCATTGCTTACGTTTTACTAAGTATCGGCAATTTTGTCAAGCGGTCTTTGATACCGCAGGAAAATTTTTATTTATCGCGTCTTGGAACACAATTCCATCTTCACTTGTGGCGACAGCCCCAGCCGTGCGAATTCGTCGAGCATTACTTGCTGCACAAACTCCACCTCCCCGACAGGGGTCAGGATCGAATCGTGAATCGTCGAGACAAACAGGTCTGGGCGCAGTTCCATGATTCGCGGCACAACCCGCCCGAACATGAACGCGCTTTCAATCCGCTGTGCAAAGTGGGCCAGCCGGCGATAGTCACCCCGCTTGATGCGCCGCATAGCTTCCATCACGTTAGGAAACAACTCAGTGAGCACCATAGAGACGGCGTTGCAGTGCGATGGTCGGTCGTAAAACGCCACCATGACACTCCGCTTGGCTTCTTCCCGTGTCTTGCCCAACCGGTCGGCCACGGCCTGATACAAGCCCCGGGCCTCACACAGTTCGAGATAGCGCCGCACGTCGGCCGGCAGTCGGCGACGGTCTAATTTCCCTGCAAGCTGGGGGTTTTTGTCCAACATAGTGTTGTCCAACATATGGGAGAGACCCCAGATGCCTCCCACCTTCCTGTTTTCTTGCCCGTCTGTCTGCCTGTTCTCTGTTGTTGACTCTAGCAAGCGCAAGTCCCACAAAAAGTGGTTGTGATTCGCTGATATCGACATTTGCCAGTCGATTGCTATCTACACTCAAGCATGGGCGCAACGTCTTCGGCAGGTTTGTCAGGTTGGTGTGAATCCGCCCGT
Organism: Thermoguttaceae bacterium; assembly: GCA_049509395.1. Lineage (GTDB taxonomy): Bacteria > Planctomycetota > Planctomycetia > Pirellulales > Thermoguttaceae > JBEKIK01. The sequence continues at coordinate 2,181 of JBEKZY010000289.1, read as the reverse complement.
AATCGTCCACTGTAAACCACAATTCCCGATGCCGCAGGTGTTCGACGGCAACCTGGTGCGCCGGATGAAAGGCGTTGCCGAAGATGCAAATATCGTTGTCGATGCGAATTCGTCTAAGATTTTGCCAAAGGTGCGTGCAAACAGCTTCGTTGACCGGCGTTTCATTGCGTCGGATTCGCTGCCACATCTCCCGGCGACGGGCTTCGCGCCACCTGCAAATATTGTGGCGCAATCCGGGATCGGTGATGTGCCGCCGGACCAGCCGGGCGCGATCATAGGGCGACAGAATCCAGTAGGCTTGGCTGTGGCTGCCGGCGCGATAAGATGGGTCACGATCGACGTAACCGATTGCCAATGCCGTTTTCCGCACAGCGTCGAGGTGGTGCCGACCGATGACGTTGCGGAGATACTCCGCCCTCAGCGGCACTCGCCCGATGTCTCGGCATCGCGCATCGTCGGCAAGCTGGGTGTAGATGCAATGCCCGAGCCACAACACACCATCGCCGACACGCTTGCCCCATGATTTCAGCAAGTTGTCAACGTCAAGGTTCTGCGGGCACCAAACCAACACGCCCCCGGCTTGGCAGCCGAGTGGTTGCGGTGTACAATCCATGATATCACTTCTATTTTCCAGCGCCGGCGGCAGCATCCGTCGGCGTTGTGGTTTTTTGGTCAAACAATAATCCTTGCCGAGCCACGGCGACCCCTTCGCGTTCTTCCATAGGGTCCGGCAAGTCAGGATGATCGGCAAGCCAGCGTTCAGCGGCGGCACGGTCGGCCAGTTCCCATAACTGGATATAACTAGCGTGCCGTTCCGGTCGCGTAGACTTAATGAAGTCCGACGGTCGAATAATTCGCCGATAGGCGAGCATCCCGGGAACCGATCCAAGGCAGCGGGGGTCGATCCCCGGTGATAATTCTACGGCGGCATAAACGTCATCGGCCGAAGCGGTGCCGTTCCCGGCAAGCATCGCAGACAACAGCGCCCGCCGGCCACGCCGAACGTAGACTTCGCGGCAGGCTTCCAATAATGCGAGCTTGTTAGCCTTGAGTCTTTCGCCCGCTATCGTGCTGTGGTTGGAGTTGCGTTTCATCGTCCTACCCCTTTCATATTGCGGACGGAGGGGCAGCCTTGGCTTATCCAAACGTCGATTTCGTCCAGGTCCCAGCGGACAAGCGACCCGAGCCGAACGGGCAATGGCATCCTGCCAGCATCAGCAAGTCGGTAAACATGCCGGCTTGAACAAGAGAGTTTGTCGGCGACCGTTTCTACGTCGCCCAACCTACGGCCGGATACTCTTTCCGGCGATTGCAAAGAGGTCATAACAGGTCCTTTCATGGTCTAGGGCACGTTGTCCGGTATACACTACACCAGTCCAACCGCGCCATTTATTGACCACAAACCGGATGAAACCGGACCATCCAACCTTGGAACGGACTATATGCGCAACCTTTTGATACTATTGCTTTTAAGAAACCAGCAAAAAAAGAACGGATTTTTTAAAAAATCCGGTTTGGTCCGGTTTGATTAGATCGGATCGAAGACAATGGCCTATTATTCTTATTGGTCTTCGTCTTGCTGATGTTCGATTTCTCGCTCTCTAACGATACTACCCCCAGAGGTCCTTGCTGCCCGTGAGCCATATTTCTGCTGTCTCAACTCCTTACGGGCTTTGCGTAACTGTCTGGTCCAAGTAGAGAACACTGGAAGATTGTAGTCATTAAATTCTACAGCAAGTTCAGGGAAGTCCTTTTCATCGGGCAAGCCGTTCTCTTTGAGCCATTGATAAGCCTGTTGGTCTGTTACCTGTGTTTGCATCTTGTTTTCAACCCAGCAATAAGAGTAATAGGCTTTACGGTCTGCTGGTGCAAGTTCTCGCAAGATTGCTTCTTTGTTCGCCCCGGAATTGATTGCCGGTTGCTCTGGTGGCGTCTTCCCGCCGTTCCATTCGCTTTTTTTCATATCAATAGGTTGTTTAATAATGTTATTTTCGACTTGTAATTTCAATCTTAATTGTTCAAGCTCATCGCATGTAGGAATAGGTAAATTCCTATGGGAGTCTCCCATGAAGTGAGCCGTGTCAAGGGTTGCAAGTGGTTAGAATCGTGGGACTTGACCAATCTCCCATTCGCGCTGGCGCTAAAACGCCGCACACTAAGCTGGTCCTGTCAAGTCAAGAC
>JBEKZY010000288.1:0-6569 GCA_049509395.1 Thermoguttaceae bacterium | reverse complement strand
TTGTAACGGTTATACCGCTACAAGTCTTGCTTACCCTTTCGCGAGTAAGGTTAAGAGCGCCACGTTTTTCGACCGTTACGCAGGCCCCCTCCGCGCCACGGTTTTCGAGCGTTGTTTACAAAGATATTAGAGTGTAATTGCCAAGCGGCGGCGTCAAAGCCTTGACAATTCTACCAGCGTTAATATTTGTTCCGTCTACGACAGAAGCCCAAACACCCTTTTTAATTCCTCAACCTTTTGACGTTCAAACGCAGCGAATGTCTCCGGCCTGGCTTCGAATTCCTCCCAGGCATTATTGAGTAACTCCGTTACCTGTACTCCGTTGACCAACGTTTGCTTTTGACGCATAATCAACCCAGCTTGCTGGTATTCGGCAAACAGAAAATCGACTAAGTCGTCCATCAGTTTTAGCGGATAGGCCAAAGTGTATTCCTGCGGTGCGCATTGGCCGGTCAGGGCGAGCAACTCGTTCCACTTGGCATCGATTCTATCTGCCTCTGCATCGCAACTTGTTTTCCTCAGCATTCGACCAACAATTTTTGCCCGAGCATCGTCAGATGGATGCTCAGCATCAATGCTGAACAATTCCGAACTCATGTTTGTGCAAAGCCGGACATTCGCCCAGCCATACGCTGGTCCCGCCCAATAGGTTGCAAGCACGTCCGAAGCGAACTCAAGATACCAACTTCGTTTCCATCGCTGGCAATATTCAGCCAGGGCATCGAGCGACCGCGGCGTCCATCCTTTCTGGCGACCTTCCCGTACGGCTTGGTCGAAATGCTGATCGATAATCTGCTGGAATGTAATAATGAGCGAGTTGGCCCTTCGAAAAAGTACAAAGTGGGCCAATTCATGGTAAAGATCAGCGAGACCCAGCAGATGAAGGGATTCGGAGCAAGGCACGAAGATCAAGTCCATGCCAGTCAATGCCCAATAATACTGAGCACTCATTGCGCTGCAAAGCGGCTTGTCGAAAGGATAACCTGTCTCATCACAGATTTGATGGACAACCATCGTCACCATGCGGTCTTCGGCTGAAAACCGGCCCAGTGCGAGCACAGGTCCTTCCTCCATCGCCTGAATAAGCTCAGCCAGCCGCTTATAATCGTAGTAATAGTTTTTTGCGAAGTGCGGATGCTGAATGCCGGGGTCGTTCAGAAGTGTGGAAACGTGTTGGGCGGCCCTTTGCAACAAAGCGGCCATCTTATCCCGATATGCCTGGGCCTCGGGCGGCAGGGTTGCCTGGACCCGATCAAGTTCCGATATCAAATAGGAACACCGCTGCTCGACATCGTGCAGCAACTGATGAAGCAGTGATGCCATTAGCGCCTCCGCAAACGACGGAAGGAGGCGGAAGCGGACGCATCAGCCGCATCGCAAATTTCATCCAAGGTGCCCATTGCTGGCAAGTCAATCTGCCCTTGACCCTCAAGATCACGTGTGGCGTTATGTAGGTCTTGGACAAAATAAGGCATTTGGTTCTTGTGTTTGCTGATCAGTCGATCGGCGACCTCAGTAGGAATCACAATCCCTAGCGACTGCATCATTTCTCCCCTGGCTTCCAGTCGTCCGGCCAAATCATTCAGCGCCTGGACAAGCCGCTGGCGTGCCTCCTGAACTTCTTTCGCTGAGGGGGCGGGAATCCCTGGTTCGGCAAACTGCCATTTCTTCAACCGAAGTACAGCGTCGTTAAACTGGCGAGCGAAATCTGAACTCGCCGCGTATTCATGTGATAATGAAGTCATATCGCTCATATAGTTTCTCCATGATTATTCAACGGCCACAAAATTTACTTCCTCCGTGCCGACAAACACTTCACCATACATTGCTTCGTCATCTTCGGCTTGCCCAGCCGTTGAGCGGAGGAAATCATCGCAGAGTTTAATATCAATCGGCAACCGCATGCACCGGTCGGGTACGGGCCAACATAATTGGGACATCCGGAACACATCTTCCAAAACGTCCTTCAAAACAAGTTTTCCACGGGCGATCCTTACGCTAAGGGGATTCACCGTCCCGCTGAATTCAAAGGGGTAGCCGGTTGTGCAAACGATACCTTCTCGGTCATTGAGCGAGAACCAACTGCCAATCTTCGGATTGCGGAGATGATCGCCATGCCATTCGGTAGCGAGCCGTATCCCCAAGGTTCGATGCTTCGGAATCTCGACAATGCCGATGAGAACCTCTGGGAGCAGCACTTTCTCAGTGACCAGTTGTCGCACGGCGTCTTGAAGCCCTAGCCACTCACTTTCATAAGTTCGGCCGTCACGATGCACAACCACGGAACGACATGGTGTTTGTGAATGGGCAAGATCCTCCCGGAGATGCCCGCATATAACGGATGCCATTTGTTTGCGGGACAGTTTTTCCGGCTGCTTTGATGCATGAGACCGAACAAAGCACTCTCGCCCTCCCTTATAGAAAAAAGTGAACGCAGCCGCATTGTTCAGCACGTCCACACCAATGTAAGCATCGTAATGTGTGCCTCTATCTAGCACCCATGGCCATTGTCGATTTACCATCAACAACCCTAGCGCAGTGTAACGCAGATAATTCGTGTAGCGTGACTGACGCGAGGAAGGCACAGCATATCCGGCCGTCTGACCTTTGTCCGAGAGCCGTTCGTAAAACTCGCTCAGGTGGATTGCGGATACACATTGAGTCTGAAGCCGCTCATGCAGGACACGCTTGATATAGTTGTGCAAGTCGCGCTTCGCATTTGCCGGCAGCACGAGCACCGCATGACCGTGCGTCACACCGGCATCATCGATAGCCTTACGAATTGCATCCACCTGTTGCTTCAACGTGCGGGCATCTTTGTCAGCATAGAGGATCAGATCCATACCATATTGTGCCCTGACGAATTGTATAACCGTCTCCTGAAGACGGGTTTGGAAGTCCTCCGCTATGGATCGTGGAAGTTGCTGCGGGACAAGAAGGTATTGGGCGTCGAATCCACTGGCAACGGCCAAGCCGCCTTGCTGTCCTAACAAGCAATCCATTCGAGCCCTGGGCAAGTCGCGTAGCATGATTGATTTCGTGCTTCCGTTATTCTCTACGGATAATAGGCGATTTCCCCCAAATCGCTGGGGCGGGACATCGAAGACCTTAGACCGTACTGACAGAGCTTGCTGACTGACTTGAATCGGAACGTTACCAAGCCGCGCACCTGAGAAATAGCGACCAACCAACTTAGTGGTAATATTAAAACGATCATCAGGCGGTTTGATCGACATTCTATGAAGCGATTTCACTTTGGAATCTTCTGTTGACAGCATCAATTTGCAGAGCGCGGCAGCCCCAAAACGTCGCTTCTTATTACCGGGATACTGATACGCGATCGCTGGAGAATCGGGATCGAGGGATTTGATCCAGTTGGGCCCATTTAACCCAACATCTTTAACAGTGTAGTCGTGCACGTTAGTCGCCGCCCGCGCACCTTCGGGAACGAACTTGGCATCTCGGATGCTTTTTCCCACGAGGCCGAGGAACTGTACGGGGAACCAACGGTGGCCGTAATGGTATAAGAAGTGTCTCATATGCAGGGAACGTAAATCAGCCTCATTAAAACGCGCAAGCAGCCAACGACGATCTACATACTTGTACGTCAGCCAAACAGCCACGTAGAGCTTACCATCGATATTCACCAGTCGAAAACCAAATCCCCCGAAAACGTCCGTTTCCCTGTTATCGTTCTTGTGGTTCACTGGCCGCTGAGAAAAGAACGATGACGATCCTGTTGACCATAAATTGCCATTGTGGATCAAAGGCGTGCGAAAAGCGAATCGCAAAAACGCCAAACCTACTGCCTCCGTCTTGCCGGAGAGACGGTCGAATGCCAGGTTATGTGTTTCGTCACGGGGCTTCAGCAAAACGACATTCGGAGTCAAGTTATATTCATGGCGAGACAGGGCGAGATCTGCCGGCACCGCCAAAAATGCCTGGTCGCCTTCGCGAACTAATGCAACGGGCACTTTTTCCTGATAGCTCACCTGTGTCGCCAAAATGTTCAAATTGCGGTCGGCAAGATCCTCTTCGGTCCTTCCGATTCCGAATGCTCCGTCGATCTCGACCAAACGATACGAGGTGTGAAGATCTCTCAAGTTTGGTATTTCAAACAGGTTCAGTCGATGAGACGCCATATTCAGACTCCGCTACAAAGAGGACGAAATGGACAGTACTGACAGTTGTTGGGATTGCTGGCAAACTGGTAATCGCTGAGGTCTTGTTCAGCATACAGGCCATCGCCGCATAGCGATCGGATTTCACAAATACTCCTGTAAACCCTGTCTTCAAGCTCTTCAAAGCTGGCTTGTGATGTCGGATGCCGGATCAATTGGCCATCGAGCAATTGCACCTCGATCAACTGTATATCTTCGGCATTCTGGACGAACCATTTTGGATGCCGGCATAGTGACCAGCCATACAGCGCCGTTTGCAAATGAGCGTCGCTACCAGCCTGCGACTCGTATGCCTTCCAGTCGATGATCGTTGCCTTGTTTCGACTGCGGAAAAAAAGCAAATCGAGCCGTGCTTCCAAACCCACACCCTCGTAATCCACGCGAACCGGCAACTCCGCCCACATTTTACCGCAATTCCTAAGTTCGGCCCACAACTCGTCCATTCGGGCGAGGTTTCGGAAGCACCGTTCAATGCTGCTGTAGATCGATTCCAATGCCTCTTGCGAGATAGTTTCACCGCGCTCATGTGGCAACAACGCACAATATTCTTTACCCGCCTTCGACTTAGTAATTCCTTTTTCCCGATACCGTTTGGCGGATGAGAAGGCGAACTGTTGGTTAGCCATTGCGGTTGTCTTTACGATCACATCATCCCAGTCCACCGCTTGTGCTGCTTGAATATACGGAATAACAAAGCATTCGATCCCTTCATGCACCAGCAGCCCCCGCCATAGTTCCATAGTCTTGAGTTGCTTCAATAGAAATGCTTCGCGTCTCAATGTATCCTTGGCATTGTGCCAGGCCGCAATTTCACGGAAGTAATACTGCCGTTGGCATCGGCGAAAACAGCGATCGGAGGAGAACGACCAACTCAGTGCCATGCTTAGCTCCCTTCCCGGCGCTGGGCTGCCCGCTGCTCCAGCAAATCTAGCAAAGCCTTCCAATCATCCGGTGACGCAAGTTGTTCTGCCCGTTCTAGGAAACGACGTGCGTGGACATTGCCGGTGACCGGTAGCAATTCTGGTGGCATTTTGTCGGCCAATCGCAAAAGTTCCAGTGAATCGACGCCCAAGACACGGGCAAAGGCTCGAATCGTGTCAGCCGAAGGGGAATAGCCCTGCTTTTTATTCTCGATTTTGGACAGATACGTAAAATCCACCCCTGCTGCCTCGGCTAAAGACCGCAGCGTAAAGCCCTTTTCCAGGCGGAGTTGTCGTAAATGTTTTCCAAAATCAAGCATCAAAGCCTCCATATATTTCTCTTCTCGGTCCAAGTATATCGCGATGTTGAGTTGAAGTCAACACAAAATCGGCAAAATTCTATTTGATTTAAGAAAATCAAGAAAAAATACCTCTACTGGGTAGTTCTTTCCATCGTCCCAAATCGAAGGGTTCTTTTATATGAATAGATCCTCTGGAGCTCGCTATACTTGATCACGTCGATTCCAATGCAACCTCAAAAGAGCAGTTGTGGCTCACCCGGCACGCAAGGACTCATTCAATCGAGTTCTATACGGACTAGGGCGGGAGTGCCAAGGAGCGACCTAGGCGTTAGTCCCAGCCTTTCAGCTTGACGAGACGTTTAACCTTGTTGTTGGAAAACTTATGTTCATGCTGGGGTTTCCTGGGAGCAAAGCAACAAGGTACGAGGCGATTACTAAAGCCAACTTGCGATGTGCCTGGTTTGGTGACCCCATCCAAAACTTAGGTGTTCCCATATTAACTCAAGTTTTTTCAGTCTCAGTGAACGAACAAGAATTTGACTCTCAATACCATGTCACTGAACATTTTCCGACAAAGGCCCGCCGAGAGCCGGGGGCCCCCGAGGTGGATCTTCCTACCTCTAAAGGCACAAGCGGTAGTTTTCTTTGGGATACCAAGTTCGTAAGAAATTATCAAGAAGGAAGCGACTGGCACGCCGAGGATGCCCGTGTTTGCGGCCTAGTCTGGGGACAGTACAACGAGCCCGCGGTGAGAATCGTTACAAAGATAGAGCGCCTTCGTCCCGCTCTGCTCCGCTTTTTTCGAGAGGAAGCCGCGTTTTATCACTGGCTGGATCGCGGCCAGCCACTTTGGCAACAAGACGTCGACTTGGAATGGGTTGGTCGACTCAAAGGTAGAACTCCCATCTACTTTGATTTCGGGCGCTCGAAAATCAACTTCAATCATCCAAATGTTGCTGGGGTTGGGCGTCTCTTACGTCTTCCCACACAGTATGCATTCTGAAAACCTTCAAGGATTTTGGCAACTCGATAATCGTATCATCGCATTGGTAGTAATAGGCGATCCCGTTTTCATCAATCACCTTTAGTAATTCTTCATGATTGCGAACAGGAAGGATGTAATCAAACCGTATGCCTGTTTCGCCCAAGAAACGTGCCACACCTTC
>JBEKZY010000287.1:0-6573 GCA_049509395.1 Thermoguttaceae bacterium | reverse complement strand
ATTCAGGGGAGGAATTTACCGGTTGCCGGCGGGGCAGTCGGTGGCGGGTTGTGTCAGATTGGAGAGTGTAATGATGACATTGGGAACACACATTGCGACACCGGTTGTCAATATATGCGGAGACACTTCCGACCTGGCAATCAGGGCGGCGGATCTTGTAATCCAAGCCGCGCGGGAAGCTATTGCTCAACGAGGGCGATTCACCTTTGTACTATCCGGCGGGTCCACACCGGAAAGAACTTACGCCCTGTTGGGCCAGGCCGATCGGGCATCGGCAATCGATTGGGCGCATGTATATATTTTTTTCGGCGACGAGCGATTTGTTCCCGCCAGCGACTCGCGGAGCAATTACGGGATGGCTCGCAGAAACCTGCTTGAGCGGGTTCCAATCCCTCGCTCAAATGTGTTTCCAATGCCAAGCGAAGCGCTTAATGCAGCGGAAGCCGCGGCGGCGTACGCTCAACAGCTTGCCGAGTTTTTTTCCATGTCCGATCGAACAACGCCGCCCCGGTTCGATTTAATATTTTTAGGCATGGGGAGAGACGGTCACACCGCATCGCTGTTTCCCTTTTCCGATGCGTTGGAAGTGACCGATGCCTGGGCAACGTGGACATCGCCGGGCATATTGCCGCCGCCGGTGGACCGCATTACCCTGACCTACCCGGTGCTTAACGCGGCCCGGCAGGTTGTATTCCTGGTTTCCGGCAAGGATAAAGCGGTGGCCCTGCGCGACGTTCTCCAAGGACAAGCGCCTCGGGAGGATCGGCCGGCATCGGGCGTTCAACCGGCGGACGGCGCATTAATTTGGCTTATTGATAATCAGGCGGCGCGATTACTGACACAGAGGAATTGAATTTTGGGGCAGACACGGAGGATTTCATTATGACATTGCTTAAAGATCAACCGCCTCAACAGGCAGGGGGGGATTCCCAGCGGCCGGGCCGGGCGGGCGATCCGCTTGGGGAATTGCAAAAATTCGGGCAATCGGTGTGGCTCGATTATATCCGCCGGGATTTGATCGCCAGCGGCGAATTACAACGCATGGTTGCCGAAGATCATTTGAGCGGCATTACATCCAATCCCTCGATATTTGAAAAGGCGATCGCCGGCAGCACGGACTACGACGGTTTCCTGGCAAGCGCCGCAAAGTGCAAGGGCCACGATTCCATGACGTTATACGAGGGCCTTGCGATAAAGGACATTAAAGACGCAGCCGACGTATTGCGGCCGATATACGAGCGGACCGGGCGTGTGGACGGGTACGTGAGTCTGGAGGTTTCGCCTTACCTGGCTCACGATGCTAAGGCCACAGTGGCCGAGGCGCACCGGCTTTGGGACAAGGTGGGGCGGGAAAACATTTTGATCAAGGTTCCCGGCACCCCCGAAGGTCTCCCAGCCATCCGGCAACTCATTGCCGAAGGGATAAACGTCAATGTTACGCTTTTGTTTTCGCAAAAGGTGTACGAGCAAGTCGCCGGGGCTTACATCGAGGCCCTGGAAGAGCTTGCCAGCGGGCAAGGCGACGTGGGCAAGATTGGCAGCGTGGCAAGTTTCTTTGTCAGCCGCATCGATACATCGGTCGATACGATCGTGGAACCACGGCTCGGTGCCGCTGCGAGCGAGGAGGAAAAAACCAAGCTGCGAACGATCCTGGGCCGCGTGGCCATCGCCAATGCAAAATTGACTTACCAGAAGTTCAAGGAGATTTTTAGCAGCGAGCGCTGGCAGGCCCTTGCGGCAAAAGGCGCGCATGTCCAGCGGTTGCTGTGGGCCAGCACGAGCACGAAAAATCTCAAATATCGCGACGTGATATACGTGGAAGAACTGATCGGCTGCGACACGGTCAACACCATGCCGCCGGCCACCATGGATGCATTTCGCGAGCATGGACGGCCCAGGTCCAGCCTTGAAGAAAACCTGGATGAGGCCCGCACGGTCATGAAAAACCTGGCCCAAGCCGGCATATCCATGGATGAGATCACTAAAAAACTGCTCGACGACGGGGTGCGACTGTTCGCGGAATCGTTCGACCGACTTCTGGCGGCGGTGGAAAAAAAGAGAACGTTCATGCAATAAGGGCATCCTAATACTGGAAATATTTGGGAATTAAGAGATTGCGATTCTAATGATCCCTGGTGAATTTGCCCTCACCCTATCCATCTCCCGGAGGGAGAGGGGAGAGCAATCGCCTCTGAATTTCATCGCCTCTGAATTTCATCGCCCCTGAAATAAAATGGATAATTATCGAAATTCTGAAACGCCGCGGATGGGCCTGGTTATTGCGGACGTGGATGGAACGCTGGTAACGCCGCGGAAGGTGCTGAGCGAGGGTTCGCGCCGGGCGGTGGAGAGGCTCCATGAGGCCGGGATCGCCTTTGCCATTACGAGCAGTCGGCCGCCGCGCGGCATGCGGATGCTGATCGAGCCGCTGCGGATATCCACGCCTATGGCGGGTTTTAACGGGGGGCAATTCGTGAAACCCGATCTTTCGATCATAAGCCGGGAAATATTGTCCGCCGACGTCGTCGAATCGGCGATCCGGCTGATCGAATCGCACGGTTTGGACGTTTGGGTTTTTTGCGGATCGGATTGGTTCGTCCGCAACCTTCACGGTCCTCACATAGACACTGAAGAAATGACGGTTCAGTTTTCGCCCAGTCTGGTAGGGAATTTTGACAACGTACTGGACGACGTAGCCAAGGTTGTGGGGGTCAGTTTTGACCATGAAGCGGTTGCACGCTGCGAGGCCGACGCCTGCAAGGAGTTGGGCGACCGGGTTTCCGCCACGCGATCGCAGTCGTATTATTTAGACGTGACACATCCGAATGCGAACAAGGGCATGGCGGTCCGGTGGATTTCCGAATATCATAACGTTCCGTCGGACGACAACGCAACGAACGGCGCCGGGTTGAACGACGTGCTTATGTTCGCTTCAAGCGGTTTAAGCATAGCGATGGGCAACGCGAGCCCCGAGGTGCAACGCGCGGCTCGGTTCGTCACCACGTCGAATGAAGAAGAGGGTTTTGCCAACGCGGTGGAGCGCTACATTCTGTGCGAGACTGCTTCCACTAGCATGGCCGGCGCGCATTTTGCGCATGGGAGGCATTGACGCATGACGACAGCAACCGTAATTCATGAAGAGGCAATTCCGGGTCCGGCGGAGTCTTTATTCATTCAAGAGGTGCAGAAGCCGGAGCCTTTTACAATGGTCATATTCGGGGCCACCGGGGACCTGACCTCGCGGAAATTGCTGCCCGCGCTTTACGGTCTTTGGCAGGCCCGATTTCTTCCCGAATCGTTTGCCATAGTCGGCATCGGCCGACGAGACAAGAACAACGATATTTTCCGCGAAGAGACGCGGACAGCCATAGCCAAGTCGCGGCAAGATTCGCCGGCGGCAACGGACGGCTGGAACGGCTTTTTGGGACACATATTTTACCAGCGGGCCGACTTTTCCACTGCCGAAGGCATGAAGGGCATCTGCGGAGAGCTTAAAACGCTGGAGAGGGAACAGAATCTGCCGGGCAACCGGCTTGTTTATCTGGCGACCGATCCGGAATACTTCGGTCCGATTATCGAGGGCGCGGTGCGGGCCGGGATAGTAAATGAAGAAATGAAATCGCCTTGGGGACGGGTGGTTATCGAGAAACCGTTCGGGCAAGACCTGAAAAGCGCGTTGGAACTGGATCGACGGATCTTGTCTTTCCTGCGGCCCGATCAGATTTATCGCATCGATCACTATTTGGGAAAGGAGACGGTGCAGAACCTGCTCGCCTTCCGCTTCGGCAACGCGATTTTCGAGCCGCTCCTGAACCGTCAACAAGTCGATCACGTGCAGATCACCGTGGCCGAAACGATCGGCATGGAAGGGCGGCGCGGGGCATATTACGACCATGCGGGGGCAAGCCGCGACGTGGCGCAGAATCACTTGCTGCAGCTTCTGGCATTGGTGGCGATGGAACCTCCCGCCTCGTTAAAAGCCCGCGACATTCAAGACGCCAAGCTTAAGCTGCTCAGGAACATCGTTGCCCGGAAGGTGGTTCGGGGGCAATACGGGGCGGGCACGTTGGCGGGCGAGACGGTCCGCGCATACCGCGACGAAGACGCGGTGGCGCGGGACTCGAACACCGAGACGTTTATCGCCATGCGCGTGGAGTTGGAGAATTGGCGCTGGGGCGGGACGCCTTTTCTGCTGCGGACCGGGAAGCGATTGGCCAGGCACGTGACGGAGATTGCAATTCAGTTTAAGCTGCCGCCTTTGCGACTGTTCCGCACGGTGGAATGCGTGGGCGATTTTTGCGACTTGACCGATATGCAGCCCAACGTGCTGGTCTTCCGCATCCAGCCCGACGAAGGGATAAGCCTCTCGTTTTCGGCCATGCGGCCGGGGATGAATGTGTATTTGCATCCTGTGCGGTTCGAGTTCGATTACGGCAAGACGTTCGGCAAGAGTCTACCGGACGCGTATGAACGACTTCTGTTGGACGCCTTGCGCGGCGACCCGACGCTGTTCATCCGCTCGGACGTGCTGGAGGCGTCATGGGAATTCATTACGCCCATCCTGGAAGCTTGGAAGGGAGCGCCGCCGCATTTTCCGAACTATGCGCCCGGTTCATGGGGGCCGGCCGAGGCCGATTCGCTTACGCAAGGTTGCGAAGGAGGCTGGCGGCGGCCATAAAGCCCATTCAATGAAAAATAAAGGATCAATCACATGCACGATGGTTTGAAAAAATATGTCACCTTGGGGCGGTCGGGGCTGCGAGTCAGCCCGCTTTGCCTCGGCACGATGACGTTTGGAACGGAATGGGACTGGGGCACGGATGAAGAAATATCCCGCTCGGTTTTCAATTGCTATATCGAAGCCGGAGGCAATTTCCTGGATACGGCCGACGTTTATACAAACGGGACGAGCGAGAAGATGTTGGGAGAATTCATTGCCCAGCGCAACTTGCGCGATAACGTCGTGCTGGCAACTAAGTTCACGATCAACAGCACTCCGGGCGATCCCAATTCGCGCGGCAACGGCCGCAAGAACATGTACCGCGCGCTGGAAGGTTCGCTGCGGCGGCTCAAGACCGACTATATCGATTTATATTGGATGCATTTTTGGGATACGGTCACTCCGGTTGAGGAAGTAGTTGCCACGTTCAACGACCTGGTGTGCGAAGGGAAGATCCGTTATTACGGTTTTTCCGACATTCCCGCATGGTATGCGGCCCGGGCCCAGACGCTGGCCGAGAAGGAAGGCAAGCATCGCCTCATTGCTCTCCAAATGGAGTATTCGCTCGTGGAGCGGAGCATCGAGCGCGAGCACATACCCGCCGCGCAGGAATTGGGGATTGGAATTTGTCCGTGGAGCCCATTGGCCAGCGGTTTTTTAAGCGGCAAATACAAGCCCGAAGGGGGCAGCGGGCGGGGCGAAGGCCGCCTGGAGATAGAAAAGGCCTCGGGCAAGGGGATTTTTGAGAGGTTCACCCAGCGCAATTGGCTGATTCTGGAAGTTCTGCTTGACGCAGCAAAGCAGATGGGAAAGAAGCCCGCCCAGGTCGCACTGAACTGGGTAAAAACACAGCCCGGCATAACTTCCGTGATCATAGGCGCAACGAAACCGACCCAACTCGATGAGAATCTGGCGGCCCTTGAATTTACCATTCCAGACGAACATCGAAAGCGGCTGGATGAAGTTGGCGGGCTTGAGCTGATACATCCCTACGTGTATTTTGGACCGCCGTTTCAAACAAGATTCAGCGGCGGCGTTTCGGTGCGACGATGGAAGCCGGCGGAAGCTTTCGGAGGACCATAAGCGGTTAATACTAACGCCAAAGGCGACGCAGTATGTAATTAAAAGTACAATCCGGCCGGTAGAGCCGATCAAATGATGTCGAAACACGATGGCGAGGAGCCTGATCATGGCTCATAAAGCAAGAGTGGACGCCGAGGGTCTGCGACTTGCGCGTGACGCCCGGCGCGAGCAAAATTGGAAACGTTGGGGGCCTTACCTTGCCGAGCGTCAATGGGGCACGGTGCGAGAAGATTACTCGGCGGACGGATCGTGTTGGGAGTATTTTCCCCACGAGCATGCCCGAAGCCGGGCGTACCGCTGGGGCGAGGACGGATTGCTGGGGCTGACCGACCGCGAATGCCGCCTATGCTTTGCCTTGGCCCTTTGGAACGGCAGGGACCCGTTCTTAAAGGAGCGGCTGTTCGGTCTGACGAATGCGCAAGGCAATCATGGCGAGGACGTAAAGGAATGCTACTTTTACCTGGATGCGACCCCGACTTATACCTATCTAAAGGCCCTTTACAAGTATCCGCAGGTTGAATTTCCTTATGCGCATTTGATGGAAGAAAACAGCCGCCGCGGGCGCGACGAGCCCGAGTTCGAGCTACTTGACACGGGAATTTTTGAGGACAACCGTTACTTCGACATTTTTATCGAGTACGCCAAATCATCGCCGAACGACGCGCTCATGCGGATAACGGCGGCCAACCGCGGCCCTGAAGCGGCCCTGCTGCGCCTTTTGCCGACGCTCTGGTTTCGCAATACCTGGGCGTGGGGTTGCGCACACGAAG
>JBEKZY010000286.1:0-6574 GCA_049509395.1 Thermoguttaceae bacterium | reverse complement strand
TAGAGGCTTCATTTATTGCAAATTGAAAAATGCAAATTGCAAATTGAACAACCATGAATTTATCCGCAATTTAATTTTTTTTGATATTACTTCGTCTCCAGGTCATTATCAGATCATTTTTTATCGTGCCAGTTCTTAGAACAATCACGCTTGGCTGCAAAGTGAATCAGTATGAGACGCAATATGCGCGGGAGGGATTTTTGCGGTTGGGGTATCGTGAGGCTATTAATGGAGAGGCGGCGGATTTGATTTTGGTCAATTCCTGCACGGTAACGGCCGAGAGCGAGGCCAAGAGCCGGAAAATCATCCGCCGGCTGGCGAAGAAAAATCCCCGGGCCGAGATTATCGTGATGGGTTGTTATGCCGCGCGTGCGCCGGACGAAGCGGCGTCGCTGCCCGGCGTGGGCGAAGTGATCCGGGACAAGCGGGAACTGCCCGATTTGCTTGCACGCCGGGGATTGGAGGACGCTGCCAGCGGGATATCGGGTTTTGAAGGGCGGCATCGGGCGTGGGTGAAGATTCAGGACGGATGCCGGGAAGGATGCAGTTATTGCATCATTCCGCTGGTGCGGCCGGTGCTTGCGAGCCGGCCGGCCGACGAGGTGCTGGAGGAAATCCGCCGCTTAACCAGGGCCGGATTTGCCGAGATCGTGCTGACGGGCATTCATTTAGGGCATTATGGGGTGGATTTCAAAACCCTCCCCTCTCCTTTTGCGAGAGGCACCCAGAGGGTACCCGGGGGTGAGGGCATTGCGACAGTCTGCTCTAAAAAGGAGAAGGAACTCGATGAATCTAGTGCAAATTCCCTCACCCTAACCCTCTCCAAAAGGGAGAGGGGACTGGCCGATTTACTTCGCCGAATCGTGGCCTTGGACGGCGAATTTCGGGTGCGGCTATCGAGCATCGAGGCGGCCGAGGTTACGCCCGAGTTGCTCGACATTATGGCCGAATATTCGCAGCGGATCTGCCCGCATTTGCACATTCCCATGCAAAGTGGTTCGGACGCGATTTTGAAGCGAATGCGGCGGCATTGGCCGGTGCGGCAATTTATCGATTGGTGCCTGGAAATCCACGGCAGGCTGGATCAACCGGCCTTGACGACGGACGTGATAGTGGGTTTTCCGGGCGAGAGGGACGAGGATTTTGCCGCAACTTGCCGGGCGGTAGAGGAAGCGGGGTTTTCCAAAATTCACGTATTTCGCTTCAGTCCGCGGCAAGGGACCGAGGCCGCGCGGATGCCCAATCGGGTGCCGCAACGGATACATCAGGGCTGGGCGGCAGAATTGGCCGAAATGGGAAAGCGCCTGGCGGATCGGTATATGGAAAAACTGCAAGGCAAGAGGCTGCAAGTGCTGGTGGAGGGGATGTCTCCCGATTCGCCCGGTGTCCTATTGGGTACCGCCGACCGGTACGTGCCGGTGGAACTTCCCGGTAAGGCGGATATAATAGGACGGTTGATTGATGTCAATGTGGGTAAGGTATTTAGGGGACGGCTAGGATCAGATGGCACAACTTATTGCGTATGAACAGGTGGGAAAACAAACATGGCTTATTGACCTTGGCGGGCGGCTTTGCTATAAAGAATTCCCCCCCATTGATTCAATGCGGCATAAAGCCGCGGCCGAAACCCCCGGTGTGTTCACCGGGGGCTAAATAGCAGGAGTGTCAACCGGGGTTAAAATGGCCGGTATGTTCACCGGTGGTTGAATGATTCTAATTGTAGGAGTAATCAAGTGTCCTGTAGCGAACGAAAAAGAGAACTGCGGCGTCGGCGGCATCGAAAGAAGAAGCTTGGCATTTTTGCCCGAAAGCTGGCATCGGCCACGGTTTCAGAAAAGGCTGTCATTGCGGATAAACTACGCAGCTTGACGCCCGGTGGTGAGGTTCTTGTCGAAAACTGGGAATTGGTAAAGCGATAAACGCTCGGTAGGGTGCGTGAAACGCACCTTGCTTGTTTTCCCAATAATGGTAATGGTGTGTTTCACACACCCTACAAGGTTGCGCGATCGGATACAGGAAACGGCACACGGTGTGTGCCTGCTACATTACCACAACGACGGCACACGGAGTGTGCCTGCTACATTAAAGGTTAGGCGACGGTTTTGCTGACCAGGACGACGTCTTCTTCTTGCTTGTCGTTGATCTCAAAGCCGCGATTGCGGAAGGTGGCGATCATGCGGGTGTTGTCTTTGGAGGTTTCGGCCACGACGCGTTTAACGCCCCATTTTTTGGCCACTTCGCAGCAGTAATCGGTGAGCAATCCGCCCAGGCCGTGACCGTGCCAGCGATCGATGACGATTACGGCGTATTCGGCGGTTTCGTGGTTCATGTCGGCGACCAGGCGTCCGATGCCGATGAGCTTTCGCTGCCCTTCTTCCTCGACCTCGGCCACAATGCCCAACTCCCGGTCGTAATCGATGAAACAATATCGCGTGGCCATTTCGTGGGTGGTTTGCTTGAACAGGTAGCTGAAGCGGAACCACAAGGATTGGGTGGAACAACTTCCCAGCAGTTCGTGCCACATGGGCTCGTCTTCGGGCTTGATGGGGCGGAGGATTACCGGGGTATCGTCTTTCATCTTGCGCTGGGTGACGAACTCTTCCGGATAGGGCCGAATGGCAAGGTGGGCATAAGGCCGGACGGCGTGGATGACCAGGTCGCGATCGATGACCACGCGGGCGTCCAGTGCAATCACGTCCTCGGGCGTGACCAACAAGGGGTTGATGTCGAGTTCCTTGATTTCCGGATAATCGGCCACCAGATAGGAGAATCGCATGATGATCTCGATGAGGCGGTCGATGTTTGCGCCCGGCTTGCCGCGGTAGCCTTGCAAGAGGGGCCAGGATTTCAGGGATTCGAGCATCCGCCGCGCCAGGGCTTCGTTGAGTGGCGGCAGGCCCAGGGCCCTGTCGCGGAAGACCTCGGCGGCAATTCCGCCCATGCCGACCATGATCACAGCGCCGAAAATGGGGTCTTTTTTGGTGCCCATGATCAGCTCGAAGCTGTTGGGGTAGGTGATCATTTTTTGGACGGTGACGCCGATGATTTGGGCGTCTGGGCGTTTAGCCTTGGCCCGACCGGTGATTTTGTCGAATGCTTCGCGAACCTGAATATCGTTGCCCAGATTCAGCGCCACGCCGCCGATGTCGGTCTTGTGAGTGATCTGCGGGGAAAGAATCTTTAAAACCACCGGGTAGCCGATGCGATGGGCGACTTCGACGGCCTCTTCGGCGGTGCGGGCGGCTTGGGGCTTGGTGACCGGGATTTCGTAGGCTTCCAAAAAGGCCTTGGAGACGTTTTCGGAAAGGATCTCGCCGCCTTCGGTGAGGATCGTGTCGAAAACGCCGCGCAAGCGCTTGCGATCAAGGGTGAATTCCAGCGGCATGTCGCGGGGGGTTTCGTGCAGTATTAGCAGATTCCGCGAATAAGAAACGAGGTGCATGAACGCGCGGACGGCCTTTTCGGGCGTACCGTAAGTGGGGATGCCTGCCGCGTTGAGTTTTTGCGTGCCTTCGGCGACCACGCGGCCTCCCATCCAGGACGCCAGGATGGGCTTGTGCGCGTGGGCGGCGGCCTTGGCGACTGCTTCGGCCGTGGCGGTGGGGTCGGTCATGGCCTGAGGCGTGAGAATCACCAATACCGCGTCGACGTTTTTGTCTTTGAGCACTACCTCCACGGCTTTGGCGAAACGATCGGGCGGGGCATCGCCCAACACATCGATGGGATTGCCATGCGACCAGCAAATGGGCAGCAAATCGTTTAGAGTTTCGATTGTCTCTTGGGACAACGCCGCCAACTTGCCATCGTGCTCGATTAGTTTATCGGTGGTCATTACGCCGGGTCCGCCGGCGTTGGTAATAATCGCCAGGCGATCGCCCTTGGGTTGCTGCTGGCGGGCGAGAAGTTCGGCGCAGTCGAACATGTCTTCGATCTGGAAGATGCGTTCGATTCCGGCCCGCTGGAAAGCGGCTTCATAAACATCATCGACGCCGGCCATTGCCCCGGTATGGGAGGCTGCGGCCTGGGCCGATTCGGCATATCGCCCGGCCTTGTATGCCACGATGGGCTTGGTGCGGGCAAAGGCCCGGGCCGCCGACATGAATTCCCGGGATTCGCTGATGGATTCGATGTAAAGGATGATCGAGCGGGTTTCGGTGGCGGAGCCGAAATAGTCGATCAAGTCGCCCATGCTGACGTCGAGCATGTTGCCGACCGAGACGAAATACGAGAAGCCGATGCCCTCGTCCAGGGCCCAATCCAAGACCGAGGTGCAAAGTGCTCCGGATTGTGAAATAAAGCCGATATGTCCTTTGGCCGGCGAGGCGGTGGCAAAGCTGGCATTGAAATTGATGCCGGGCACGATGATGCCCAGGCAATTGGGGCCTAGAATCCGCATGCCGTCGAACTTGTTCTGCTCGCGGAGCACAAGATCCTCGAGCTTTTTGCCTTCGGTTCCGATCTCCCGGAATCCGGCGGAGATGATCACCAGGCCGTGGGTTCCAGCCTCGCCGCATTGACGGACAATGGCGGGCACCGTGGGCGCGGGCGTGCAAATCACGGCCAAATCAGGGGCATGCGGCAAACTGGGGATGTCTTTGTAGGCCTGTATGCCTTGAACCGATTCCCGCTTGGGATTCACCGGATAAACAACGCCTCGAAAGCCTGAGCCAACAAGATTACGTAATACGGTATAGCCAACGCCGGTCGGAGTGTCGCTGGCGCCGATAACAGCCACACGATGCGGATCAAAAATCTTATCTAAGTTGCGGATACTCACGGTCTGGTCCTTGTTTGTTACCCTGCAGGAAATAATACTATGAAGGTATAGACAATATAGTCGAATCCTACATTTTACTAATTCGACGCAGCTTATGGAAGGATTAAGGATTACGTTAAAATCTACAATAACGGAGTTTGGCAGGATTAAATGGTTTTATCCGTTTAGGGGATATTTGACAAATAAGTGCTTATTTATACGGGTTTTGATAAGCACATTGGTGGGGTAGGGATTGTTTTTCTCGTTCCCACGCAGGAGCATGGGAACGAGAAAATGCGGGAGTGTGTGAACAAGAGATTCGCACGAGAGAGCGAAAAAGCCTTTTCCCCTCTTGCGCTTCGGGCTGTTGTTTCACGCTATACCTCTTTAAGGCAGTCGCATAACACGGCGGATAATCCAATCGCGGATCACATCGGGGATGAGTTTAAAACCGCGGAAATGGAGGCGATTTATATAATGCAGGAAATAACGCGTTTTAGGATTGGGCGCGGTCAAGGCATGGACGACCCCTCGGACAACTACATCGACCGGTTCGGCCTGATTTGCGATTTTAGTCAGATTTTTTCGCACTGCCGATAAATCGGTCTCATAAAGGGCCATGGCCTGACTGGGGATGGTTTTGGCAAGCCGCTCGGCATCGGCAAAGGATTTCTCCCAAATTGGGGTGGCAATCGCCCCGGGCTCGACGATGGAAACCCTTATACCCCAGGTGCGCAATTCAATGCGCAAGGCATCGGTGATGGCTTCCAGGGCGAATTTCGAGGCCGAGTACGGTCCCAAATAGGGCGGGGTCACTGCGCCGTTGATGGAACCTATGTTTACAATTCTTCCTTTGGCTATTCGCAACAAAGGCAAAAAGGCCTGGATCACTGCGACTTGTCCGATGACGTTGACTTCGAATTGGCGGCGGAGTTCCTCGATGGGAACGAGTTCCAAGGGGCCTGAAACGCCTATGCCGGCGCTGTTCACCAATCCGGCCAGGCCGCAGTTCCCAATTAGTTCTTTGATTTTTGCGGCGGCGGCGCTAATCGTAGCGGAGTCGGTAACGTCGATCATAACCGGCGTAAGCATTGGGGAGGCATTTTTTCGCAGTCGATCGGCCGCCGCTTCAGTGCGAACTCCGGCAAAGACCTGGAATTTTCGCCGGTCGAGTTCCAGGGCACAGGCCTGGCCTATTCCGGTCGATGCGCCGGTAATTAAAACCGCGGGGGGATGCTGATTGGTTTCTGACATGCCCTATATTGTGCCATATATTCCAGATTATTCAATCCATTAAAAAAATTGCCATTTCTATTTCCGATATTACCCATAAACGAAAAACAAAGCATATACATGACAAAATAAATAAAAGAACAGAGCCGGACCGTGTCGGTCTGGTAGACAAAGGATTATTCCGGGCCGACACGGCCCGGCTCTGAAATCTGATTCTGAAATCTGATTCTGAAATCTTATTTCACCACCAGAACGAAGTATGCGATGAGCACGACGGCCATTATGTACATGAGCCATTTTACGTCGCGGCCCTGGCCGGCCAAGAGTTTGACTATGGGGTAGGCGATGCAGCCCAGGGCCAGTCCGTCGGCGATGGAGAATGTCATGGGGATGCCGATGATGATCAGGAAGGAGGGGATGCTTTCGGCGTAATTTCCCCATTCCACCTTGGTGATGTTGGCCATCATCATTGCGCCGACCACGACCAGGGCCGGGGCGGTGATGGGCGGATAGCTGCCGATAATGGCGATTATGGGGCTGAAGAAAAGGGCCAGAAGGAACAAGGCCGCGACCGTAAGTGCGGTC
>JBEKZY010000285.1:0-6581 GCA_049509395.1 Thermoguttaceae bacterium | reverse complement strand
GGACGGCGAGCCAGGTTGGATTACGATCTGGCGCGGATGGCAGAAACTGTACTTGCTAGTTCGCGGTGCAGAACTCGCAAAGGATGTTATAAAATGTGGGTAAGGACAAGGCGTAAACGCCGAGCCTAAGACCGCCTACGGCGGAAAAAGGCCGTGAACGGCCTTCATGATCGTACATTGAATAGATTGATGGCTTCTTTTTTACAATATGTATGCGAGCGATGATTTCCTGCAAGCCACAGGGGAAATGAGAAGTGGGAAAAGGGTGTGAAAGTACGGGGTACGGTGTACGGAGTACGGAGTGCAAAAAAAGTACGGAGTACGGGGTACAGAGTAGGGAATTGAGAAGGATTTGGGGGGCATCGTGAAAACGCAAGAGGTATTGGGCGCAAAAATCAGCGATAAGTGGTTAGATTTAACCCGCGGAGCGGCGAGAGAATGTAGCCAGGGGCATCAGCCCCTGAAAAGAAGGCGATTTTTCCATGGAAGCCCTGGAGGGGCGACAGAGGTTTGTGTCGCCCTTTCAGGGCTTTGGGTGTTGGCGGTACCGATGACCCAGGGCTGCGCTACGCTTCGCCCTGGGCTATCGTAGCACGCCGCTTCGCGGCTTTGTGTTGAACGCCGCTTCGCGGCTTCGGGGCTTTGGGTGTTGGAGGTACACGATGACTGCGCTACGCTCCGCCCTGGGCTATCGTAGCACGCCGCTTCGCGGCTTTGTGTTGAACGCCGCTTCGCGGCTTCGGGGCTTTGGGTGTTGGAGGTACACGATGACCCAGGGCTGCGCTACGCTTCGCCCTGGGCTATCGTAGCACGCCGCTTCACGGCTTTGTGTTGAACGCCGCTTCGCGGCTTTGAGGCTTTGAGGGTTGGCGGTACCGATGACCCAGGGCTGCGCTACGCTTCGCCCTGGGCTATCGTAGCACGCCGCTTCACGGCTTTGTGTTGAACGCCGCTTTGCGGCTTTGAGGCTTTGAGGGAATTTATTATTAATAAATGGACGTGGCAGGATGTTAACGGCGTATGGGTCCCAGAAGAATTCATTAAGGAGCATGTAGTTGCATTGCCTAAACCACAAGATTATCATTATAAAATACGTTGGATTAAGAACGAAGTAAATATCCCATTAACGAAGGATGAGTTTTCACTGGTAAAATTAGGGCTTCGCCTAGGACAGCAATGTAATCAGATTAAAATTTCTTTTTTATGCCCGATTTTCTCTTCATCACTTGTCAGATTGGCGCCGAGCGGGCAGTAAAAGAGGAACTGACGCAGCGTTGGAAAGATTTTCGCTTTGCTTATTCGCGACCGGGCTTTCTCACGTTCAAGCTTCCGGAGAATCACCGGTTGGCGGACGATTTTGATCTACATTCCATCTTTGCCCGCGCCTATGCGTTTTCCTTGGGGAAAATTCAGGGGAAAGACCAAGCCGAAATGGCCAGGGAAGCGTGGGAACTTTTCGGACATCGCCATGCGGAGCGAATCCACGTTTGGCCCCGCGATGCGGCCGAGCCGGGCGAACACGGTTATCAGCCCGGCATTACACCCCAGGCGATCGAAATTCACGCCCGATTGCTAGAAGAATGTCCGCGCGCTAAAGGGGACAGTCCCATTTTCGTTGACACGAAAATCGGGACAGTCCCCGCCGACCCGCTCGAACAGGCCCGCCGCGGGGAGCACATTTTCGATTGCGTCCTGGTCGAGCCCGATCAATGGTGGATCGGCTTTCATCGCGCCGATCGGATTGCAAGCCGCTGGCCTGGCGGAATGTTAGCCCTGGAATTGCCCGCCAACGCGGTTTCCAGGGCATGGCTTAAGATGGAGGAGGCCTTACGCTGGTCGCAGTTGCCTATTCCCATGGGGGCGCATGTCGCGGAAATTGGCAGTGCCCCGGGCGGAGCAAGTCAGGCGTTTTTGGCTCGAGGGATGATAGTTACCGGGATCGATCCGGCCGAGATGCACCCCGATGTGTTAAATAACCCGCATTTTACCCATCTTCGCTGCCGTAGCACACAGGTTCGGCGTCGGGAATTCCGTAAAATACGATGGCTCACCGCAGACATGAACGTTGCCCCGAATTATACGTTAGATGCAGTGGAAGCTATCGTAACGCATCCCCAGGTTAGCATCCGAGGCCTGATATTGACGTTAAAGCTGCCCGATTGGGGTCTGGCCTCTCAAATGCCGGGTTACATCGAACGAGTAAAAAGCTGGGGTTACAATATTGTCCAAGCCCGGCAGCTTCAGCATAACCGCCATGAAATATGTGTGGCGGCTTTGCGAAAACCCTTTCGACGAAAACTCCCCCAAGTTACCTAAAAGTATACATATTCTTTAAATAAACTCTTCAGACAGGCTTTTTCTCGGTTCCTGTCTTGTTATTAAAGGTGTGCTTGAAAATCTGCCGATTGACGCGATAAAGCAGTTTTTGCAGGCTGTTCGTTGTATACAGTTGACTAACCGGCAAAGGCTGCCTAGAATACCGGCTTTCGTCTGCTTCATTTGAACAAGTTCTAAACGCGAAATCGGATTGAATAAAATTTATCCTTCATGCCGGAATTCGCCGTGGGTATGCTATTTGGATAAATTTTAGTCTGCACTTTGTTTAGTGATCCAATGACATATATGGGGCATGGCAGGAGATGACACGTGATTAACCAAGCTGCTTTCCAGCCTAAATATAACGATTTCTCCGGGATTCCACCTGCTTCCCGGCTATGCCTGACTTTTATTGTGATTCTATTCGCGACTGCTAGTAGTTTGCTGGCCATGGATTCGGTAAACAATTCGCCTGCCGTCGGTCAGACAAAAACAGAAGTGTCCGACAAATCTGATGCCTCCGATAAAGCTTCGCCATCGGATACTTCTTCCGAGTCATCCAAAACTACAGATTCCCCGGAGAAACCGCCTGAGCCAGGCGATCCGCTTGCCCCCGGAAAGATGCAGTTGCTAAAGCAAGAGATAATGGCCGGTTTGGTCAAACGCCATATAACCGATAATTTTGCCCGTTTTCGCAGTTACACGGCCATGAAGTTAAATACTTCGGCAGGCCGGTACACGGGCTCGGAATTGACCGGCAATTGCCGGCTAAGTTGGTACGACCATATGATGCGCAATACTCTTGACGCCCCCGCCGAAGCCGAACGCTTCACTCGGGAACTCCACAAGGCCGCACTGGGCAACCACGAAGGCTTAGCCGCATTGCTGGCCATCGCGGAGAAAAAAATGGACGTTGCCGAACGAAAACCGCGGACTTTCGTCAAGGTCGAATCGCCCGAACAGGCCCTGGAAATATTCAAACAATCGATTGCCGATGCCGAAGTAGCTTACGCCGCGGCATTGGCCCCGCTTACTAAATCGCAAATCAACGAGTTGCAGACCTATATTTATCCGGTCCTGGTCGGCCAGAATGAAGTCGGTCATACGCTCAACGACCGGGGCACCGGGCGCAGGCTTATCGATCTGATGGAAATGATGGATCGAAACTCGCTTTTCGCGGCCGCAGACGCGCTGGTGCCCATCACCGATCCGGAACTGCTCGAACAGCTCAAGTCGCTGCCGGCCGACGGAGATATCAAAGTCGAGGGCGTAACCGGCACCGTGGTCGATCGCATCGATACTCCTTATGGAGCGATTATCATCGGCGGCAAAGGGCCTAATACTTATTATCTCGACAAGATGCCCGGCGTTTGTGCGGTGATCGATCTGGGCGGCGACGACACGTATATCGACGGCACGGTCGGTCTGGATCGGCCCGTGTTGGTTGTCGCCGACCTGGGCGGGCATAACGTATATCACGGAAACAAGCCTGGCATTCAAGGCGGCGCCATCCTCGGCGTTTCCATGCTTCTCAACATGGGCGGCCATGCCGTATACGAGGCCAAGGACGTTGCCCAAGGTTCGGCCGTGGCCGGCGTTGGCATTCTCGTCGATTACGATGGCAACAGCCGCTATCGCGGGCTGAGGCGCGTGCAAGGTCAGGCGCTGGGAGGCCTGGGACTCTTGATCGAACGCGGAGGAAAAAATGATTTTCACGCCGCCATGTGGGCCCAGGGCTTTGGCGGACCGCTGGGCTTTGGACTCATTGATTGCAACGTCGGCAACAACCATTATTATTGCGGCGGCATGTGGCGCGATTCTTATCCCGAAACACCCGGCTACGAAGGCTGGGGACAAGGCGTTGGCGCCGGGTTGCGCGCAGTGGCCGACGGAGGCATCGGCGTGTGCCTCGACAACGGCGGCGAGAACGTTTACGAGTTCGACTACCTCTCGCACGGCGGCGGATATTGGTGCGGTCTCGGTTTCGCCCGCGATTTCGGCGGAAATACCAAGCGATTGATTACCCGCACGGCCTACAACGGCGGGCCGCGCACCCAGCCCAGTTTCCAACGCTTCGGCTGCGGTTGGGGTTGCCATTACTCGATGGGATTCTGCTTTGACGACAGCGGAGACGACGTGTATGAAGGCACCATCATGGGCTCGGGAATGGCCTGGGATTGTTCCATGGGCGTGCTCTGCGATTTCGGCGGCAACGACCACTACATGGCCACAGGCGGGTTGACTCAAGGCGCCAGCAATCAGATGGGCTTTGGCATTCTTTTCGACTACAACGGCGACGACGTGTATGAGGGATACAGCCAAGGTTATGCTTCACCGAGCATGTCATATCACCCCCTGCCCGATTGCGGCGGCAATTTTGCATTCCTCATCGACTACGGCGGCAACGACAAATACGGCTGCGGCGCCAATAACAACACATACATCGAACGAGGCTGTTCCGGGGGATTCCTCATCGATCGCCCGCAACCCGATGAAGTTCAGCCCACGGCAAAGAAGAATCCTCCTGTCTCTACAGTGGGGAGATAAAAGCGTCCATCTTTTAAGAACAAGGATGTCATTAGATGAATAAGACAATTTCCATCATCGCCGGTTTTTTTTCACTATTATTGACTTTTGGAGTTATTCCCAATGTTGCAGGTCGTGAAACCGCCGTACAGCCGGCGGCGGCTTACGACGATGGGCCCGCGCTCTCCGGATCGCTTCAGACGCAGCAAAACGAACCGACCGAACAAGCGAAAAATAACAAAGGCGATGAATCTGATTCAGCGATAGCCTCCGCGGACGATCAGACCGGTCTCGACGCGCCGCAAATGGATCCCGCGAAAGTCTCGCCCGACGACCCGGTTAAAAACAACGTCGAAGGGCCGGTTGAGGAAAGGACCGACGTAAAGCCGGCCGAGGATCAAAA
The DNA here is from genome assembly GCA_049509395.1 of Thermoguttaceae bacterium. GTDB lineage: Bacteria > Planctomycetota > Planctomycetia > Pirellulales > Thermoguttaceae > JBEKIK01. The sequence continues at coordinate 1,336 of JBEKZY010000285.1, read as the reverse complement.
ACAAGCCGCGACTGAAACCAAGCCCGTTAATCCGGCGGAAATTCCCAGCGGCGACAAGCCGGCCGCCGACACTGCCTCCCAACCCGAACAACCCCCTGCTGTCGTGCCCCCAAAGCCGAAAAGAGAACTCGGCCCCGCGCTGGCCGCGCTCCGCGATAAAACGCGCCGCACCTTGGCCACGTATCAAAAAATGCCCTTCAATTCCCGGCAAAATACGCCCGACGAAATTATCAACTGTTGTTTAGCCCTGGGATGCGATGCTGAAATTACCCTGCTCGCTGCGGAAGGAGAACAACGCGCAAACGGCATCATGTGTTTGTGCTGGAACTATCCCTGCGGCGGCTACCGGCCCCTGACTATGGTCGATGGCCACGTTTCCGCGCGCCTGGGATACGGCGTGCAATCGCGGCCCTCCCAACTTTTGGCGGCTCTGGCCCTGGCTCGCGTGCCGGCTTCCTATCCCATGCGCGTGGGCGATTCGATGCGCTCGGTCGCCGATCTGGTCGAGTCGGAAAAGCTTTCCTGCCGCTCGGCAGCGGATATGTCGCTCAAATTAATCGGTCTGGCATATTATACCGATGCCGCGGCATGGAAAAACAATCTTGACGAGGAGTGGTCCCTGGAAAAGATTATAAAGGAAGAACTCGCGCAGCCTGCGCTTGCCCCCGGCGGCGCGGGATTGGACTGTTTATTGGGCTTAAGCTACGCGGTATCTCGTCACGAAAAACGCAACTTGCCCGTCGATGGGCAGTTCGCCCGGGCGAAAAGGTACATGAGCGAGTTCCAAAAACACGCTTTCGGAATTCAAAATTCCGACGGCGGTTGGGGATATTATCTAAGCGGCAAGGGAGTTAATCGCGACGACGACGCCGGACTGCGGTCTGCCGGTTACGTGCTCCAGTGGCTGGCCCTTTCATTGCCAGAGGACCGGCTGGACGATCCGGCTATGGCGGCTGGAATGAATTATTTGATAAATAACCTGAACAGCCAGCGTTATCTGAATAATCTGCCCGTGCTTTCCACACGGGAAATCGCCGGCGCAATGCGCGCCTTGCACGCCTTGGCGATCTACGACGAGCGGCTCTTTAAACCGTCCGATTCCCAGCAGCCGGCCTCAGAAAAAAATCCCGCAGTAAACACGGCCAAGCACGAATCCGACATCGGGCAATCGCGCTAGCCAAAAATTGGTGGTTTTCTCGGAAGTCCAAACAAACCCATGACCGCCGTCGCAAGCATCGTGCCGCCCGACATACTGTTTCCATGCCGTAACCACCAGCGATTCCTTTTGCAGCAACTTGGCAACTGCTGCCGATGGATTATTTCTTCGGACTGGATG
>JBEKZY010000284.1:0-6584 GCA_049509395.1 Thermoguttaceae bacterium | reverse complement strand
ATGCTGATAAAGGGACAACTGCGCTTATATACGACTAATTTCCCGTCTTCCTCAACCGCCTCCAGGATTCCGCCTTCCTCGATAAATATAGACATCAACTGGCGGAGTCGATCTTCGGGTTTCTTGGCGGTAACCTTGCCATTGTAATGATCGGCCAGAATCCGACTTGTCTTTTTTTGAACCTTGTCCTTCAGTTGGTCGCCGCCAATTTCGTGGATGGCTTTCCAGATTGCGGGCACCACCAACCGTTGATTTGAGGAAAAAAGCAGCACCAAAGCGTCATTGGTGGCTTTGAATAAGTACCTTGGCCGGCCTCGTCCCGGCAAACGTTCGGCGCTTTGTTCCACAAATCCCGCGGACACTAATTCGTGAAGTTGCTCGGTTACAGCGGTCCTGGTAACGCCCGTAGCCTGAACCAAATCGGTGACGCTATGAGGCGGATTGCCCACCAATAGCTTTACAATTTTCAGCCCTGCCGCACTAACCGTTGATTCAGCCATTGTTTTTTAGGTCCCGGAAATTGTTAATCATCACTTATGGCACGCGACGAATCGAACACTCCATATTGGCGCAAACGGCATCTTCCTGTAAAAGTCGATAATAACGATAGCAATTCTGTCGGAAAATCTCCCTACACATCAACTAGTATAGTTATACTTTATATGCGATCCAAATGGGTATATTAACAGATTTGTTTATCGTATAATGTTTTATCTTGATTTCCTAATAAATTCTTATCGAAAAAAAACAAATTACTGAAATTCCTTGGGAAAAACGGAATTTTTCGCAGTTAGGTCAACTTATATTGATTGACAAGAACGCGGGAGCACAAGACAGTACCCGTGCCTCACTCAATCGCCAACGAAAAACATCCCAACTCCTTTGGAACTTTGGAGTTCGGACGTTCGATTTGCAGTAAGAAAGCCCGTAGAAGCCATGGCTATAATGGCCGTGTGGCAGAGTATGTCCGGCTTCCGCGTTGACATGGAATATAGAGAAGGCTTTCGTTTTTGCGCGAAATTGCATCATTCCTCTTGCGCATTTGCAAACCTCAAGACCATGAAAAAAAATTGTCTTGCCGCAAGGCCGGCGTATGGAGGCGGATAAATGGCAACTGTCGCGATTCTTGAACAAAGCCGCAGTATGCTCTTCTCACCTAATGCGGTTGACTTATGAGTAGGTCCTATCCGCGACTTTATCGGTGTCGATTCGCGCCAATGTTTAAAATGGGGAAGTTGCTGCATAAGGCCGGCTGTGATGTTGTGCATTGGAAAAACAATGCACGTTCCTTGGATTGCCCGATGTAACGACCTTACTGGCAAAAAAACGCCGCTAATGCCTTCTTTTTAAACCTTCCCGGCGCTGTTCACTTAGCCCAACATCCTTGGGCGCAACCGGTGGCACTGGCATTTTCCGCTCTCATCGTACAAAATATGTGTTTGGATGGACGGTTCGATCTATCGAATGTTTTAAGGACGCATAGATAGAAGCTGTTGCTTCTTTAGCCGCCAAGAGAACTATTTTGTCACTCATGTTACGTTGAAGGAGAATTCCATGTTCAGCAAAAAGATTCTTGTGCTTGCCGCGTGCATCAGCTCGTTCGCCTTGTCGTCGCCGTGGGCTCAGCAGCCAAACCAATCTTCACCCGGCCGCCCGGCCGCCTCTGAGCCGGTTGCAACAAAGCGCGTGCGGGGCAACCTTTACCAGGTGAGCGGCGGGATCGGCAACGCCTTCTTTTACGTAGGGCCTGACGAAGTCCTGGTGATCGACGCCAAGATCAGTGCGGAAGCAGCCGGTCAAATGTTGGCGGAAATAAAAAAGGTCGCCGATAAACCGGTACGCCGCGTAGTCCTGACACATAGCGATGGAGATCATGTCAACGGACTGGTCGGGTTTCCGCCGCACCTGACAATTATCTCCCATCAGAACGGACGCCGGGACATTGTCCAGGCCAACGCCGCAGCGACGACGAAAGTGCCGCTTCCCAATGAAACGTTTTCCAAGGATTTGACCTTATATGTGGACGATACCGAGGTGCAACTGCTCTATTACGGTCCGGCACACACTAACAGCGACATCGTAATCTACATCCCATCGGAAAAGGCCGCGATTGTCGGCGATCTCGTTTTTGTCGGCCGTGACCCCCTGATCCATGCGAATAAACACGGTTCCTCCTTCGGCCTGGTATCCGCACTAAAAGCGATTATTCAACTGGACGCGGACATTTTCCTGAGTGGGCACGCCGACGGAGTGGACAAAAAAACCATCGAGGCATTGATCGCCCAAATCGAACAGAAGCAGGCCAAAGTCAAAGCCCTTGTGCAGGAAGGAAAATCGCTGGCAGAAGTGCAAAAAGCGTTCGCCGGCGCCGATCAGCCGGCCGCGCCCGGCGGTCGTCGGTGGCCGAGCCTGGTGGAGATCATTTACCAAGAACTGGCGGAGAAAAAGTAGTGTTTTACCGGCTTGCGGGTTGTCTTTCCCGTGGTAGAATTAGTCATAAGCAACTAACATATAAGAGATTGGCGGCGTAGCTCAGTTGGTCAGAGCAGCGGAATCATAATCCGCGTGTCGTAGGTTCGACTCCTACCGCCGCTACTGTAATTGTTCTCTAACTATAGAGATTTCGCAGCGCTGGTGGGCGGGGGTAAACGTAATAGCATTACCGGGCGACTCCAAATTTGGCTTGGGTCCGCCCATTGCACGTAACTCTTAAGAAATTAATTCTTATTTAGCGTAGTTCACCAACCGCAACTTGGGGTTGGAAATGATTTTATTGAATATATTAATGAGTTCTGTTTCATAATAGGTCGGGTCGCCGGTTGCGGTGGTGTAGGGAGAGGTAAGGGTTTGCGTGGTTTTGCCCATGGCGACGCTATAAATGCGATTCATGAAGTCCGCATCGCCCTGTAATCCAAGTTCCACAGGAAAGACCGACCAGTTTTTACCCTGCATGGTCGCGGTCTGCATCATTGCGGCATCTTGCGCATAATCGCTTGACGAGCCGTAGTAATTACTGTTTGGGTTGCTTTTCTCATAACTTGAGATGGTGCTGCCGCTGGAGGAATAAAGATTAGGCTTCCCGTCGGTCAACAAAACCACGACTTTGTTTGCTCCTTGTCGGCCGTTTGAGTTGAGGAGATTAATGGCCGTAATGAATCCGGTTTCAGTCGACGTGCAGGACGCGCTGTCGCTGCAAGCCTGCATTGTGGTGCAATTCTGCATGGCGGTATCATAATTATTGTCCAAAGTGTGGAGAACCACCACGTCGCTTGTGAGATCGAAAGTGACAATCGAAACCCAATCGCATTGGTTCGGATCAGTGATGTTTTGATTGCGCTGCTTGATGATTTGAAGCGCGTCGATTATCGCCAGGCGGGAGGCGTGGGTGGGCATTTCCCGCGGCGGGAAATTAAAACTGCCGCCCTCTACTGGCGTATCCGGATGATATGGACAATCCGGACTGCTGACTGACAGAGGCGAATAAAGTGTGGAACTAGGCGATGCGTTAATTGCCGGCTGGGTGCGGCCATAATACATCATGTAATGCATATAAGATTGGTAGCCGATGCTCGAACTGTTGGCAGAAAGATAAGCGTACCAATAATTATAGTTATTCGTAACGGTGCTGTTGGGCGTGGGTTTGGCCGCTGGCATTATTCCGGGCAAGGGCGCAAATCCCGCCACTCCTGGAAGCTGGACATCCATGACCCAAGAGTAAGCTTTTGTCGTGCGCGTGCTCGATGAATCCGTGGATTTAATCTGATATTGGGTGGGGACGGTATAGTTGTAGTTTGTGCTTCCGACCTTGAGTTTCAGGGGTTGCTTCGTATTCAACAGGGGACTACTGCTCGTGTTAGTCAGACTGGAAATAGATGATACGCCCAGGGGCGCGCCGATAGCTTGCGACGATCCGGGATAAGTGCCAAACCCGAAGTCGTTGTAGATGTTTTGCATCATTGTAGTGGCAACCCCGGGATAACTGCTGTTGATGCTGCTGGTATTGTTGGGGTCGGTGTCATCGTTCATAGATCCGGACAGGTCCACGACGAAGCAAATATCGCGGGGATTGCAGGTGGCCATGGACGTAGCGCTGAGATTTACAGAATAAATATTCAAAATTCGCCCGAAGAACAAAGGAATTGCCCCAGTTGACGTGCTATCGGCCCGGGTCTTCACTTTGACCGCGTTGCTAAGTCCAGTCGAAGAGGGAGTAAATATTTGTGTGTTTTTATCCCACGTACCATAGGTAATATCGGATGAGGCGAGTTGAACGGGTTGTTGCCCGATGAGATTTTGCGAGGCAAAAGTTTGGGCCGTCTGAGTTGATATGGCTTGGCTTTGGCCCATGGATCCCGCGGCCGCCAGAGCGGCCGAATCGGCCGCGTTTTGGAGCTGCGTCTTTGCCATCATCAGATACCCGAGATCCACCGCGAAAGCGATCATTCCCAGAAGCACCACGACCAAAAAAACCGCCAAAAGCAAAATTACGCCCCGATGTCGTCGCCTGTGTTGTGTTGATATAGTGATCATGAGACACTCTCCATTTGGAGTTGACTGATGTAAAAATAGAGTCGTTGATAAGCCATACGCTGAGACAACTTCCCGGGCATTTTTCAACAAATGCGAAATATCTTTACGGCCCTTGAAGTTCTCTATCAAAACTTTATGTCATAGAGCGATTATGTCAAATGTTAGGACAATCGAAGACGCAGACCGGCAGATCATGGAGTTTTCAAACTCCTCCGACAAGCAATATTTGTTCCCATAAAATACAAGGAATGCGGCGAGTGACGGCTGGGCCGGGTGCAATTACCCGTGTTAGTCCGGAAATGCAGGATATGCGTTATTTATCGGCCGCATCAACGTCATTTCGAGAGGAGTGAACAATCTCAATGTTGGACAATCCGCCGCATGAGCAGGATTCCAGTTGCAATAAAGACGGCATTGCTCATCCAAAATGAAATCGGCCACAATTTGCCCGACGTGGAAAGAGACTCGCTTAACATCAACAGCGGATAATAGACCGCCAGAATGGGCACAAAGCAAACAAAAAAATTCGTCAAAACGTCGGCATGGCGCCAGAGCATGGCCACGGGCACGCCGATCAGTACGAAGCACAGGCAGGTAAAACCATTCGATAAACGGCGATAAGGCTCGGTTTGCAGGCGATAGATCAGATGCCACAGGGTCTCCAGCCGATCACTATCGGCTTCCGGCAAAGTTTGCCCGTTTGCTTCCAAGGCCTCGCGCCGCTGTTCCAGCGGAAAAACCGCAGCTTTCAGTTGAGCAATGTGATCGGGAATCTCGTACATGGCGACCCAGTCGCGGTGATGTTCCAAAACACCGCGAGCTCTGCCGGGATCGACAATCGGCAAGGATTGACTCCATTCACCAGGATCGTTGTACTGATATTTGCCCTCTATGTCCACGTCAAAGTTGCGGCATATGATGTTGATTTCATGCCTCGTCCGATCGGTGCGCAATTCGGCCTCCATGGCCCGGACGGTCGTGGTAGGATGATTTTCATCTCCGAAAATAGTGATCGTAGGCTGAATAAGATTCCTCCCATCAACGCGCTTTACAGTGATTGAGAACTGCGGCGTATAGGGCGGTCCTATGGAATGATTGGTTTGCAACATGCCATAAGCGATTTCTTCGACCGATTCCGCCGCGACTCTCGCATAACTAGGCCGGCACCACACGGCGGCAATCTCTTGCATCCATATCGTTCCCAGGCTCAATAAGAACGCGAAGATGATTACCGGCCAGACGATTACCATGGGGTTAATCCCCAGCGATTTCAAGGCCACTACTTCATTCATGCCCGTCATTCGCCCATACACGACGCTCACAGACAGCAACATGCTGACGGGAAGGGTAATGACCAGCATTTCCGGCAGCATGTATGGCATGACATAAAGCATCACCATGGGCGGAAGCCCCTGACGAATTCCCTGGCTAACGCCCATGACCACGGTCACTATCAAGGTCAAGCCTGTCAGCGTAAGCAGAAAGTATTTCAGCACTTCCGTTACAACGTACCGCGTTAGAATGTACATGGGGGTAGATTGTGGATGTGAAGTGCCTGATGGTCAAGACCAGAATTTACACTGTCATCTACTAGTCCGAATTCCTACTTTTACTGCAAAATCAATAAAATTTCAAAAAACCAATAAAAAACGCTCATCTATTAGGCAAATCATAAACAATAAGCATCATTTTTGCTTTTTAGAGGGGTTATTCAGTCCTAAATTGGGGGAGTTGTTGACCTTTACAATTCGTCACAACCCTTGACGCATATACTATTATCGTGTCACAATATGACCTGTAATCTGAAAATAGACGGGCCTATTATGGCCTGTTTCTTTAATAAATAACTCCCGCCAGAACAAATTCAACCGCAATAGTGCCAAATCGACGTACTTGAAAACATAGGCACACGGTTTGATATCCCCGCTTCAAAAAAATACACAGCAAGTCTGACCATAATCAGGAGCGCTTGATGAAATCCGATAAAACGGCTTCGGTCGAGGAACTACAAGCCATTGGACGCTTTGAAAGTCTACGGAAAATACTGCGCGGAG
>JBEKZY010000283.1:0-10464 GCA_049509395.1 Thermoguttaceae bacterium | reverse complement strand
GTCGTGGATCTCTGAGCAAGACAGCCCGCATTGATTGACTGGCCGCGAAGGCCCGAATAGGAGAATGGGCGTCTTGACTTGACAGGACCAGCTTAGTGTGCGGCGTACTAGCGCCAGCGCGAATGGGAGATTGGTCAAGTCCCACGATTCCAATAACTTGCAACCCTTGACACGGCTCACTTCATGGGAGTAATATCATGAAGAGTTTTTCAAAGTGGGGTAGTGCGTTGGCGGTGTTGTTTCTGTTGGCCGGTACGGCAATGGGTTCCGATGCCCTGGCCACCGGAAAAATCAAGGGCATCAACGCCAACAAGGGCGAGTTTGTCCTGACCGATTCCGCCGGCAAGGACGTAACGTTCAAACTCAGCGACAAGGTCGTCGTAAACCGTGGCGGCAAGGAGAGCAAGAGCGACTTGAAAGCCGGCGACGCGGTGAACGTGAGTTACGACAAGGGCCTGGCAACTTCGACGGCCAAGTACATTCTGGTCCAGGAAGGCGACAGGAAAAAATGGGATTTGGCGCAAGGCAGCTTCAAGAGCTATGACGCCACCAAAAAGGAAATAATTTGTACAGACGCGCAAGGCAAGGATTGCACCTATGCCATGGGAGACGCCAAGGTGCGCATGAACAACAAGAAAGCCAAGGTCGAGGACATCAAGATTGGCGAGCATGTCCTCTGCATTATCCCGCAAATCGCAGGAGACAAGAAAACCTTGCAGGCCCTGATGTTCGAACGCGCAAAGTAACTGGTGGGTACACGCCCGGTCCTTCCAACCTCTTTAACATGATTACTAAACGGCTGACGATGAGAGGTTTCATTGTTCACGATTGGTTGGATCGCCAAGCCGAGTTCGAGAAGGAAGTGGGAGGCTATTTTCAAGCTGGCAAGCTGAAAAACAAGGAAACGGTCGTGCAAGGGATCAACCAAGCGGTGGACGCCTTCCTCGGTCTTTTTCAAGGACAAAATGTGGGCAAGATGGTGGTAGAGTTGACTTAAGCCTCATCGGGTTGAATGTACAGCATACAGCAAAGGCTTGAATGGAAATTTCAAATAAGACACAGAATGCATCTCCGCGTCCAGGCAACCTCTCTGGCAGGAACGGGGCGCATTATTCCGTTGAACTATTGGAAAAGGCGCGTGCCGATACCGATAACGTCCTGAAGGAGCTTGGATCGCAACTGGACGGCCTGAGCGAGGCAGAGGCTGATTCTCGCTTGAAACAGTTTGGGATGAACGAGATTGCCCGAGAGAAGCATCAATCGGCCCTGATGCGACTCTTGAGTAATATCAAGAATCCATTGGTCCTCCTGCTCCTGGCGCTGGCCGTGCTTTCCTTTCTGACCGGTGACATGCGGGCGACTGTAGTCATTTTAGTGATGGTGGTTTTGGGCGTGGTGTTGCGTTTCTTCCAGGAAATGCGCGCCGATAACGCGGCCGAGAAGCTCCAAGCGATGGTCAGCAACACGGCGACATTGGTGCGGGGCGGCAAGGAAGAAGAAGTCGCACTCAAGATGTTAGTGCCTGGCGATATCATCCATCTGGCCGCCGGCGATATGGTGCCGGCTGATGCACGGGTGCTTTCCGCCAAAGACCTGTTCTTGAATCAAGCGGCCCTCACCGGCGAAGCCCTGCCTGTGGAGAAGAAAGCCGCCCAGGCGTCGGCGGACATTCAGAATCCGCTGGAACTTCCCAACATTTGCTTCCTGGGCTCCAACGTGGAGAGCGGATCCGCGACGGCAGTGGTCATCCAAACCGGAGACCGCACCTACTTTGGCTCGCTGGCCGCCCGTATCGTCGGTCAGCGCCAGTTGACGAGTTTCGACAAGGGCATCAACAAGTTCACCTGGCTGATGATCTGGCTCATCGCCGTGATGGTTCCGGCTGTTTTCCTCATCAACGGACTGAGCAAGCACAACTGGCTGGAAGCTTTCCTATTTGCCATGGCCGTGGCAGTCGGGCTGACCCCCGAGATGCTTCCCATGATCGTGACCGTTAACTTGTCTAAAGGCGCCCTGGCAATGGCCCGCAAGAAAGTGATCGTCAAACGCCTGAATGCCATCCAGAACTTCGGAGCGATGGACGTGCTTTGCACCGACAAGACCGGCACACTCACCCAGGGCAAGATTGTGCTCGAAAAGCATCTGGACGCGCACGGCGATCCCAGCGAAAAGGTGCTGCATTTCGGCTACCTGAACAGCTTCCACCATACAGGGTTGAAAAACCTGCTCGACCAAGCGATCCTCGACCACGAGGAGTTGAAAGAGCACCTGAAAGCAGATGAGAAGTACCGCAAAATTGACGAGATACCTTTCGACTTCGTTCGCCGGCGCATGTCGGTGGTAGTGGAAGATGAAACCGGGCTAAACACGCTGATCTGCAAGGGCGCGGTAGAGGAAGTGCTGAGCCTGTGTACGCGTGTGGAAGTCAAAGGGGAGGTCATCGAAGTTTTGCCCGAGCACGACGCCAGACGCCGACAGTTGGCGGACGATCTGAACAGTCAGGGTTTTCGGGTAATCGCCCTGGCTTATAAGCAAATGCCGGGTGGTTCAGATGAACCGGTGTACTCGGTCAAGGATGAATCAGACCTGATTCTGCTGGGTTTCCTGGCCTTCCTCGACCCGCCCAAGGACACCGCTACAGAGGCCTTGAAGCGGCTTCACGGCTTGAACGTGGACGTCAAGGTCCTGACCGGCGATAATGAGATCATCACCGCTTATATCTGCAGGGAAGTAGGCATGCCGGTGGAGCATCTCTTGCTCGGCTCTCAAATCGAAACGATGAGCGAGTCGGAACTGGCCGAAGCCGCCTGTGCGACCAGCGTCTTTGCCAGGCTGGTCCCGGCTCACAAGGAACACATCATCCGTGCACTCCAGAGTAAGGGCCGCGTGGTTGGGTTCATGGGCGACGGCATCAACGACGCCCCGGCCTTGAAAGCCGCCGACGTGGGCATCTCAGTGGACAGCGCGGTGGACATCGCCAAGGAGTCATCCGATCTCATCCTGCTGGAAAACAGCCTGCTGGTGCTGGAACAGGGCGTGCTGGAGGGCCGGCGGATCTTCGGCAACATCGTCAAGTACATCAAGATGGCGGCCAGCTCGAACTTCGGCAACATGTTCAGCGTCGTGGGGGCCAGCGCGTTCCTCCCATTCCTGCCTATGCTGCCGATCCAGGTGCTGACAAATAATCTCTTGTACGACTTCTCACAGACCACCATACCTACCGACGAGGTTGATGCTGATTGGCTGACCAAGCCGCGCCATTGGACGATTGGCAAGATCCTGCGTTTCATTCTGTTTATTGGGCCGATCAGCTCGATCTTCGATTACCTGACGTTCTTCATGATGCTGTACATTTTCATCTGCTGGGACAACCCGGCCCTGTTCCACACCGGCTGGTTCGTGGAGTCGCTCTTCACCCAGACGTTAATCATCCATGTCATTCGCACCAACAAGATCCCGTTCATCCAAAGCTGGGCCAGTTGGCCGCTAATCCTCACTTCCGTAATCATCGTCGCGATGGGCGCCTGGCTGACAATTTCGCCCCTGGCGAACACGCTGGGGTTTGTCCCGCTCCCGCCGCTGTATTGGCTGTATCTGGCCATGATGCTGCTGGGATATGCAATTCTGACACAGGTGGTGAAGACCTGGTTTATTCGCAGGTTTGGCGAATAATTGTATTGGCGAGTAGAAGTGAAGCCAACATTTACCACGACTCATGTGGCCCAGATTCAGAGCGAATTCAGCCTTACTCCAACCACCCGTATAACAGGTAACCGGCAAACCGTTGGTATGGTCGGCTCACCCTTATGCCGCTGCACAACCAGAGAGTTTAACCTGAAGTGATCGCACGAGAGCCGAGATTTTTTAAGATACTGACCAATCGATGGCCTGGTAGAGTGTGCGTTGTGATTTACCACGACGATAAGGAAGGTGTGGCACGTTTCTTGGGCGAAACAGACATACGGTTTGACTACATCCTTCCTATTCACAATCATGAAGAGTTGCTCAAGGCAATCGACGAAAATGGGATCGCTTATTATTACCAATGCGACGACACGATTATCGAGTTGCCACAATCCTTGAAGGTTTTTAGGATGCACACGGCATGGAAGGATGCTAGAGATGCCCAACCCCAGCAACATTTGGATGATTGAAGTTGATTTTCGAGCGCCCGAAATCAAAGTTGATGGGAGTTCTACCTTTGAGTCGGCCGAAACGTGCGGGTGGAAACGGTCAGTCATCCAAAACAACCAGCAATAACCATGCAGAAATCCAACGTCTATCGAAGCAGGCCCAGGTGGAGTGGGATCGGCAAGTTGCGGACTCGTTTCCAGGAGAGGCAGAAGGCTTGCTGCACGACCACGGCTTGAATCTTACCGAAGATTCCCGCTTCTTCTGCGTCCTCGATGAGGATCGATAGCTCCTCTATTGAATGGACCATTTCTCGGCCGCATGCCGCTTGGCGATGGATGTGCCTCCAGACAATTCAAGGAATATGATGCCACGGGACTTTCTCATAGGGAATAGGCGGACAACTGGCCTCGGTACGGCCATTGGCCAGCGACGCAATCATATTAGAATCAACAGCTTACGACATCGCCACTTGCATCCACCGTTTATCGCCATATAATACTTGTGATAAACTCGTTGGATGACTAGATGAAGAGCAACTCGCTTGCGCGGGGGGCTCGTTGACGAGTAAGCCGATGTGGTTGAATATCGCTGGGTATTCAGTCACGTCGGTTTTTTTGTTTTCGGTGGCGTGGGACGTTTGCAACTACTGGGGAAGAGTCCGATGGACAAGTTCGATTCGAGAGTCAGTGCCAGGTTCATGTCGTTGTGGACATCTCGAATCAGCTTCAATCGGATTGGGGTAGGTGAGAGCAAAACGGTCACCTGGAATATTGGTCACGAGCAATACTCACTCGTCATCCCACAAGGAACGATTTTAGACTTCTTAACCTTAACAAATAGGGAACCAGATTATGTCTAACAAGAACTCCGTGGTCGCTGTCTTTGCATCTCACGACAAAGCTGAAGATGCAGTTCGCAAACTCCAAAAGAGCGGCTTCGACATGAAGAAGCTGTCGATCGTCGGCAAGGATTATCACACCGACGAGCATGTCGTCGGCTACTACAACACCGGTGACCGCATGATGTACTGGGGCAAACTGGGGGCGTTCTGGGGCGGCTTCTGGGGGCTGCTGTTTGGTTCCGCGTTCTTCTGGGTGCCCGGCATCGGGCCGCTATTGGTTGCCGGGCCGCTGACAGCCGCGATCCTCGGCGCGTTAGAAAATGCCGTGCTCGTCGGTGGACTAAGCGCGCTTGGCGCGGGACTTTACAGCCTGGGCATCCCCAAGGATAGCGTGGTTGAATACGAGACGGCCGTCAAAGCGGGCAATTTGGTCCTCGTCGCTCACGGAACGCCTGAGGACGTGGCGAAAGCAAAGAGTATCGTTGAACAGACCGACGCCACAAAAACCATTGAGCATGTCTGCTAACGCTTCGCCTCTAGTTCTTGAAGGAGAATCCTATACCCGATTCCATGACATGTATATCCGGCGCCATAACAGAACTGAATCACGCATGCGGGTCGGCGGCTCGCTGATCTTGGTGCCAAGCACGGTCCTCGACACGACGAATCTGGGAGGAGTGGCGATACTGGGTAATCTTTCAAAGCTGCTTCATCCTCTCCAGTCACATACGCTTGACGGGGGGTGTAAAATTGTCAAGGAAGCACTCTAGGAGCCAGCGGCATTGAGACGGCACTGCATCCGTTGTTATCGGAAGAAGAGCATCAGGCGGTCAAGCATAGCTCTCAAATCCTACGAAAGGCCGCGCTACTAGCACGATCGCGTAAAACTAACAAAGCACAGTGGCGGAACTCGAAACCCAGTAGGCACTCTGATGAAAGACAATCCTTTGAAAGAATTAGCAGCACTCGGGCAGTCCATCTGGCTGGACTACATCCGTCGCAATCTGATGGTCAGTGGCGAACTCAGGCGATTGATCGAGGAGGATGGGCTGCGTGGGATGACCTCGAATCCATCCATCTTTGAAAAGGCCATCGTGGAGAGCCATGATTATGACGAGGACATTCGGGCCATGGCCCTTGAGGGAAAAGGCGTCACGGAAATCTATGAAGCCCTGAGTCTAGGTGACGTACAAAGTGCGGCTGACAACTTCCGGCCTTTGTATGGCAAGACAGACGGCAAGGATGGATATGTCAGCCTGGAGGTTAATCCCCACCTGGCGCACGATACTACAGGTACGATTGAGGAAGCCCGCCGATTGTGGACCGCGCTCGACCGGCCGAACGTCTTTATCAAGGTCCCGGCGACGACCGATGGGCTGCCTGCCATCCAGCAACTCATCAGCGAAGGAATCAGCGTCAACGTGACGTTGCTCTTCGGGTTGCCGCGTTATCGACAGGTGGCGGACGCTTATATTTCCGGCATCGAAGCGCGGGCAGCCCAAGGAAAGCCCGTAAAGCATGTGGCCTCGGTGGCCAGCTTCTTTGTGAGCCGCATTGATACTCTGGTGGATACGCTGCTGGAAAAACACATCTCACAAGGCGGCAGGGAGGCAGACTTGGCGAAACAAGTGCATGGGCAAGTTGCCGTCGCCAGCGCGAAGATGGCCTATCAGATCTACAAGGATATTTTCGGCAGCGCTCGGTTTAAGAAACTTGCCGACAAGGGTACTCGTGTGCAGCGGCTGCTCTGGGCCAGCACGGGCACCAAGAATCCGGACTACAGCGACGTGAAATATGTCGAATCGCTCATCGGACCGGACACGGTCAACACCGTCCCGATCGAAACCCTCGACGCTTACCGCGACCACGGCGATCCGAAAGCCAGCTTGGAGCAAAATGTCGAGCGAGCCGGCTGGGTTTTAGAGCGATTGTCGGAACTCGGCATCAGCATCGACAAGGTGACGCAGCAGCTTGAGGACGAAGGTGTCGAGAAATTCAACAAGCCGTTCGACAAGCTGATGGAGGCATTGAAGGAAAGACTATGAGCCAACAAACACGTGTCAGCAACTCGATGTATTGCTTTCTGCCCACGGAAGTCGATGGATTCGGTTCCTTGGCCGAGCTTGCCCTGGACATGCGCTGGTCCTGGAATCATTATGCCGACGACGTGTGGCGGCAGCTTGATCCTGCTCTTTGGGAACTCACCCAAAATCCCTGGGTTGTTCTCCAGACTGTCTCGCGGGAGAAGCTCCAACACATATTAGCCGACACCGCATTTCGCGAGAAGGTAGATGCTCTTGTGCAACGCAGACGTCAGGCGGCGGAGACGCCCGCGTGGTTTCAGCAGACCTACTCGCAATCTCCCCTGACCTGCGCCGCTTATTTCAGCATGGAATTTATGTTAAGCGAAGCTTTGCCCATCTACTCGGGCGGCCTAGGCAATGTAGCCGGCGATCAACTCAAAGCCGCCAGCGATCTGGGGGTGCCAGTGGTTGCCGTGGGGCTGCTCTACCAGCAAGGCTATTTTCGTCAAGTGATTGACAAGGACGGAGCGCAGCAGGCCCTTTTCCCGTACAACGATCCCGGACAGTTGCCGATCACGCCGTTGCGCCAACCGAACGGAGAATGGCTGCGGTTGGAAATCGCGTTGCCCGGTTACTCGGTCTGGCTGCGCGCCTGGCAGGTCCAGGTGGGCCGAGTGCAGCTTTACCTCTTGGACACCAACGACCTCGCGAACTTTCCGGCTCACAGAGGCATTACCAGCGAGCTTTATGGGGGCGGGCCGGAACTGCGACTCAAACAAGAATTAGTCTTGGGAATCGGCGGATGGCGGTTGCTCCACGCGCTTGGCATCCAGCCGGAAGTCTGTCACCTGAATGAAGGACATGCGGCGTTCGCCATTTTGGAACGAGCCCGGACTTTCATAAATGAGACCGGACAGCCGTTCGAAGTCGCACTGGCCGTCACGCGAGCGGGCAACCTTTTCACCACCCACACTGCGGTGACTGCCGGCTTTGACCGCTTTGATCCGGCTCTCATCGAGCAATACCTCGGTCGGTACGCCCAAGAAAAGCTTGGTATTACAGTCCACGATTTGCTGGCTCTGGGCCGCCAGAACCCAAACGACTCGTCGGAGAGTTTCAACATGGCCTATTTGGCAATCCGCGGGAGCGGGGCGGCCAACGGCGTGAGTCGTCTGCACGGGGAAGTGAGCCGGCACATCTTCGAGCCTCTCTTTCCGCACTGGCCGGAGGACGAAGTGCCGGTCGGACACGTGACCAACGGAGTTCACATGCCGAGTTGGGACTCGAAGGCGGCCGATGATCTTTGGATGAAGACCTGCGGAAAGGACCGCTGGTTGGGGACAGTGGAAACCATGGAGCAGGACATTCGCCGTGTTTCCGACGCGGATCTCTGGCAATTGCGCACCACAGCCAGCAAGTCTTTCGTTGAATACGTTCGCGAGCGATTGTCCAGGCAACTGGCCGCCTCCGGTGTGTCCCCCGAGGCGGTTGACAATGCGAAGCATCTGTTTGACCCCACCGCATTGACGCTGGGTTTTGCACGCCGCTTCGCTACTTACAAAAGACCGAACCTGTTGCTGCATGATCCCGAGCGATTGCTGCGCCTGTTGACCAATCCCGAACGCCCGGTGCAACTCATTCTTGCCGGGAAGGCCCATCCAGCGGATCAGGCGGGTCAGGCCTTGATTCAGCAGTGGATACGCTTCATTCGCCGGACTGAGGCCCGTCCCCATGTCATCTTCCTCAGCGACTACGACATGCTCCTGACGGAGCACTTGGTGCAGGGGGTAGATGTCTGGCTAAACACGCCACGGCGACCGTGGGAGGCCAGTGGCACCAGCGGCATGAAGGTGCTCGTTAATGGAGGCCTCAATCTTTCGGAGTTGGACGGCTGGTGGGCGGAGGCCTACGCGCCTGAAGTAGGGTGGGCTCTTGGTGACGGACAGGAACATGGCGACGATCCGGTCTGGGACGCTGCCGAAGCCGAGGCGCTCTACGAGCGGCTCGAACGTGAGGTAATCCCCGAGTTTTATGCTCGCAACGATAAGGGCATTCCAACCGCCTGGGTCGCGCGGATGCGTGAAAGCATGGCGCGGTTGACACCGCGCTTTTCTGCCAACCGCACGGTGCGCGAATACACCGAGCAACATTACATCCCGGCTGCGGCAGCTTATCGTGAGCGCGCTGCCGACAACGGCGTAGTGGGCAGCCAGGTGGTCAATTGGCGGCACACCCTGGAACAGAAATGGGCTGCGATAAGCTTCGGTGACGTGAAGGTGCAGACGAAAGCGGCGCAGCACGTATTTGAGATTCAGGTCAGTCTCAATGATCTCGACCCCAAGGCGGTGCGAGTGGAGCTTTGCGCCGACGGCGTCAGGGGCAGTGCCCCCGTGCGGCAGGAGATGAAGCGCGCCGGTCAATTGGCCGGCGTATCGGGCGGCTACGTTTACAGCGCGGCTGTGTCTGCGGCCCGCCCGGCTACGGACTATACAGCGCGAGTGATACCGTACTTCGCTGGTATTGCAATTCCCCTGGAAGAGACGCACATACTATGGCAAAAATGAGTGGATACACCAGGAGCTTCATGAAACGAAAAATGGGAAAAGAGAATGTCAAAAAAAACTAATACCGCGATAAAACATCCGGGCATGGGCGCCATCCCTAATGCAAAGGGAGTAACCTTTCGAATATGGGCTCCCCATGCCGAAAAAGTTTACGTGACCGGAACCTTCAATGACTGGAACAAAACTTCAACACCTCTCTTCAGCGAGAAGGATGGTTGCTGGTCAACTGAAGTGCCAGGAGCCAAAGCGGGAGATGAGTATAGATACATGATTCACACTCCTGCGGATTGGAAGCTCCCTCCTTTATCTCGCATTGACCCTTATGCCAGGAAGGTGACGAACTCAATGGGTAACGGAATTATCTACAACCCTAAAGCTTTTAATTGGGGTAGTGATAACTTTAAAATGGCCACGGGGAATGAGCTTGTCATTTATGAGATGCACGTCGGCACCTTTAACGTCAAAGAGAAGGGACACCCAGGGACATTTGAAAGTGCCATTGAAAAATTTCCTTACCTCAAAGAACTGGGTATCAATGCCATCGAAGTCATGCCGATCATGGAGTTTTCAGGCGAATTTTCGTGGGGGTACGATCCGTCTCATCCCTTTGCCGTTGAAAGTATTTATGGTGGGCCGGATGCATTTAAGCGGTTTGTGAAGGCGGCCCACGAGCATGGTATCGCAGTCATCGTAGATGTCGTTTACAACCACTTTGGTCCCTCTGACCTCGATTTGTGGCAGTTTGACGGTTGGAGCGAAAATAATAAAGGGGGGATCTACTTCTACAATGACCGCCGCTCGCAAACACCATGGGGCGAGACGCGCCCCGATTATGGCCGGGGTGAAGTGCGCCAATACATACACGATAACGCTTTGATGTGGCTCGAAGAGTACCATGCCG
>JBEKZY010000282.1:0-6630 GCA_049509395.1 Thermoguttaceae bacterium | reverse complement strand
AGCTCTTGCCCTATTACGGTTGCGTTGCGCACGCCCTGCAAGGTGTCGTAAGTATCGACCAGGAATATGCAATTATTGGGCATGGCTTGGGCGAATGTGCGAAAGGCCGTCAGTTCGTCGTCGAAGCACATTACCCAACTATGCGCGATGGTTCCCTTGACCGGGATGCCGAAAATGCGTCCGGCAAGCACGTTCGAGGTGGCCTGGCAGCCGCCGATGTATGCCGCCCGGGCGGCCGACAGCGCCCCGTCGATGCCCTGGGCGCGGCGCAGCCCAAATTCGATGACCTGATCGCCCGCGGCCGCCATTGCCACGCGCGCGGCCTTGGTGGCGATAAGCGTCTGGAAGTTGATGATGTTTAGCATCGCCGATTCCAGGAGTTGAGCCTGGACGAGCGGGCCTTTCACGCGCAATAGCGGCTCGTTTGGGAACACGGCCGTACCTTCGGGCACGGCGTCCACGTCGCAGAGCAATTGCATGTGGCTTAGATATTCGAGAAACGCCCGGTCGAAAAGCGGTTTATCGTCGTTCCCCCGAAGCGTGGAAAGGCACTCCAGTTCGGCTTGGTCGAAATGCAGATTTTCCAGATAGTCAATGGCCGTGGCCAGACCCGCCGAAATGGTAAATCCGCCGTGAAAGGGATTCTGCCGGAAAAAAAGATGGAATACCGCTTCCAGGTCCTTCTTATCGGTTTTCCAATAGCCGTAGGCCATGGTCATTTGATACAAGTCGGTCAGCAATCCCAGCGAGGGTTTATAAAGCTCGGCCAGTGTATTCATGATTTTTTGCCTCCCGATGGTCCTGGTGTAATACTAGGCTTTTGCAATAGTCCCGTCGATGGCCCCCTATCGGCGGAGGAGGTTCCGGGGTATAAAAAAGGGATAAAAGAGTCTTGGTTTGATGTTTTATTGCGTTTTGCGAGCATGCTTTTTTATTGCAAATTGTCAATTGCAAATTTCAAATTGCAAATTGAACAAGCCTAACCAGTTGCGCGATATATCGTTGCATTTCCAACTTCGAAACTTTTAACGGAAAACTGATAACTGAAAACTGTTTACCGAAAACTTTATCGCATGAACGGACAAGTTGACAATCTCATCGCCAAACTTCAAACCAACATCGCCCAGGCCGTGCTGGGCAAGGACGAAGTAATTCGCTTGACCGTCGTGGCTCTTTTAGCGGGCGAACACGTGCTTTTGGAAGACGTGCCCGGCGTGGGCAAAACTTTGACCGGCAAGGCCATGGCCCGGAGCGTATCGGGCGAGTTCCGCCGCATCCAATTCACGCCCGATCTGCTTCCCACCGATATTACCGGCAGCAGCGTGTTTAACAGCCGCACGCAGGAATTCACCTTCAATCGCGGCCCGATCTTCGCCAATATCGTGCTGGCCGACGAAATCAATCGGGCAACGCCGCGAACCCAGAGCGCACTGTTGGAAGCCATGAGCGAGCGGCAAGTATCGGTCGACGGCCAGACCCACCCGCTGCCCAGGCCGTTCATGGTCATTGCCACGCAAAACCCGGCCGAGTTCGAGGGCACTTATCCCCTGCCCGAGAGCCAGCTCGACCGTTTCCTGCTGCGGATTCCCATGGGCTATCCCGCCCGGGAAATCGAACTGCAAGTGCTCAGCAGCCATCGCGAGGGCGAACCGGTCGACAATCTTCAGCCGGTGTTGACCTGCGAGCAGATCGTGTCCCTGCAAGGCGACGTGCGACATGTCAAGGTCGAGGATTCCATCAATAATTATGTGTTGGACATTGTTGAGGCTACCCGCCTGTGCGAGGATTTGCACGTGGGCGCCAGCCCGCGCGGGGCCTTGGCTTTGTACCGCGCGGCGCAGGCGTCGGCCCTGGTGGCCGGGCGGACTTACGTCGTGCCCGACGACGTTAAATCGCTGGCCATGCCTGTGCTGGCTCATCGAATGATTAGCAAAGGTTATCTGCACGGCGGCCAGCGCGAGGCCGTCGAGGCCCTCATCCAGCGGCTCGTGGACGAAGTTCCCGTGCCGGGATAGTATTTAATGAATTGAAAATTGCAAAATTCAAATTGCAAATTGCAGATTGAACAAAGATAAACATTTACGTTTTGTACTCGTTAAGGCGTTTAGGTGTTGTTCAATTTGCAATTTGCATTTTGCAATTGCTCAATTTGCAATAAAAAACGTGCAAAACATGCATTAATCTTAAACAAAAACTCGATCCCCCATGTTCCGCCGTCCCCACACCACCATCTGCCGCGAGGGCTGGTATTACCTGCTGGTCACGGCGATAGTCTTTATCGGCGCGATGGTCAAGGAAGTGAACCTGCTGCTGTTGCTCTCCGGGATGATGATGGGATTATTGCTTTTCCATTGGCAGGTGCTTTTTGTTTCGCTTAGCGGCATGAAACTCGAGCGCAAGGCCCCGCAGGCCGTGTGTGCCGGCGACCTGTTGGCCGTCGGTTTGCGGTTGAGCAATACCCGGGCGCACTTCGGCAGTTGGGCAGTCGCCGTCGAAGATCATATCCAGCGCGAGCCGGGCGCGTCAGGATTGAATCACGGTTACAACTATCAGCACATGCGTAACCACGATAAGCCGATCACGACGGGGGTGCTGTTTCCTTATATTCCCGCGGGCGCGGAGCGCACCGGCGCGTATCGCGGCCGGCTGGCCCAGCGCGGGCGTTATCGGCTGGGACCGATGCGTATTTCCACGCGATTTCCCTTTGGGCTTTTTTCCCGCTCGCTCGCGGTCGGCCGGAGCGAGACGATTTATGTATATCCGCGCTTGGGCCGGCTGACTCGGCGCTGGCTCGCCCGGCATCGACAGGCATTGGCCGGGGCCGACCGGCGGCAACGCCGGCCCGGGCCTGAAGGCGATTTTTACGGCGTCCGCGAATGGCGCAGCGGCGATGGCCTGCGCCTGATGCATTGGCGCAGTTCCGCGCGGACCGGTAAATTCGTGGTCCGCCAATTCGAACAGCCGCATAACCGCGACGCGGCCATCTTATTAGACCTCTGGCTGCCTGATCAACCCTCGGACGCGCAACTCGATAATGTGGAATTGGCAATCAGTTTTGCCGCCACGGTCCTCACCGATTTATGCCGCCAGGGCGGCGGCAAGGTGCATTTGGGCGTGTTTGACGGCAATCCGCTATGTGTGGGCGGCCCGGCCTCGGCCGCCATGCTGCAAGATATGATGAAAACCCTTGCCGTGCTCGCCGCCGAGAGTGAGGATCGCCTTCCCGTGCTTATCGAACACGTATTGAGCGATATCGCCTCGGGCACGGAGATTGTTCTCGTCTCAACCCGCCCGGTGGATCTATCCGACGGCAAGCGCTTTGCCGCTGTTTGGTCGAACCCGGCTCTGCATGCCGCTGCCAGGCGCGTACGCTGTATCGATGTTTCGAGTGATGAATTGGAGGAGTTTTTTATTGCGGAATGAGACATAAACAAATGAATAATTATCATGGCTCAAGTGCCTAGGCGATTGAAAATCAGATTACTAATGGCACACATAATAGCCGGCGGCTAACAGCCGCCGGCAGAAATTCGCTTAAATCCCGGCGGTCGTTGACCGCCAGCTAATGACATTATCAATCTTAAGCTCAATAAACTTACGATTGAACTACCCAATCCCCTAACCATGAACCTTCAACGCCTGCTGCAAATCACGATGGCGACCATAGCCGCCCTGGGAACTCTGCTCTTGGGCATGGGCCAGCGCGAGTTGGTTTTACCGCTGCTGATGATTCTGGCGGCGGGAACCTCGGTGTGGCTTACCGACATTACCGGATGGCTGCGCTTGAACCGGACACTGGCGAATATCGCCATGCTATTGGCCGCGATGGTTTCGATGCGCGAATTGATAATATATCGCGGGGGCATACAGGGAGAAATACAGGCCGTGGCTTTTGCACGCCTGCTGATTTACCTGCAAATCATCGTGCTCTTTCAAAAAAAGGATCCGCGAAGCTACTGGCTTTTGATCATGCTCAGTTTGTTGCAGGTGGTCGTGGCGGCGTTGTTCAGCCAGGGCATCGTTTTCGGCTTGATGCTGATAATTTACATGCTGATAGCCTCTCTAGGCTTGACGCTGTTGCTGTTCCAGAGGCAATGGGAGGAGTTCTTCCAGGGCGAAAAGCCGGCGCCGGCCGCCGCTCCCGGGCGCTGGCCCCTGGCCGGCCAGAAGTCCGATTTCCCCTGCGCCAGCGCGGGCGGCAGCGGCCTTGGACTGGGTCGCGAGCTTTACTCCCGGCTTACAGGCATAGGTCTGCGGACCGTGGGGGTGACGGTGCTTCTGTTTATTTTTCTCCCCCGCTTCGGTCAAGTGGGCTGGATCGGCGCAATCCTTCAGACCAGGCAAACCGTGGGATTCAGCGACAAGGTCAATCTGGGCGAATTCGGCCAGATTATCGAAAATCCCGGCGAAGTCATGCGAATCCGCTTTTATGATCAGGATAACGGCGCGCCGTATAACGTTCATGGGGCCATTTATTTGCGCGGGGCCGTGCTGATGGATTACAAACAAGGGCAATGGAGCGTGGGCAAGCCGGCCGTTGCCGTGGGAAATCCCACTCTGGAGCGCAAGGATCCATTGCCCGAGCATCTTGTCCGGCAGGAGTGCATTATCGAGGGTCTGGACCGGCCCGAACTGTTTTACGTCGCGCCGTTTGTGCCCATCAAGTCGGACCTTTACATTACCCAAGATGACTTTTTGCTGCGGCTCTTACGGTCGGAGAATTTGCGCAGCCAGCGCTTCAGATACGAATTGGGCACCACCGCGTTTGTCGATGGCCGCCAACAGCAGTTGGTGCCGCCCTGGATCGGTGAGAATTATAGAGCCGCCTTGCGAATTCCGAAAACTGACGGGGCAAGCGACTTGCCGAATCTCGCTCGGCTGGCCCAAAGTTGGATCGATCAGTCGAAGTTGCCCGCTGAGGACGCTGCCGGCCGGGCACGGTACTTGGAACGGAAATTGTCCGCCTCGGGCTTGTTCAGATACAGCCTGGAACCGCAAAATCGCGACACGGCCATGGATCCAATCGAAGATTTCCTGACCAACCATCGCGCGGGCCATTGCGAATTTTTCGCCACGGCGCTTACCCTGATGCTCCGCAGCCAGGGCATACACGCGCGGATGGTGGTCGGTTATCGCACCGACGAATGGAACGAGATCGGCCAATGTTACCAGGTCCGCCAGTTGCACGCGCATACCTGGGTGGAATGCTACCTGGATCCCGATCAGATTCCGCGGGAACTGCTGCACGGCGGAGATTTCTGGCACTGGTCGAAGTATGGGGGCTGGATGCAGTTGGATCCCACTCCGGAAAGCGAGGTGAAATCCCAGGACAGTTGGTTCAGCCCGATCAGTAAAACCTTGCAGTGGTTCGATTCGGCCTGGTCGTATTACGTGGTGGAGTTGAATTACGAACGGCAGCGGAACGCTATTTTTCAGCCCATAGTGCGGGCGTGCAAGTTTTTATATAAATCGGTTTCCGACGCTCAAGCTTGGCGCAACTTGTTTACGCGCATCGGCAATGCCCTGCGTCTAAGCGGCTTGCCCGGGGCGATTGCCTGGGCATTCCTGGTCGCGACCATTCTGGCCGCAGCGGCCTTGCTGGCTTTTTGCGGCTGGTTCGCCTGGCGCCTGGCCGATAAATTGTGGCGGCGACTCTCCGGACGCCAGCCCAAAAGCCGGCATGGACCGCAAATCGAAGTGGAATTCTATCGCCGCCTGGAAGCCCTGTTGGCCAAACGCGGCCTGGTCCGTTCCGTTAGTCAAACCCAGCGCGAATTCGCCGCCTGGGCCGGATCGGCCCTGGCGGCCGTATCCGGCGAAACCGGTCTGAAATTTATGCCTGTTCGCGTAGCCGATGCTTTTTATCGGGTCCGATTCGGCTGCCTCCCCCTGGACAACACCCAATCCGAGGCGGTAGAACAAGCCCTGGCCCAAATCGCCGCTTGCGACGTTCCCATGGCCTAACCCAGCGCATTTTACGTATTGCAAATTGAACAAGAATCAGCGCTTATGGTATGAATTTTTACAACTCCGTGCTTTGTGCCTGAAATTTAGAATTTATCACAGCCATGAGATGATGTAGTTCAATTTGCAAATTGCAATTTGCATTTTACAATTTGCAATCATTTTAATATTGTCTCCACGGAGAACTCCGCCATGAAAATCGGACTTGTCGGATACCAAGGCTCGGGCCGAAGCACCTTGTTTCACTGGCTGACGGGCGTCCCGCCCGATCCGGCCCTCTCGCACACCGGGCAAAGCGGGATGGCCCCGATCCCCGACCCCCGACTGCAACAACTCGCCGATTTGTACCATTCCAAAAAAATCACCATAGCTAACATCGAAATCGTCGATACGCCCGGCCTAAGCCGCAAACACGAAGGCAACGCGGCACGCATGGCCATGATCCGCGAGGCCGATTGCCTGGTTTTCATAGTGGCCGCCTTTGCCAACACCGATCCCCTGGCCGATCTCCGCTCTTTCGACGAGGACCTGTTGCTGGCCGACATGGAAATCCTCGCCGGGCGGATCCATCGCGTGCAAGAATCGCTGAAAAAACCCATCCCCCGCCAGGAACATCAGGTCCTGGAACATGAACTCAATGTGCTGAAAATCCTGCTGGCTGCATTG
>JBEKZY010000281.1:0-6656 GCA_049509395.1 Thermoguttaceae bacterium | reverse complement strand
GTGCCTGTCCCCTTTGATCCTCAACCCAATCATCGATCGATTGGAAGAAACCATCGGCCCGATGCCGGCATTCCATCACCGCCTGCTGCGCCTCGCCGAAATGTTGATACACCAGCAGCCCCTTGTTGGTCCGATCGTTGTACAGTTTTCGCAGGATATAATCGACCTGGCCGTTGGTAACGCTCAGGCCCAAATGGTCGCCGGCCACGGCCTCCAGGTTATGCGCCTCGTCGAAAATCACCACGTCGTAAGGCGGCAATATGCTGGCGTTCTGCATCCGCAAGGCCAGATCGGAAAAAAACAAGGCGTGATTGACCACCAGTATCTGCGCATGCTGCATCCGCCGCCGGGCCTGATAATAAAAACACTTGGCGTACGTCGGACACTGCCGGCCCATGCAATTGCCGTGATCGCTCGCCACTTCGTCCCAAACCGAGGCCATGGGCCGGAAATCCAGATCGGCCAGCGACCCGTCAGTAGTTTTCTTCGACCATTTATATATCTCCCGAAGCTGCTCCAACTCTTCGTCGTCGTCGAACAGGCTCGACATCCGCTCCATGGCATTTTTCAGCCGCCGCAGACTGATATAATTGCTCCGCCCCTTTACCAGCACCGCCGAAAACTCCAGGGGAATAACGCTATTAAGAAATGGCAAATCCTTTTCCATCAACTGCTCTTGCAGACTAATAGTGTGCGTGGCCACAACCACCCGCGGCGAATGTGTCGTCCCCTCGCCCTCTGGGAGAGGGCTAGGGTGAGGGCGGTTGTGCAAGTCTTCGGCAGATTGATTATCTGATTCATCCTCTTCATCATTCGGCGCCTTCCGTTGCTCCCCCGCCGCCGCCAAAATAGCCGGCACCAGATAAGCAAAGCTCTTGCCCACGCCCGTCCCCGCCTCGACCACCAGATGATGCTTTTCCCGAATCGCCCGATCCACCGCCTCAGCCATCGCAAGCTGTTCCGCCCGCGCCTCATAATTCGTCAACCGAGCGGCAATGCGTCCCGATGGTCCCAAAATTTCAGCAGGTGTGAACATTTGGTATAGAATATCGGACAAGTGGCAAATAAACCAGCCCGGACATTTCACCACGGAGGCTCGGAGATACGGATATACTCCATTTTTATTCTTCGCGTTTTAGATCGGCCAGAAAAAAAAACAAAGATGATGATCGCTCCTATAGCTCCTAAAAGAGCTTGCCACTTCATGGTTTCTGTGCCGGTTGTATAGAAAAAAATAGAAAGAGCAAGCATAGCGCATGCAATCCAGCGCAACTTGCGAATTCTAAGCAGGGGCGGCTCTCTCTTGCCAGAGATTTGCGATGCAACGTCTCCAATTTGTTTATCTTGCATGTGTTCGATCTCAGTAATGGTCAGGCACTGGATGGCTGACCGACTGCCACCCGTCTACTATGGTAGGTTATGCTTCAGAATAATATCCTTTTTTTCTCTCTTTTTCGCCTTAGCCAAATTCCAATAAGACCTCCTATCATTGCACCCGCAGGAAGTCCTAATAACATAAATGCACTGCGAAAATGAATCTCATCACCCCCTGCAACCTTCTCAGCCATTACATGGTTTTCTGCCATTGTATTCGCGTACACGCAAACTCCGCCCAAATAAGCAATGACTAAAGCCACAAGTATTCCTAAAAACGCCCCGATAATCGCGCTTTGATAATATTTGTGTTTTTCACCCCCAATAATCCATGATTTGCTAATAAGTCCAGCAATTGCGCCTATCGCCGTAAATATCCGGATGAATCGCCATGCGTTTATATGTTCCTCCGCGCTGGCACGAAAATTACTTATATCAAATATCAGACAGACAGAAACTCCGATGATCAGGGCAATCACACCACAAATAAAACCGCGGCCAATTCTCGATATTATTTCGATTATGACTTTCATAACGAACTGTAACATGTTGTTATTATTCTAAATCAAATAATCTTGTAGGTTATGCTAAAGCATAATTTACTTGTATATTCAGTCCGCCATCACGCATCGGCCTTTGGCCCACGCCCGCAGCCGCTCAACGTGTTCCCGCATCACCACCGAAATCGGCTGAGTGGTTTTCATGGCCGCGATGATGTGTTCCGTGGTGCACTCCTTCTTATCGGCAAACGCCGCATACAGGCCGGAGATCACGGCCTGCTCGATCTCGGCCCCGGTAAAGCCGTCCGCAGCAGCCACTAAACGCGGCATGTCAAACCTCTCCTTTTCCCGCTGCCGCTTTTTGAGGTGAATCGAGAAAATCATTTCGCGTTCGTCCGGCCCGGGCAGATCGACGAAAAAGATTTCGTCAAACCGTCCCTTGCGCATCAACTCGGGCGGCAACTGCGCCAGATTGTTCGCCGTGGCGATCAGGAATATCGGATGGTGGTGATCTTGCATCCAGGACAAAAGCGTGCCGAACATCCGCTGCGAAAGTCCCCCGTCGGCCGAATCGCTCGAGGCCGAGGCAAATGCCTTTTCTATCTCGTCGA
Organism: Thermoguttaceae bacterium; assembly: GCA_049509395.1. Taxonomy (GTDB): domain Bacteria; phylum Planctomycetota; class Planctomycetia; order Pirellulales; family Thermoguttaceae; genus JBEKIK01. Next base: position 4,171 of record JBEKZY010000281.1, on the reverse strand, counting down.
TCCACAATACCACCGGCGCCATCGACTCCGCCTGGCGCAGTGCCTCGCGCAGCCGGGCCTCGCTCTCGCCAATGAACTTCTGATAAAGCACGCCCGGGTCCATCCGCAAAAGCGGCATTCGCCACGCCGAGGCCACCACCTTTGCGCACAGGCTTTTCCCACATCCTTGCACCCCCAAAAGCAAGATTCCCCGCGGCGGATCCAGGCCGAACTCCCGGGCGCTGCTCGAAAAACCGCTGCATCGCAGGTTGAGCCACCGCTTCAGGTTGTTCATTCCGCCGATCTCATCCGGCGAAACGTCTGCGGCAATCGACTCCAAACAACCCATCATCCCCAGGCGGCTCCGCTTGGCATCCACGATCCGCGCCAGATCGGAACGGTCCAGCACGTAATCCTCATGTATGGCCCCGGCAACCACCCGCGCCGCCTCCTCGGTCGTCAGCCCGCGCAGCGTCTGCACCAGCATTTCCAGCTCGCGCTTCGTCAGTTTCGATTCGACTTGCCGGAGGCTGCTGCGCTGTATCTCTTGAAAGGTCGTCCGCACAACCTCGTTGAGTTCTTCCTCGCTCGGCCAACCCACGTCAAAGGGCACCGTCAGACGCCGCACCTCGGGCGGAGGCGCCACGCTATCGACCAGGATCAGCGTCCACAATCGCGAATCGGGCGAAAAATATAAATCCCGAATCGATCGCACGACCTGCGGGTCCTTGCAGTGCGGGCCAAGATCCTTGAACAAATATATCACCCCGGCGGCCGATACATTCACATATTGCAGGGCCTCGGCCACCTTGCCCGGCTTGACAAGCGTTTCCGACTCCCCGCGGGATACGGAAACCAGCCCCTCGGTCGCCGACCACACCGCAATCGGCCGCCCCAGGGCCTGGGCCGCTTCCGAAATTATGTGCACGGCCCTGGGCTCGTCCGGCGTTTCCATCGAAATGATCGGATTGCCCGCCTGAATAAGCAGGAGAATTTTCTGGCTTTCAGGTCTCATCGCTAGACTCCCCACTCAAGGTGACAAATTCCTGGGGTAGCACGGGCATCCTGCTCGTGACGAATTCCTGGGTGGTACGGGCAACTTGCCCATATCTGTCCACGATAGCACTGGCCAGCCGCCAATGCCATCCCGTCGGATTGCTTCCCGTAAATCCAAACAACCTGCATTGCCCATTTTACCCAATAGCCTGTTTTTGTGTCTGTTATTCATCTCAAATTGGCCGTTAGGCTGTTAACGCGTTTCCACAATGCAGATGGTTTGAATGTTCGATTAACGCAAATCCAACAACATGGTTCGCGCGGGCCGACGAACCCACATTTCACTATTTATTTTCATCCTCTGCCACCTCGTAAAATTCCATCCCCTCAGGTAAAATAATCGCTTTGTTTTTTCCGCGAATTATCGCGTGTTTTTCGGCGATTTATCAAGGACGGACCCGTCATGGTGGAAGCCATTATCGACATCCCTTTGCCGGCGCTAATGCTCGGTTCCCCCGGGGCTCAAAAAATGGCCCCCCGGCCAAGCAATACGCCCAGCCACTTCCTGGCCGGACCGGAAAATCGCCTGGTCCAGGTAGTCGTCCGCTCCGTGCTCGAGGAATCGCCCAACGGTTATAATCCGATTGTGTTGTACGGTCCCAGCGGCACGGGAAAATCGCATCTGGCCCTGGGATTGGCGGCCGAATGGAAAGCTCGGCATCGCCGCCGCGTGGAATGCGTCGCGGCTGTGGATTTCGCCCGCGAACTGGCCGAGGCCATCGAAACTCAGGCCCTCGAGGAGTTCCGCACCAAATTCCGCCAGGCTGAACTTCTGGTTTTCGAGGATATCGGTCGCATGGTCAACCGGCGGTCCGAAAAACTAAGCGCCCAGGACGAGTTCGTGCATGCCTTGGATGAGTTGATCGATCGCGGCTCTTGGGTGATTGTTACATCCTTGGTTGCGCCGTATGCAATGACTGGAATGTTGCCTGCCTTGCAAAGCCGGCTAACGGCTGGGCTGACCGTGCCCCTCGCCCCGCCCGAGCCGGACACCCGGTTGGCGATCATCAATCGCCTGGCCGATTTGCGGAAGATTGACCTGCTGGGCCCGGTCGCGCTAACGCTGGCCGAAGGTTTTTACGGAACCGTGCCGGAGTTGATGGGGGCCTTGACGCAATTGGAAGTGCCTGCCCGGCGCGACGGCTGCCGCATAAACGTAAAGGACGTCCAGTCGCTCCTGGCCCGGCGCGGCAGCCAGTGCAAGGTCAGCATCCACGCCATCGCCCTGGCGACCGCCCGGCATTTTGTGTTAAAATTATCGGAACTCCGCAGCCCGTCGCGGCAAAGGGCAGTGGTCGCCGCCCGCGACATGGCCGTGTATCTGACTCGAAACATGATAAAATGCAGCTTCGACGAGATCGGCCGATATTTCGGCGGGCGCGATCATACCACTATGATGCATAGTTGGCATAAAATCGAAAATCTATTAAATACCGATCCAGCCATGCAACACGAACTCGTGGATTTAGAACAGGAGATAAGTAAAAGCGGGGGGTGAAGCCGTTTAGACCCGAAGCAAGCTCCGGGTGTGTTTTACATAATTGCGGTGGAAAACCTTGTGATCGATTGTTGATCAACCATCTGTGCATCTTTAACCATGAACACTATCGCTGGCATGCAAAAAATATTTACTGAACCAAACATTATGGCAACATTGTATCAACAATATTACGACTCTTTTTCCACCTGCTCGACAACGGCTCGGACAATCTATAACTATTTGCAGATAAATGTGTTAGATTAACGTTGTCATCAACTACCGCCATTTTTCATGTCTGTACTAATATTACTGATTTTAAGAAAATAATAAATCTATAAGTACGGAGTTTAACATAGACTCCGAAACAATTTTCAATACCTCACTATCCCCTGACAAAAGGTGCAGCCAGCAATGAAAGCTATTTGTGAACGTGAAAAACTTTTGCATGTATTCCAGACGGCCGCCGGCGTAGTTCCCACGCGAAGCCCCAAGCCGATTCTGCAAAATCTCAAATTGGAGGTAACCCCCGAAAAGGCCACGCTCATCGGCACCGACATGGAGATCGGCATTCGCATGGACGTGCCGGGATTTGTCATCGAGCAGCCCGGCGACGTGGTCTTGCCGATTTCCCGGTTCGGCTCGATTTTGCGGGAAAGCAGCGACGAAAAGCTCAGCCTGCAAAGCGACGGGCGCAAAACGCTGGTCCGCGGCGACCGCAGCGAATTCCAGTTGCCCTCGGAAAATCCCGATGAATTCCCCAACGTTATAGCCTTCGAAGAAAAAAAGTATCACGAGTTGCCGGCGGTGTTTTTCCGCGAAATCGTACGGCGCACGGTCTTCGCCACCGACACCGAAAGCAGCCGTTACGCCCTAAGCGGCGTGCTGGTCGAACTTGCCGCCAGCGGCATCACCGCCGTGGCCACCGACGGCCGCCGGCTTGCCCGCCAGGAAGGTCCGGCGAAATCGGTGGGCGGACATCATACCGGCGACAAAATGACCATCATCCCCACCCGGGCCATGCAACTCATCGAACGAGCGATCGGCGACGACGAGGAAAACATCCTCCTGGCAGCCCGGGAAAACGACGTTCTGGTCAAAAGCAGCCGGGCGACCATTTACACCCGACTGGTCGAAGGCCGCTTCCCCAAGTGGCGCGACGTCTTTCCCCGCCATGAATCCACTGCCAAAATCGAACTGACGGTCGGCCCGTTCCACGCCGCGGTCAGGCAAGCGGCCATCGTCACCAGCGAAGAGCGCCGCGGCGTCGAATTCGCATTTGGCGAAGGCAAACTCGTGCTGTCCGGCCACGGCGCCGAATATGGCGAGTCGCACGTCGAACTGCCCATCGCCTACGACGGCCCAAAGCGCGACGTGATGCTGGATCCCCGTTTTGTCAACGATTTTCTCCGGGTGCTGGATCCTGAAACGAATGTCACCGTGGAAATCCGCGACGGCGAAACTGCCGTGGTTTGCAGCACCCAAGACGGTTATGCGTACGTAATCATGCCGCTTGCACGCGATCAAAAATAATAATAGACAATATTTTGACACAACACGGAGGCACGGAGATCACGGAGAACATTAAAAAAGATAAGAGTAAAAAGATAATATAAACAACACATAATGATTTTTACACATCAATAAATTATTCATTAC
>JBEKZY010000280.1:0-6678 GCA_049509395.1 Thermoguttaceae bacterium | reverse complement strand
CATGAGGTTCAAAAGAACTTGTTTGCCGTACTGGACAATATCGTGGTCCCTGCGTCCGGAAATATTGACCACGGCGCCAATACCGCAGGCATCGTGCTCGAAGCGCGGATCGTATAAGCCTTGGGCTTTAGGTCGAATGGACATCGTGCTCTCGTGGGTATAAAATGCCACTTTTCCCGGCTATGTTCTTTAACAGGATAACGGTTTTGGGCATTTTCGCTAGGGCGTCAATAGATCCTAACTGATTTAATACAAACAACTTAAGGAAACTATTTACGGGAGGAAAGTACTTAATATAAAAACACCGTCTATTACCATACTATCATTAGATTAATAAATGTCAATGGAATGGTAATATTAGTATATTTAATAATAAATCGGCTGATCAGTGAAACTGTTTAATATATAAAGTTTTTTTTGAATCGAGAATCATTATAAATTATATGTTTGTTAAATGAATGATGTATCAATTATGAAAACGCCCCGGTTTCTTTACTTTGATCTTGGCATGGTGCTTTTGGATTTTTCCGTGGAGCGGATGCTCAGGCAAATGGCCGCGGTTACAGGCGTCGGCCCGGAAGCACTCAAAGAAATCCTCTTTGATCGGGGCCTGATGCAACGATACGAAACAGGCGCAATTTCCAGCCAGGAGTTTTACGAGTTGTATTGCGAGCGGGCGGGCGCCAGGCCGGATTACGACGCGCTCTGCCTGGCCGGGTCGGACATTTTCTCGCTTAACGTGCCGATGCTGCCCATTGTGGCCCAATTGCGCCAGGCGGGTTATCGGCTGGGAGTTTTATCGAACACCTGCGAATGTCACTGGCAGTTCTGCATCGAGAAATACCGCTTCTTAACCGATTATTTTCAGGTGCATGCCCTGAGTTTCCGCATCGGGTCATTAAAGCCCGAGGCGACTGTGTATCGCGCCGCCGCCGAGCTGGCCGGCTGTCGCCCCGAGGATATGTTTTTTGTCGACGACATTCCCGGTCACGTGGAAGGCGCAAAAGCGGTCGGCGTAGACGCTATAATCTACGCCTCCGCCGCCCAAGTTGCTGCTGAATTGCGGAGCCGAGGGTTGCGGTTTAATTACTGAATAGTGCTGAATATCACTCAACTACCGGCCGCAAGCGGCTGGGCTGTGGAATCTCAGGTAATGAATGTCGTGTTCTCGTCTCAGAGCCGGGCCGTGTCGGCCCGGAATTACCGGGGCGACACGCCCCGGCTCTGACTTTTCATACGACATTATTTTCCTGACTCAACTTTAACCGCCGGTTAAGCGGAGCACGATCCAATCGGCCAAACTGGGCCAGAGTTGGGCAATGGCGAAAAGCAGTCGGGCCGACGTGGGAACGATCAATTCCGACCGGCGGTGTTGGCAGGCGCTGAGGATTGCCTGGGCCAGTTTTTGCGGCGATAAGGTCAAGGTCTTTACGCCCGCTCCGGGGCGGCGGGCGATTTCGGGCAGGTCTTCCAGGCCTTCAAACGGATAAAGGCGGGGATTCTTGCGTTTGATCGGGCCCGGGCAAACCAACAGCACGTGCAAGCCCGAGGACCCCAGTTCCAGACGCAATTGCTGGGAATAGGCGGCCACGGCGAATTTGGTTGCCGGATAGGCGCCCACCCAGCGGGCAGCCGATTTGGCCGCCAGCGAACCGATGTTCACCACGTGGCCGCGCTCACGGAGCAAATGCGGAATTGCCGCGCGAGTGCAGCGGACCAGGGCGATCAGATTTAGTTCCATAAGATCGCGGAACTGTTCCGGGGTGGTGTCCAACAGCTTGCCGCGCATGGATCGGCCGGCATTATTCACCAGTGCGTCGAGCCGGCCGAAGCGGTCCAGGGTTTGCGCAAACAGCCGATCCACGTCGTCTTGGCGGGTGATGTCGGCCTGAACGCCCAGCACGTCGAACCCGGCGGATTGTAGTTCCCCGGTGGCGCGTGCCAGTGGATCGGCCTCTAATCCGGCAACAGATACTTTTGCCCCTGCCAGGGCAAAGGTTTCGGCGATTACACGGCCGAAACCGCTGGATCCGCCGGTAACCAATACCACTTTATTCCGCCAGTAAGACATGGTCTAAGCTTACCAAGCCGGCAGCAGGCGACCAAGGGGGGGAGAAGAAGGGTACAGGGTACAGAGAATAGAGTTTTCAGTTGATGTTTGAACGCATTTTGCGGGTATTTTTTATTGCAAATTGGGCAATTGTAAATTGCATATTGCAAATTGAACTACTGTAAGCACTTCGGCGATTTGTCCTTTTCCCGGTGCTTTGAGGTTGCGAATTTTTTTAAATATTCGTTGCCAAGGCCGGAATCCTGCAATAATTCACAATCTCTTGGTGCTCTTAACTGAAAACCGATAAACATCTACGATTTACCAGCTTCCGTATTTGGCGGGGTTGAACGGATGAGTCTTGGGGCACGGGTGAGGATGTAGGCTATCAGTGCCACGACATTGCCGATCAGTACAAAGGCCGCCCAGACAAGGGCCCATTCGCCGTGTTGTTTAGCATCGAAATAAACGCAAAGCGGTATGGAAAGCCAGTAGATTAAAAAACTAAGCTGGAAAACAATTTTGAATAAATAAAACATCCAAGGTTTTATACTGAGTTTCGCGTCCGAGGCCAGATAGGCCACGCCAAGGATCGCCTGTTGGTTGTCTTTTGATAATTGAATGGGGCGCAGCACATGACGGTAGATGTCGTTATGCTCTCCTTCGCGGCGAATAGCCGAGGCCGCCAACAACCAGAGCCGACTGGTTTCGTCCAATGTCCCTTGGGGCAAAGATGCAATAATGCGCTGCGTATCGGTTGTGGCCAACGTCTCCACGCCCTGGCCGACCGGGGTGCTCTGTGCCGTGCTGCCGGCTGCCCAAACGATCCGGCCCTCAGGTCCAATCAGCCACAGTGTAGCGATGTAAGGCTCATGAACGGCCTGCTCCATGGCTTTGAGAAATTCCGGATCATCGAGCGATGCTGGATGCAGATCAGTCAACTTCGCGATGGTTGTTTTTACCAAAGGAATAGTGCGGCCGTTATCCACGCCCAGCGGAGACAATGTCTTCCAAAGAATTAAAAAACAGGCGATGATCGTAAGACCGGAGAATATGGCAAGGGCGGGCAGGATTTTTACGAATCTGTTAAACATAACGCCTCCTTAAAACAATAACGACGCTCGCTATGGGAATAAACACCAGATTTAGAATCAAAACGATTCCCACAATGAGGTTTGGCAGGCTCATGCTCGGCGGAATTCCGGTCCAGTGAGGCTGGACTGCCAGACAAACGGCCATGAGAATCAAGATGCCCACAAGCGCGAGCATACTCCGCTCAGGAAATGCGCGAGCCGATTGCCTGCCTGGCAGATGTTCGGCCAGGTATTGAAACACGCGTGCACGGGCGCGAGGATCGGGGCGACTCTCGGGGCCGAAACCGGCTAGAATCAGCCGCGAGAGATTTTCCTCAATATGATCAAAAGGAACGTTCATTGTCTTCATCCTCATTTTTTTGCGATAATATAGTACGAAAGGCCGTTCTTGCCCGGGATAGAACCGATTCGGCCGCCTTGTAAGTTTTACCCAGGAGCCGGGCTACTTCATCGACGCTGCGCTGCTGGGCATACCTGGCTGTAAGCGCCGTGCGATATTCCGCGGGCAACTCGGCGAGCGCTTCCACGACCCGCAACCGCGTCTCGCGCCCTGCGAGAATATCTTCCGGCAGTGGCCCCTTTTCCAAGAGCGCCGCCAGTTGCTTGTTCGATACTTGTGAAAAAACGATTGCAAGTTTTCCCCGGCAACGCAAGCGGTCGGCGATCTTGTGCCGGGCAATGCCGCAAAGCCAAGTAAAGAAGCGACTCTGTTTGTTATAACTTTCCATGGATTGAGTTGCCGCCAACAGCGTGTCTTGCCATATTTCTTCGGCATCCGCGCGCGAACCGCCCATATAATGGCAAATAAAGGCGAACAACGGATCGGCATAGCGCTCGTAGAGCAGGGCCAAAGCCGATTGATCGCCAGCCGCCGTCCGTCGGGCAAGAGACAAGTCGTCTGCTTGGCTTTCCTGGTTCTGCATGGGCTGGATCGCCGGGTGGTTCAGCATCTCCTTCCCTTGATTGGTCGTAATTAAGCGGGGAAATCCTTCGCCGCATTATATTTTTCCGTTCCCTGCCGCGGCGTGGAAACGAGTAAATCAATCAAAAAAATGAATTTCTAGCGGATGATGCCCTAACAAAATGTCCTCACCCTTACCCTCTCCCAGAGGGAGAGGGGGCTGCTGGGATGTGATCAATGTACCGATGCCTGACATACATCTCCATCCGACTTTTCCGCTCCCCTGCGAATCGCGGCTGAATAAAATGGAAAAAAAGCCGATAAAACCGGCATTTGAATTCCCGAAAGGCCTCGTTTTTATTTTTTTGCTTTCAATACGCTGGGAATGTTACCCCCCGTTTTGTGAAACCGGTAGTAAACTATATAATTCAATAGAACTATCGAGTATTTTACGGAGTCAAACCCTGTGCGGATTATACATTACCCACATCCCGCCTTGCGACACAAATCGAAACCGCTCAGCAGGATCGATGCCGATTTTAAAAACATCGTCCGCGAGATGTTCGATTTGATGTACGAACACAAGGGCGTTGGTCTGGCGGCGAATCAGGTTGAATTGCCCTATCGTTTTTTCATTATTAATCTCGAAGGCGATCCGGCCAAGGCCGAGGGATTCGTGTTCATCAATCCGGTGATCAGCCGGCGGCGGGGCACTGCTGAGGGAGAAGAAGGCTGCTTGAGCTTTCCGGAAATATACGCCCCGGTGAAGCGTTCGGAAAAGATCGTAATCTCGGCCTACAATCTAAGCGGGGAAGAGGTAAACTACGAACTAAGCGGCATGTTCGCCCGGGCGGTTCAGCACGAATACGATCACTTGGACGGCATCTTGTTTATCGATCGAGTGAGCGAAGTGGCATTGATGTCGATCAAGGACGCCTTATCGGATCTGGAGAGCGAATTTCAAGGCCAGCGTCATCGCGGGGTTATTCCCGACGATCGCCAAATCGCCACTCGACTGGCGGAGTTGGAATCGTTGCGGACGTAGAAAAAAGGATGAGGGATGAAGGATGAAAAAAATGCTGAAATCCGAATGAAACCGTTTGCGGTATCTTGTTGCCCGTTATCTACCTACAATCTACCACCTACCACCTGCCATACATGCGCTTAATACTGATGGGAACCGGGCCGTTCGCGGCTCCGACTTTCCGCGAACTATACCGCACGCATCACGACATTGTGGCCTTGGTCACATCGCCGCTTCATTTGCGGCCCGGGCAGGAACCGCCGCCGGTCAGCATCGTGCGCGACATTACCCATCAGCAAACCACGCCCATTTTCGATCCGGAAAACATAAACACCCCGGAATCGCAATCACGGCTTTCAAAATATAATGCCGATTTGATGGTGGTCTGCGACTACGGGCAGATTTTGGCGTCATCGACCTTGGCAACCTCTCAATTAGGCGGCATCAATTTGCATGCCTCCTTGTTGCCGAAGTATCGAGGCGCCGCCCCGATTAATTGGGCGATTTATAACGGCGAGACTAAAACCGGCGTGACGGTCATCCACATGACGCCCAAGGTGGATGCCGGACCGTGCATCGCCCAGGCCGAGACCGACATCAGCCCCGAGGAAACTGCGGTGGAATTGGAAAAGCGGCTTTCGGAATTGGGCGCCTGGCTGGTGCTGCGCACGATCGACGCATTAAAGGCCGGCAATTTGGAGGCCATGGCCCAGGATCCCGCCTTGGCCTCGAAGGCGCCGAGGCTGAAGAAGACCGACGGGCTGATAGATTGGTCCAGGCCGGCGGAGGCGATTAAAAACCAGATTCGGGCGTTGGAGCCGTGGCCCAAGACCTACACGTTCTTGCGCCGACAAAATAGGCCGCCCATACGCTTGATCTTCGGGCCCGCGGCAGTCGAAGATCATGCCGGCGGCAGTATTCCCGGCACGGTTTTGGAGGCTGAAAAAGGCCGCCTGGTAATCGCGGCCGGCATCGATGCAATTGCCCCAAAAAGCATCCAACCCGTGGGCAAACGCCTGATGTCGGTCGAAGAATTTCTCCGTGGCCACCGCGTGCAACCGGGGGATAGGTTCGCAGCGGAATAAAAAAATGAATGCAGTTTATCGTTGCTGCAATATTGCCTTAAGGTGATTCTTGAGACCTTGTTCGATGCGTGCCTTACCAGCGATGCTATCTTCGTAAAAAAGAACGCGGAAAGCTGATACATCAAACGGTAGGGGTGTTTCTTTTTGAGCTAGTAATATTATGGGTTTTTGGAGTGCTAGAGCGTAGCCTACTTCGAAATATACGTTTGGATTTGTTGGAGAGATATCCGCGATTATAACATGGGATTTGGCAATCTTGTCGGTCACATCCTTGATGATGATTCCCGGGCCATACATCTCATCTGCACGTAGTGCGTCTAGATTACATTCGTCGCAAGCGCCTTTAATAACTGCTGAATATACCTCATCATATGGCGATGAAAATTGCATAATAATGAAGGCCTTTGGGCGTTCTGCATCCACCGTGAAGTTGGTCACCGTGATATCTTTATAATCTGCACACCAAAGCCCGACTTGACGTGGTCTGCTCTGAGGACTTGCTAATGTAGCAGAAGCTACTTGAA
>JBEKZY010000028.1:0-25345 GCA_049509395.1 Thermoguttaceae bacterium | reverse complement strand
CGGAGTTACAATAGAACCATCTTTCATCCTGAGCGCTACACTTTTCAACCCACACGCGCCACGGTTTTCAACCGTTGTTTACATCCTACTCGATCGCGGCGCGCCAACAACCGGCTAGTGCGTTCCTGAAGCCGATTTTTGGCTTCTACCCATATCGGTATGCGATCAAGTAAGAATTGTCGGCAACGGAAAGCGATTTCTTCTAGTGTCTTTGCGACAAATGGAAAAGGCATTGGATCATCCGCTACAATCTCGGGCAACATGTATCCCAGGCCCGCGCTTACCATGCCCTCCAAACGTTGTTCCGGCGAGAAATTATTCTCCGGACCCCAAAAATCCCATAGGTACAGGGCCATTTGTTGATATGAAGTGTCTTTATCAGAGATGTCATCCTGCATCGGATCTGATGCGCCATCGGCATAATCAAATCCTTGCGTATCTCCGTTCACAATAAATCCAGGCATATCTTCCGGCGGAATTTTTCGGCTTTCAATTTCCACAACGCGCTGCATGTAGCCTGCAACGCCCTTCGGGTCGTAAGTTTGCTGACCGAATAATGTAGGTTGATACCGTTCGCGAAATTTGGTCATCAAGTAAACGCGTTTGTCGAGAATACAGTTGCGTACGGCCTCGTGCATCCTGTCATTTTGGAAACCGAACCGCCGTCGAAGTGCCGCGTTTATATATGGATCACCCAGCCCGGGCTGCTCCATAAAGTATGCATTAAATGAGGTCATGAAATCCTTGTAGATCGTCAACCCAAGCCGCATGGCATTATAAACAGACCGCGCTCTTCGAACCTGGCCGTTGCTGATGTCCGGACATAGCCATTTCGTGGCCATATTTACAACCTCATCCTGAGGTTTGCCGCCGTCTCGCCTGACGTGCATTTTAATGACGTTGTGACGTATACATTTTGTCATGGCAATCGAACGCTTGCCGGTCCACCTCAACGAAGCACCAATGCCGATGGCCGATCGACAGAATGCCACGTATGTGGGGGCCATAATATATATACCGGGATTAAAGAAATTTTTTCGTTTACAGGATTTTTTTTACAAATATTTCTCAATTATGCCGTTAACTCTTGATTTTAAATGACTTACACCATTCCATAAGAAGTTGTTCTAGCAAACCAGCGAGAGAAAGCTACTATTAAGGGATTGAAAAAAAGGTCCCGGATAGCCAGCGGCGTGGATGGATGATTTCTGATATTGCGAAACCACCAAGCTTGATGGAGTTGCAGAAACTCTTCCATAAATACTTCAATATTTCCGGGCTGTATGCACACAGCGGTCCCGGGAATTTCTACATGCCACCACATCTTGGTGCCACGCATGCCGTTGTCATTGATGTTTTTATACGGATCCAGGCCTGAACGGATTGCCCAATCTATCATCTCTCGAAGCCGATCTCGATCAGATGCAGATAACTCACATCCTTTTGGATCATTTCGCCGGGCATTATAGGATAAATAGTTTAAAAGCCTAATGTTCAGATCATTTATCCATTTAGCAGAGATTGACCCTAGATTATTATGAGGAGTGGCATGTCGAACTACATTTAAAAGGTCGTCCCATAACTGATTTTTTTGCACCAAAATGGCTGCAAGCTTCCTGGGTTCAGTCACGCCCCTTAATAGATCGACAAAAAATTGTCGCGCACAAGTTCCTTTCCGGACCTCTAAATAATTTTCTCTGATAGTTTCGGTGTACTGGGACGTTGTGATATTCCACCATTTGTGGAAATGCTTTGTCAAAGGAGCGTTTTTGGTCAACGAATAGTGCGGAGTCCACTTCATAATATTCAAGAGTATCGTATTCGCTTCAACGAATGCGGAATTAGCGGAATTGCCGTTAGCTATGATACTAATGGCAATCTCGTGTGCCAGCAACGTGTTAATAGCCCTCCAGGGATTGCGATTACACCAGGTCGGATCGAGATTAACCAATCTTCCGCATACGATATTTCCTTGTGTGATAAGAGGTTGCGTCATTTCTCCGTTTAAAGCCGCGCAAAGTAGATCATCGAGTTCCGCGCGGGTAACGGCGATTCCCGTGCCAATGGAACAATTGCCGGCTTGCCTGGCGCGAGAGAAAAAGTTCGCGACATCGGATACCAGGTTACAGCCAATAAATCCTCTGGCCAAATCGGCACACTCAAATAATTCAAGCGGATGAGCCTGTTTAACTTTATCCAAAATGGCATATAGCCACCGTACCTCGGCCGCTTTGATCATTTGCAGGTACCCGATTAGAGGAATAGATGCCCAAAAAGACCTCAGATCAAAGATGTGGCCTTTATTATAGCAAACGCAGTCAGGATTGCAACTTACCGCAGGGAATATTCATCTACCGCAATCAATTGGCTTATTTCCAGCCGTCGGGCGGCAAAATGGCGTCAGAATCGAGCGAATAATTTCTATTTTGCATGAAAAATCCGGGTTTTTTGGGGTTATTGAAAGTGGGGAAGAAAATTACAACTCATACGCCAATCGAGTTTATCGGAAAACAACAAGAAAATGGATTTGTTTATGGGATACCGCAAGAATAAAAAAGTCGTAGTGATCTTGGGCACATCAACGGAGGATGTAATTCTCCATCCACAAGTACAGGCGATTTTGAAAGCCAATGGCGTGGATCTTGTGAACCCTCATGGCGGTCACAGGACGGAATTGCATACCGATAGCATCCTGACGTCCGGCGGCAAGGCCGATTCACTCGAGCCGATCCGTCTTAATATGCTCGATGGCATGATAAACTCTATACATGGCGGCGGAGGGGCAAATAATCAGGCTATTGCAATGGCAAATATCCGCCGGCAACTGAATGTTGCGCTGGATATTCGCCTGATTGACTCGGCGCCAAAATCAGAAATCATCGACAAGGCTTGCATCGCGGCAGGAGTCCAATTATTTTCATTTAATCTGCATAATCGTCTGTACAATGTTATTTGCCATTGCCCGGGCGATAGAGGAATAGTCCGCAGTCCGGTATGTATTGAACAGAGGCCGGGGCTAAGTGCGGAACTTCGGGAGCAAATTCGCGAGATAGTGCGAGATGCCGATGTTCTGGCGTGCATCTCACCGAAAAGCGATCAGCTTAGCTCGATGGCGTGGGAAATGGCGGGGCATACTACCCGGTATTTGCAGGCCACAAACGCCTCGACTGATAAATTGGCATCCGGCGCGGCGGCGTTATCTTTCAATGTCAAAGAGGCTTATGACTTTATTTATCGGCAAGGAGTAAGCGCCGCTGCCATGCATGAGAGCAATAGTGCCGTGCCCGAGCAAATCGCCGTTTCGCTCAGCGAACTTTACCAACGCGGGCAAATCAAATGCGGTGTTGCCGCGGCGACTCGGGGACGAAACGGCGTAGTGCTAGTGGAATTGCATCATGGCCGTTATCAATCAATCGAGATCATGTCGGACAGGCAGGTCGATACACCCGCCGGGACCGGCGACCGGTGGAATGCAGCTTGGATTTTTGCGCGAGAAATAGACCGCTTGGGAGAGCCGAATGCTTCGGTGGCGGCAACCCGCTTCGTGGTGCAAAGCCTGGGCCTGAAACACGGCGAGTACGCCCTGATAAGCAAGTCGGCGCGAATCCCCTATTGGAAGCGGCACTGGAGCGAAAGTAACGCTTGCGGCGGGGAAGAACAGCTCGAAAAAGGCGGCTCCACACTTCTACCGGCATATCACCAGGGAAACGAAGAAAATTTGGCCTGTGAAAAAATATGCATGTAGTGCCCGTATATCCCAGTGGAGGGACGCCGGCCAGTGAAAAAAAATCTTTAAAGGAGCACATTTATGTCCAATGGCAAGAATAATATGTTTGGCTGCGCCCTTGCTGCTGAAGAAGAACTGCCGGGCGCCTCTTTGTGGATTAAACTGGACCGTATTCCCAGCGATGAGGAATTGAAAATCTCCGGTCGATCGCAGGGGAAATTCGGCCGGCTATTGTTAATGCTTGGGCTTGCTCTAACAATGAGCCTGTTGTTCATGTTGTCATGCATTTTGCTGGTAATTACTTGACTTTCACTGGAGGCCGTCTATTGAAAATGTAATTAGCTAATTGATTAAATAAATGCATGCTCGACAAAAAATGAAAAATACTGTATATAGGAATAAGCGGGACAATCTGATTTATCCGCCTCTGGATCGTCGTATTACCAGCATTATTACATTCTGATGTAAAGGAGACGTCAAACATGCCTAGTGTTCTCCCGGAAATTAGAAGCCGTAACATTATTGTGAACATCCAGCTCAAAAAGCTTATAAAAAAATATTGTCCTGGAAATCCATGGGGAATATATGAAAAAATCCATCAAAAAACCGGGCTCCCGCTGGCCACAATCCGGGCATTATGTACAAATCGTGCGAAAAGCGTAAGCATCGACGCGTTGCAAAAGATCGTCGGCTTTTTCGCAAGCGAATTCCACATATCGCCCGCGAAACTATTGGGCCCGTTTTTTGGAGTGCAGCCCTCCGGTTTTTGGAGGATGTTCACCAGCATTACGAGCAAATACTTTAAGGTGCAAATTTGCCAGGGCGTGCGCCACGATCAAACCACAGCCGAACCAAAATGGATCAATGCCGACGACGCGTTTCTCACGGCGACCTTTAGCCGCCAGGTGCTCACCTGCTATGAACAACGACCATCCGACCTGGAACAGTGCTTGCTCCGTTCTTGGTCCAACAAAGAACATCAAAAACAATGCTTTAATGAATCATTGTGGATATATTCTCGATTCAGGCAGGATACGGGCAGTCGCGCTTTGGTGTGCATTGGCAGCATGAAAACCTTGCCGCTTAGCGAATGCGTAGTCGCTAAAGTTTTCGGGGTCAAGCCTTTTGTGTCCGTGCCTTGGAATAAAATTCAAAACCTGCAACAGATGCCTTTGCCCATATTTTTCCGATATCGGAAGAACGACCCCCACCCCCCCTCGGCCTTTGGGGGGAGAAAATTTCCGTTATGGGCATCTAACGGCGAAGCGGGCATAGCTTATGAAGTGGATGACGCAAACTGGGACTTTTGCCCTAGCTCCGAAACACAAGACGCAGCCATGGTATTCTACGTTTACTCACAGCCGGCTGAAACCGTGGAAATCGCCTTGGGAGGATTCTCGGGCCGGGCCACGGGATGCATTGCCTTGGAGCTTCCCGACCTGGCCAACAAAATCTGGCCGCCCCAATATCAGCGATCCGATCTGATGGTTGGAGCATTTATCATTCGCTATGAATTTTCACCCTCTGTTGAACGGAATGTAGAATCGCATTCCATACTCGTTAAGCCCACAAAAACAGAAGTGATTCCTCTTTCCAAAGAAGTTTTAGAACGCAGGTTGGGCGGCAATGTCGGCGAATTGAAGTGCGAAGCCGGTAAATCCAAGACACGCGGCAAAGGACATTTATCAATTGATCAGATTTACGATCACCTTGGTGACGGTATCATGAAGTGCAAGCATCCTGTTGAAAATTCTCCGTCACCCAGACCGCGATAGCTTGAGCATTTTGTTATTTCCGTCAATTTGTTCACAATAACTATAGAATTCCGCCTGGAATAATCAATATGAGAGTACAATTTGAAAAACTGCCGTGTTACGTTGACAAATCGAAGGGGTTTTACAACTTTAATAAAGTATTTTGCTATCCCCGGGCGCGTCAACCCCAGCGCATCATGCAGTCGTTGCGCAGGCAATGATTGACAAAACACACTGATCGGTTCCATAATAAGATCGAAGATATCCCTGTGCGCTTTTGAAAGGGTAAGAAGATGAATGACACGTGTTGCAATGGCGGTCATCTGTCACAGCTTGCTCTGGCAACAACCTGCGATGCTCAATTGCTGATTTCGCGAATGCAGGCCGCCGATGCAGAATTGGGCGTTTCGCTGCACGACGGTGCGTCGAGTGACCTCGGTTTCACGGCAAAACGTTGGATTCCAAAACAGGATTGTAAAATAGCGCATAAACGGCATGTCCTACAAGAAAGAATTCTTCGCCAGTTTTGCCCCGACGTTTCCCGCGATATTTGCGACTTGTGCGAGTTGCGCGAAAGAGTAGCAGCCGGGCTGGCCGAGCTTGTTCGTTCGTGCCGCTTCCTTTTCGGCGATCACCAGTATGAACTGGACTTTGCCCAAGGCCATTTCACCGCTAAAAATGGAGTTTTACGCGATTTGTTCATCGGAATAAGGTTATTTATCGATGAAATTTCCGGTTTAGAAGACTTGGCAGCCATGCTGCGCGATTCATCGATGTTTCAAGATGCCATCAAAATGTAGAAAGGTAATACGATCGGCCGGGATTAACCTCGGCTGAAAAAATACAAGAAACAATTGTCAAGCATTTTAAGCAGCCCGCGTCGCTAAAACGAAGCTGCCAAACCGCGAACAACCTTAATTGGCGTTCCCGGTTCGGCGGCTTTTTTTTGTGATTTAATTTTATTCCTTGTAAAAACAACATCAATTTCCACAAGCAAGGTGATTTATGGAAGCAATGTTAACAATGCCCAAGCCAAAAGCTAAAGTTATCAACGTCCTCCACGGGGCCAACGGCGCATCAATCCCTTTGGACCTGTCGAAACTGGAAAATTTTAAAGGCACTGTGGAAGGCGCCCTTCGCCAGGCGATTTCTCAGAATGCCCATCCCGGCTTTTTTGAAACACTGAATTCAAACCAGGTCGATATTGAATTGTTTTCAGCCGGGTCGGAGGGTGAGCAGGCCGTGGAAAAATCATTGTCGCGGCACGATCAATGGGGCGCGGTGCTGAGCGAAGCCGAGAAGTGCGACGTCGAATTGGGCGTTAGCCGCCACGCTCGCGGAGGCATGTCCGCATAAAGTTCATTCCGGTCGTTTGCGACCGGCGTTAAAGGATCAATAGTTTACACGGTTTTGATGGGAGTCGACATTGATGAATACCGCTTTTTCCAATCGCGTGTCCGCCGTCGCGCAACAGGTCATCCGCCATCCGGCGGACTACGAAATTACCGATGGGGACAAATCATTCGTCAGTCAGGGAAAGGCCTTATGGATCCTGGGATCGGCCCTTGCCAAAATAAAACTCATTTGCCGGACCTTCCGATCCATGGAGCTGATGGTTTTCCTGCTAGCCAAGAAAAACAATCCATACCAGATAGTCGATATTTTAATCCCCAAAGAGCAGTTCGCCAATTCCTCGGCCGTGCTTACAACCGGACAGGTAGTGCTTAAGGCCAATCGCGAAGCCCGGGCAATGGACTGTATTATTGTCGGCGCCGCGCATTCCCACGCGCTTATGTCGGTCTTTTCCAGCTCCACCGATTTGGAGTACATGCGCCAGCTTAACGAGGAGGAAGTGGGGTGGTCCGCGCAAATTCCAGTGATTTCGACGGGCCGGCTGCTTGACCGGCCGAATGCCGGCGCGGCGTCATCCTCCGCGGGACAAATTTTCGAGGCCGTGTTTGAAGATCATCCCCGGGTTTCAGTGAAAATCGAAACCAACCGGGCGGACTTTTCTCCGGAAGATCTGAAAGTGTCCATGAAATGCCGGGAACCGCTCCAAGTCTCTTCATTTCAAACTTTCAACGCCGACGGCGATTACTTCATGCCCGCTTACAAAATCCTGCGATGCCCCTGGTGCCACGGGGTAAAACACGAAGAGGCCGTGACCGATGTCGCCATTCACATCATTGGCGAAGAGGTTTTGGGCCATCGCGAACGACAGGAATTCCTGGCCCAGGCCGAACAGCGCATGCCGCGCCATGGCGTGCCATATTACCAGTACAACAACCCGCAATACGGTTACAACTCCTGGAGGACCAATGAGCCGGGCTGGTCGCCAAAATTACAGTACAACTCGCCTGGTGAACATGCCTGCTCCGCCAAGCCGGCCGAATTCGTAATCTGGCGGCATGGACAATCGCGCTCTATATCGGCCGAAATTATGGAAGAGGCCGCATACCGCTGCGGTGCATTAGCAAAAGCCATGGGTTGGCGGCAGCCCGATAAGACGGCCTTGAACGCTGAAGATGAGGACGAGGGGCAAGTTGCCAACGTGATGGATCCGCCGGAAACCGAAAAGCCGGAAACTGAAAAGGAGGACGGCAATGTCAACGGATGAAGCGGCCAGGGATTTTTCCCGGCAGCAAGTCGTATTTCCACACGAGTGGCGACGTAAGACCTGCATCGTCGATGTCAATGCCTCGTATGCATGCCGCTATGCCTCGACCTTCATCAAAATGGCCGCAGCCGCGGCGGGAATGCAAGAGATCTGGTCCGACTACGACGGCCCGCAACAATCCGGCGAAAGTTGGCTGACCGGACCGCATCACGAGTTGGTTAGAGTCGTTGGTCAAGGCCAGACGGTCTTCGACTACATCGATCCTCTGGCGCTCGTCGAGGATATTGCATCTCTGTTGAGGCGATATCCATACTCCCTGGTTGTGCTGCATCTAAATGATCCTGGAAGAGCTTATGAATTGGCTTCCCAATTGGCTGCGGCAAACTTCGATCCGCCGGTCCTGTTGACATTTACCGGCCAAAGCGGCGTGCTGGTCGAGCGGACCACTGCCTCCAGGGCCGCCGCCCAAATCGAGCCGATTAAAAATCGGCCTGTAACTGCGGCCGGACCTTGCGCCGAACTGTCCATGATCGCCGCGGGCGCGGTGTTAAACGAGGCGATGATCGGCGCGGGCGCGGCGGCTGCCCCGCGCATTACCCTGTTTTATTCTTTACAACGACGGCGGCGAATCGATTGCCCGGTCGATATGTCTCTTAATGCTCTGCTGGCGGAACTTGCCGCCCCTATCACAAGAGCGACTTTCGCTGGCAAGCGCGGCGTTGAGCTTGGGATCGGCGGATTGGGTAATCCCGCGGCAATCGCTATCGCCCTGGACCGGCATCCTTGCCTGCCGGCGGCCAACGGCGTCAACATTCTTGAAAAGCCGAAAAAACTGTCTATTATCGACGCCGATTCCGAGATCGCGCGAAGCAATCTAAATCGCCAGGTTTTGTTTTCCAATCAGGCATTGCAGGGGAGTAAGGCCCAGGTCGCCGCCTCCGTGCTGCAAAAGATCGATCCCCAAGGTTTTTATGCCGGCAAGATGCGCCTGGTAAAAAACAATGCGGATTTGGAATTGCAGGACGCCGACTATTTACTGGTTTTGCCCGACAACGACGAGGCGCGATTGATAGCCGCGGATGCGGCATGGGATAAAGGCGTGGTTATGGCCACGGCGGCAACAAGCGCGACTTCGGGATATGCCGTGGTGCAGCAACCGGATCAGGCCTGCCTTCGCTGCGCGGCTCATCTCGAGCAGCCGCCGAATGTATTGCATCAACGAGAATCCTGTAACGCCGTGGAAGAGGATGCGATTATCCCCACAAATATGGTGGCGGCAGGCGTGGCTGTCAGTGAGTTGCGAGAGGCGATGTCCGGCCGGCCGGCAACCAACTTGCGATTTCATGGAACGAACGTTGTTGGAAATTGCCTGGCACGCAAGGCGTCGCCCCGGCATTGTGCGCATGGTCACGGGGCGGGCATGCGCGATTGCTCGCTGGCAGCCACGTAATATTTATAAAACACGAGGAACAATTAATGAGCGAACTGCCTTGCTATGAATCGGCTGTGGATGACCAGGGGCAACCCGCCTGGCGTCGCCTGGACCAAGCGCCCTGGCTCGTGGACCGCGATGGCACGCTTGTATTGGAACCGCCGCTGGAGGTCCCGGCAAGCGTCAACGGCCTGGACATAATCGGGGGTTTTCAGGTGATCGAGGCAAAAGATTGGGTTCGTTCCGCGGAGACATCCTTTCTGGTCGGCCGAGAGGTGGCCCAAACCGAGCCTGCCAACGGCCGCATGTGCGAGGCTACGGGACGGCGCATCGACGAGGAATATGCCGTCCGCTGTGCCGTGTGCGGCACGCTTTTTGCCCAAAGCATCGCCGATCAAATGGGAAAATGCCTGAAGTGCGGCGCCGCGTTTCACGCTGCCGAAGATCTGCCGCCGGAGGAACTGTTATGATAACTTGCCGCTTTGAATTTTTGGGAGCCGGCGTGGTGAACCATCACGTAAGCGAGGCCTTGTTCTCCAATGAATTGGTGGCGTCCAGCGTGGTGGGAATCGATGTTTTCGACGCAAAGCTCGTCAGGCCGTCGCCCATCCTCCCTTTCTGGCTGCGCGGATACGAGAGCCGTCCAAAAGCCGTTTGTCTACGAGATCGAATTTCAGCGATTTTAGGCCGGCCCATACCCGGAAAAGCATATCGCAAGTTCGTCGAAAACGTCGATTGGCAAAAACTTTGGACCTCCCATGCCGGAGGGAAACCCGATTTCATCTTTGTGCTGATGGGATTGGATTGTTGGCCGTCGCGAGTTTCGGCAATGTCAGACATTCGCCGGGCCGGCAGCGGGGTTGACTCGGAAATCTTGGTAATTCAAGCGGCCGTGGATAAGGAACAAGCCCAGGTCTCTGTATTCGGCAATAGCCTGCCGGACGATCCTTGCGCAGCCTGCGGACTGCTCTCGCTGCCGGCAAAAGAGCCTTGTTTGGTGCTTCGCGAATGCGGCCGGTTGCTGCGCGGAACCCTGCAGAGCGAGGCGTCGGCAGCCGCGGCCCAAGTGCTCACCGTGATAATCGATTGCCTGACCGCAGGCAATTCCACACGCTGGCGAAACACGAAAATCAATTTGTCGGCATGTGCCGGCGCTGGAAGATATGAAACAACCGTGCGAAAACGAACCAGGGTTCCCGGCTGCTGGGGCCCGCATGCGGCAGATGCCCCCATGCGTCAGGAGGCGCTTTTGTCCGATTAAGTCAGTCGAGATTGTCCTGAAATTTTAGTTTGGGATATAAAGGTAATTTGCCGGTATTGGACCCGCTCCCGACAAGCCCCGCATGCCGCCCGGTCGCGGTTAAAACGAATGAGAAAATTCAAAAACTGTTTTTTAATTTCAGGACATTTTCAATTAGTTGCTGAAACAATGTAAATAAAGCTAGCAGGAGAAACCATCCATGTCCGGTTCCGCCAATCTAAAACCGATATCGCAAATCATTCAGCGCCTGCTTTCCTCGAAGAACGTATGCGATGCGCGCAAGGCGCGGGATTTTGAAATGCTCCGGCGGGCCGCCGCCGATGACGGTCCCTGGTCGGGCAGGTGCATAGTCGGCGGAGTCGGCCCGGGCGATCGAGGCACTATTTACATCGCCGTCCGCTTGCAAAACGTGGCCGGTTTGATCCTTAGCGGCGGCCAAGTGCAATCTCATGCCGATTGGGACCTGCAGATTTATGTCCCAATGCATTATCCCTATTCCAAACCCGAAGTTAAATTCCAAGGAAGCGCAATCCCCTTTAATCCCCACGTGCTTCATAAGGAAAGCTGTATCGACGAGGAATTATTACCTCCCGAATTGCTGGAATTTCTCGAGGCCATGCGCAACGGCCAACAAGGCTGGATGTGTTACTCCGCGGCCTGGTCGCCGCTGGCCACGCACGATTTGACCTTGCTCCTCTGGCAAGTCAGCCGCATCCTTGGCGGTCGCGTGTTCGGCGAAAAATACAGCCTTAATAATCTTGCACGAGATTATTTTTTACGGCTTGGCCAGGAAGGCCGGCTGCCTTTGGGGCCTCCGTTGCCCTTGTTTTGCGCATGCGAAACCCAGGACCAGCCGATGGAAGAAACCGGCGGCGAGGATGATGCCGTGGAATTGTGCGAGATAGAGGAGGAATGAAATGCTTAAATTCATACCCGTCGCTGACGACGACGTTTGCCTCACGGCGGTCAAAGTTTACGTGGAAAAATTGCAGGAAGCCGGATTGCCCGTGGAAATATGCGATGCCGCGGCGGATGCGGAGTGGGAGGGTGAGTCGCTTGCATGTATTGCCTGGGGGAACGGCGACGAACCGCCGGCAGGAGATGAAGAATTCGCCGATTTCTCGGAGGACGATGGCCGCGATCACCTGGCTTTCGATCCCGCCCCCGCCGTCGCGGAACAATACACCCGGAACCTATTGTACTTGGGCACGAATCCGCGGGCGGCTGAAAAATGGCTGTTGAACAACGGCCGTACGCAGCCTGCGCAAACCAAAAATAATTTATGTCAAATGGCAACGAATGAGCGATGAACGATTTCGCATCGAACAAAGCCGCACCTGGCAATACGCCACAAATATCGGCGGGATTTTTCCGGCTCGCCGTGGGCCGGACTGCCGAAAGATGGAAATTTCGTAAAGGAGAAGAAAGGAGGTTGAAATGCAAACGCTCCATTTAAAAACTTTAAACGGCCGCCGATTTCGGGCCGTTGTTAAAAATCCGTGCGCACGGCTGGGCAATGTCGCCGCAAGAATCGCGGCACGCGCCGGACTGGCAGGAACCTTCGAGATGGTAGCCAAAAACGGGGCCACTCTGGATCCAAATACGGAATTGAAAGATCTCGATGACGAGGAAATTACCCTCGCCAGCGAATTAACCCCCGCGTAAATGCGGTGTTACCCATGCAGGTGCGGCTCTGCCCGATACGAATAATTGTGCATTAGACGAGTTATAAAACTCGTCCTGCAAATACATGACAACCGAGTTCAAACATAAAGAATCTGCCGATGACGACATCCATAACGCAGAACAACAAAACCGATCAACTTCTGATTATCGTGACAAAAAACGGACAAGCATTGGCCTGCCGCGTGCTCGATTTTACCGATCCCGCGTCGTACCGGCCATTGTTCAAAGAGTTGAGCTATCGCTGCGTCATGGCCCGACCCGATCTTGCGGGTACTCCCTGGACCGTCGTACTGGAAATGGAAGGACTTAACACGGCCGCTCCCCTGGTGAAGATGGAAGGATGGTCGATATCCGGCGATCCGCAACTGTTGGCCGTGCTGCGCGTGCCGGTGGAAAAATTCTTCTGGATA
Organism: Thermoguttaceae bacterium; assembly: GCA_049509395.1. GTDB lineage: Bacteria > Planctomycetota > Planctomycetia > Pirellulales > Thermoguttaceae > JBEKIK01. The sequence continues at coordinate 12,458 of JBEKZY010000028.1, read as the reverse complement.
GGCGTTGCCCTGGCCCGGCAGTTGGGCCTGGAGCATGGATACGCGATCCAAGTCGCGGTAACCAACCGCGGCAATCCGGTGGTGAAACAATGGATGCAATGGGAGGACGACGATTTTGTACTCGAGGAAACCGATTCCACGATGCTCTTGCCCGCGGAGTTCAGTACCGAGCCGTTGGGACCGCGGTTTTCCATTCATCGGCGGGGCACATTCATGCGGTGCGTGTTTACAGGCAAGGTATATCGGAAATTTACCCTGGCCGCCGCGGCCGAAAAGGAGAATGAGCAGGGATGGCTGGCGCAGGTCCGCGTGCATCTGTACGGCGATGGCTTTTGCGACGTGCTTATCGACGACCTGGTCGAGGCGCCCGCCAGCCAGCGAGGCCGCGGATTCCTGAAAACGCCCGGGCATCAATTCCTGAAAATCTGCCGCAGCCACGAGCGCGTGGGCGGATACCTGCACCTTCATCCGCGCGACGTCGAGGGAACTCCTTTGGCCCCGTTGCCCAGCGGGCCGGACGTCACGCTCGCTTGGAACCTCGATGCCTCGGTCTCATCCCTGATCGTGATGCCGATTGCGCTATTTGGTTTTAGTCCCGATCGGGCCGTAGAGGATATTGCGGTTTGCGGTTTTCTTAACGGAATACTTGTTCCCATCGATTTGGAGGTACTTTGCGATGATTCTACCTGAAAATTATCGTCAGGTTTGTGAAAAAGTCGAGCAAGCCGCGAAACGGGCGGTCCTTGACCCCAATCTTCTGAACAATCCGGATTTCACCAAACACCTCATATCCGAAACTCTTAGTATCTGCCATGGCAATTCCCTGGGGGCAATAGAATCCCTTGCGCTTCAGGCCATGAATAATATCGTCAAGAGCGATCAACTCGAGGCTGCAATCAAGGATTTCGAGCGTAAAATCCGCGAACAACCGGTTCCCATGCTCGTGCTGAGCCGCCCCTTCGATTTCGGCGTTAACGGCGACACTCGCAAAGTGATTTACGCGGCGCGGTCCGGCGGCGGCATTGCTTCGATCGTCTGCGTCGCCCTGCAGGACGGACAGACTGCGCCAGGACTGTTCCAGTGGTGTTTCACCGACGTGGAAGGCAAGATGTGGTTGGGCACAGCGCCCCCGGTCCCCCAGCAACTCGAAGAACATATAGTTCTCCGCGCCGAACCCCAAAGCGCCGTTATCCCGGAACTGGCCAGCGTGATCGTAAGCGACGGCACGGACCACGGCCACGTGTTGTTCGCCATGCCGGAACTGGCAAAACAAATCGGCGCACGGATCGATCAAGGCGAGCAAGTCAAGGTCCAGCACAACGGGATCCTCGTATATGGAATCACCGAGACCAAGCTGACGCAGTACGAAAACTGGATCGAGTTTCCGTCCCGCGAGGGACCGACACTCGCGCAAATGTTCTTCCCCCGCCAACTGGCCAACGAATGGGAAATGGACGTCAAAGCCATGGCCCTCGGCGACGCCTTTATGGTTGTTTTGCAAGGGCCCACGGGCGTCGGCAAAACTTCCGGAGTGATTGCCGCCGCCCGAACGGCCGCCCAACTCTCCGGCAAACCATTCGTTATTATTAATGTCAGTCCGTCCACTGTCGCCTCGCAGTGGTATTCGGTCACCGAGCACACGATCAAGTTGGCCATAAACCGGGCCAAAGCCCTTGCCGAAAAAGGCTACATTGTCGTTATCCTCCTGGACGAAATGAATGCGCTTTTGGGCGACGGCGGCATGCGCTACGAAGGCAACGTGGACCATCGCGTGCGTCTGACTCTACAATCGGAATTCAGCAATGATATAAAGGGCGTGGCGGTTTACGGCACAATGAACGTTACAAGGTTCGATTGGCTGCCTACCGCCGTGGCTAGGAGATTCATAAAACGATCCTTCCCGCGCACCGGAAAAACCCAACTAGCCAGGGCCGCGGCCTTGTACGCCGATCCGCAAGTCCTGGCGAAATTGTCCTTGACCCCGGAAGAGTTCGGCAACCGCGTCGGCGATTTCGTGTTCAGCAATTCGCTTGTGATCTGGATGTTGCGCATGCAATCCGGCGCCGCAATTCCCATTCGCGCCCGCGACCTGCATGAATGCAGCATAGGCAAGATCAAATCCTTGATTCAATATTGGTGCCGGCAGGTCCGTTACGATCAGGCCGATTCGCTGCAGGCCCTTTGGGCGCGGATCTCCACTGAGTTTTCCGGAATCCAACTCAACGAAAACAACGTCTTCGACAGCACTTTCATTCGCCCGCCGCCACACGACAAGGCCCGGCTCGTCGAACCGGTCAGGCAGAACGGCGCGCCCGTGACCGAAGGTGTATTGGTGGGATGAATTTTTTGATTAATAGTAAACTAATTGTCATGACGGCCGCTACATAGGGAGGAAATCGCATGGACTGGGAATTAAATCCGTGTGCGACAAAGGTCGCCAAAGACGTGTTTCCGCAGTACGCCGCCAAGGTGCAAGTAAAACAACACGGCGAACAATATTTGATCCAGCCGACGCCGTACGGAGTGGTCGAGCTTTTACCGCTGCAACGAGGATTCTTCATTGCCGCCGACAATCCTCCGCCCTTCGCGGCGGCAAACATCGATCCGGCCGAGTTAGACGTGAGAATTCAACGTTATCTGGAAAAAAACGGCTTGAAACCCTGGAAATTCACTTCTAACGGCAAATGCACCGAGATCATCAAATTGCTGGCCGCCGAAAAAGACGCCGAAGACCAGGACCAGGAAGCAATACCGCCCTTCAGTCAGTATCTATCCGGCTTAAACCGGACAGGCGCGTTGGTGGGCGAGGCCCGGTTGCGCTGTTTTGAAAATCTGGCGGCCCTGGTCAAGGCTCAACAGCCGGCCGGACCGGTTGTTCAGTTGGTGGGATTATGGGGAATCGGAAAACGGACCATGGCCGCCTCGCTTGCGCTGCACGGTTATCGGCTGGTGGGCGAACTGGTCCTTTCCCGCTTATTGGTAAAGCGGATATTCACCACTCCGATTGAATTGGTCGTCGAAACGCTCCTGGCCGGAAACAAATCCATGGAGGGTGAAGATCTATTGGTCATCTCCGACGCGGAACTGCTGGAAACTATGCCCCGCTCGATCCGCGATCAGGTCATCCATGAATTGGCCCGTCTGCCCCATGTTGTATTGACGGCCAGACCCAGGCGAAAACAATCTGCCGTTGATCATCTGCTCAGGCTCGACGTCCCGGGTTTGACGGTTGCAGAAGCCAGGTCTCTTATTGCCGTCGAATATCCAAACATCGAATTTGCCGGCTCGGCCATGGACTTGTTGATTCAGAGTTGTCACAGTACGGCGGGTATCGTGCCGGGCCGATTGTTATTCCTTACCGATCTCGCTCAAGCCATTCTGGGACCGGCGCCAAACTATCTCGATTCCCATGAACCTACAGATAAGCAAGATCGGCAAGGCGGCGAAGACCGGCAAAAACAAGCTGAGATTGTGCTGGCCCCGGACGAAATCGCCGCCGCCTTGCGAATGGTTGGTTCCGCTTGGGCTCGCAATACTGCCCGCAATAAAGCGTGAAATCAAAGACATTTTTATGCCACGGGTATAGACATATGATGAATACCTCAAAACTAGTGGCCTCCTTGCAGGCGCTGATCGCTTCGCTCGTCGAACTGCGGACGCGCGATAGCGCCGCGACGCGAATCACCTTCGTAAACAATGAAGCTGTCTTAAGTCGATGCGTGACTCAACCGGCTTCGGCTTCCCCGGCCGAGTCCATCGAATCGCTGATGGCCTTGCACTCTTTATGGCAACCCATCGGCCGTATGCACCGAATTATCAATAGCCCTATCTTTACCGAGTTATCCCGCGTGGTTCATCTTCGATCTTGGCGCTTGGCGTCGCTGCCATTCCAGGCGGCCTGGGCCTGCCTTGCAGCCAAACGGCTTGCCGAAAGAATGGGCGCGGAGCTTTTATGCCAGGTAATAAACGACGGGGCCGCCGGCAGGAATCTCTTCGAGGCCCACGGCAAGTGTATCGATGACTTGGAAAATGCGGCAAGACTCGTGGAAAATACCGCCCAGCAGATCACCCAATCAATTACGCTCTTTAAAAGCAATCCGACCGGCGAATCCACGGCCGCCCTGCAGTTCGAATGTGAAGGTCAAATCGTTCAGGTGATACACCTGGGCAGCCAGGGCCAGAGACTTTTTCAAGAACCGCTTGAAGAGTTCATCAACCGGGCGGCGTCGGCTCAACTCTCGGCCTTCATCGAATCGGTCGAACGCTTGAGGCAACGGCTCCCTATGCACCGCGCTACGGGAGATCGCCTGCTGCAGGAGATTTGTCCCCAGATGGCCTCGGCCCTGAAACGAGTTGTTCGCAGCGGCCAGTTCTTTGGATATCGCATGTTTCGCGGCAAGTCGCGGGGCTTTCCCGCGGAGGCGATCCTATTTATCGACCCGGTCGTCCCTTGGCAAGACATCCCTTTCGTTCACTTTGTAGTCCGCCGCGCGCACCGCGAGTTCATTCTGGAAAATGATCGTCAACCGCCTCAGTGGTTCTGGTTTCCTCCGCTGCAAATCCAGGCAAGAATTTTATTTACCTCCAGCCGGCATATTTGGCAATCCGTTCCGCCCGAAATACGCATGTCAAAAATGGGGCCGAGATTCATTCATCCTTACGTAGGCGCGCTTGAGGAAGACCATTTTGCCAGGGCTCTGATTATCAACGACGACGGCGTCGAGGCAGACATGCCGATCTCCCCAGAGGCACAAAAACTCTTCCATGGCCGCCTGGAACCGGTCGCTCTGACCCGAGCCCGCGATATCTGCCTGCCAGGTCAGATGGAACGGATCCAAACGCTGGAAATGCACGTCCGCAAATCGGCAGGCAACGACAAAATAGATCTCTTCGACCTGGTGCAAGGAATTTGGCAACTCGCCCGGCAAGGATTGTGCCGGGCACACGAAGGAAATACGGATCGGCCTCGCGTCCCTCTAGATGCCGAAAACATGTTCTATCCGATTCCGGGCCGGACCAACGTGGATAAAAATAAATTATTCGCACAACTATTTCAATATAATACCCTATAGTCGGCTAATTTAGTCAACAAACAGAATTGCATTATTACATGGCGTGCTCTCTATCTAAGGATTTATAACGAAAACCTCTTATGCATTTAAGATAGCCCTCGCCCCCGGCCCCTTTCCCGACCAACCTTCGGTCGATGCCCGGCGAAGGGAAGTTTTGTTGGAGCCCCTTAGTATTTACAGAATCCGGTTCGAGTCCGGCCTGGGCTATTATAAACTTTATCGATTACGATTTGCGCGAGCGGACTTGTTCCTTGATCCGCTGGATATGGCCGCGGCCCAGTGCTTTGACTTCGCAGCCGAGTTCAAAGTAGCGCTGGATATAGTCATCCGAAAGGATTCCGAAGCAGTCGATCACGGCCAGCGGCCCGCCCGCCCACTGGACAACCCGGGCCGGATCGAGTTGCAGATACTCCTTGTGCGGAACCGCCAGGATCACGGCCTCGGCGTCTTTCAGGGCTTCGTGCAAATGGGGTTGCACGCGGATGCCGTTGAGCGTGCTTTGATTGCGGAAGAAACGCGACCAGGAATGGCCCGGGGCAGGATAATCGTCCTGGTTTTCCAGTTCGTACCAGTGTTCCACATAGGGGTCGTGAATGCGCATCTCGGCCCCCATTTCCGTTAGCTTGCGGACCACCATTTCCGAGCCGCTGTAGCGGGTGTCGCCCACGTCCTGGCGGTAACTTGCCCCGCAGATCAGCACGTCGGCCCCGGCTATGTAACGGCCCATGTTCCGCAGGGCGTCGCGGGTCAATTCGGCCACGTGCAAAGAGCGGGTATCGTTGACGTCCACGGCCGTGGTGCTGATCTTGAAAACTTGATCGCCGTCCTCGAAGCCGAGAATGTGCTTATAGGCCCAATAACCCAGCCCGGCGTCCTTGGGCAAACAGTAGCCGCCGATACCCGGTCCGGGGAAAATGATATTGCTGTGCGTGGGCCGCATCTTAATGGCCTTGATGACCTTGATCAGGTCTACCCCGTTGCGTTCGGCGAACAGGCTCCACTCGTTGAGGAATGCCAATATCGTGGCGCGGTAGGAGTTTTCCACGATTTTGGTGGTTTCCGACTCGATGGGCCGATCCATCACCGTCAAGGGAAATTTTTCGGTGTTGAGCACCTCGTGGAGGAACTTTTCCACGCGGCGGCGGGCTTCGGCGTTGCAACCCGAGCAGACCCGCCAAAAATCGCGGATCGACGCCACGTATTCCCGGCCCGGCATCACCCGTTCAAAACTATGTGCCAAGAGCGGCTCGCTTTCGATGCCACGTGCGGCGAAGGCCTTTTTCATGATCGGCCAGGCGACGAACTCCGTCGTGCCCGGGGCCACGGTGGTCTCGATCAGAGTCAGGCAATCCGCGGCGATTGTCTCGCCGATGGTCCGCATGGTCGCCTCCAGGGCGTTCATTTCGGCCTCGCCCGAACGCATGTTGCCCAATTCGTTCTTGGTGTAATCGCACTGCACGTCCACAACCACGCAGTCGGCCAGGGCAAGGCAGTCTTTGTTGAACGTGGCCACGAGCGTTTTTTTCTCGTTGACGCAGCGGGCGATCATGGGCTCGACTTCCGGGTCCTCGGCCTTTACCGGCGAGACGCCGCGGTTAAGCAAAGGGATTTTCCAGTAGCTTCGCGTGCTGGGGCGCTGGCAGCCGATGACGAATTTGTTCGGCCTGAGCGTTTTTTTATCGACCGAGTCGGCAATGATCGCCGCCATAACCGCGCCGACAAATCCCACCCCCATTACCACCACAATTTCCTTGCCTTCACGGCGAGCCTGATCGGCAAGTTCCTCCAAGCGGGACATTTCCTTCGCGTAATCGGTTTTCGTTGGAATCGGAAATCTCTCGCCCGACGGGCTCACTGAAAAGGCGGTCATGTTTTGTCTCCTGCGGGATGGCGAAAAAGTGAATGGAATTCCGGAACGATTCTTATATCATGGTCAATAATAGCCTAAATTTGGGCGATATTCGAGATGGGATGCAAACACAACCTCCCATATCAGGGGGGGCGACCAAGTTTTTGCATTATAAGAGCATATTTTCCGCGCTCAGGGCGAAAAATATTTTGTGAATGTTTTTTCTAAAAGAGGACTAATTTCTGGAGGGTGTCATTTAACCTACTAATTAATCTACGCAATGTCCTTTCAACAATTACGTTGCAATATCGGGAAGATCTTTGGCTTGCCGACAAAAACGCTGTTAAAGGAATCTGAAAGAACATTATTGTCGTTTTCGCCATGAGTATGCCAGCAGGCCAACGATGCTGATACCGAGCAGAGTGAAAGTGGACGGCTCGGGCACGGGCGTGAGCAAGAAGGCGTGATTCTGGTAGCGGCTGTTCATGCCTTTCCCTGCGATTTGCCCAGCATCATTAATGGCACTAGCATCCGTTAATATCCAACCGGAATTCGGATCGATCATGGTGTTCAAGTCGGTCATCGTTGAGCCGCTATAGAGGAAGGCGTGAATAGCGGCATCGCCGGTGGTATAGGCCTCCCCAACGACTTGACCGCTGTCGTTGATGCCCCAGGCATAGCTGTACTGTCCGCCGAGTGTACCTAAGTCGGTCATCGTCGAGCCGCTGTAAAGGAAGGCATGCCGAACGTAGCCGGTGGTGGTAGGGTAGCTGTAGCCCACGACCTGCCCACTAGCATTGATACCATAGGCTTGGCTTGTCGTTCCACCAAGTGTGCCTATATCGTTTAACGTCGAACCGCTATAGAGAAAGGCGTGTATAGTACCGCTTGTGGTGTCAGAATAGCCCACGACCTGCCCGCTTTCATTGATGCCATTGGCTATGCTTCCTGTTCCGCCGAGTGTGCCCAGGTCCTTCATCGTCGAGCCATCGTAGAGGAAGGCGTACCCATTCGACCCCACGATCTGCCCGCTGTCATTGATGTCCGTGGCCCAACTATATGTTCCGCCGAGTGTGCCCAGGTCGTTCATCGTCGAGCCGTTGTAGAGGAAGGCGTGCATAGTATCGCCGGTGGTGTAGGCCCAGCCCACGACCTGCCCGCTATTGTTGATGCCACAGCCTTGACTTCGCGTTCCGCCGAGTGTGCCCAGGTCGTTCATTTTTGATCCGCTGTAGAGGAATGCGTGTTCAGGGTAAGGGTAAGTGATGGTGGTGATGCCTGAGCCCACAACCTGCCCGCTGGCGTTAATGCCAGTAGCCTCGCTCTGTATTCCGCCGAGTATGCCGAGGTCGGTGACCGTATATCGGACAATCGCTTGTGCTGTACCACAGATCAAAAAGTGCAGAATTAGCACGGCCAGAAAAAATATGTTTCGGTTCATTGTGTAATCTCATGAGTTACATAGTTTTTGGGGAATATGTGGAAACGAGAGCAGAGCCAGAATACTTGGCATTTGCTTCAGGTATCGGCTCGGTGCGAGCCATGTCAGAAAGTACCCCAAGACACCTAATTTCAGAGCGTCAGGCTATGAGGTACGAACGCTGCCTCTATTTGATGGACCTATAAGAACTATATTATTTATCTAATCTAATCCCCCCTTGTGTAAATGTCAACACTTTTTAAAATAATAACCACGGAAAATGCAGTGATTTAGATGCGTTGTTGTTTTGCTTCCTTTCGGCCGCGGCCGCTGGGTGGCCCAGGTTCTCGAACCTGGGCCGCAACGATGCGAGAGGTAAATGAAGAACGGGCCAATTTTCGTTTATGAAAACCGCTCTTGGACAAAGCGGCGGATCGCGTGGGCCGAATGCAATGCCTCTTGAACTTCTTCAAGGTCCGGCCAAAAAGCGTCGTCGTAACGCGTCGCCACGGCATAGGGCGTCAGGCGCAACGTTCATACAAAACCGTTCCTTCTCGCAAGGCAGTGGTTATAAAAGCTCCACCGGCGCCGCGCCATTCTTCTACTTCGGCGGGCGTGTAGACGACGACCTCAGTATCTACGTCAAGCGACAAATCGGCCAGCGCGGCGTACAACGGGATCGAGCGGCGGTGCCGCGGCAACGGAGAATCTTCGATGACCAAAATGTCGATGTCGCTGTCCGGGCGATGGTCGCCCCGCGCCCGGCTGCCGAAAAGCACAATCTTTTGCGGGGTGGCGACCGCACGTATCCGCCGCACAATCTCCGAATATGTTTCACGACCGACACGGCTTACCATAAGCACGTTTCCTAGTGTCAAATTGACGTTGCGTGTTAGCTATGGCTTGCAACACATATTTTTATAAGCTTACCACAATCGGCGAATACCGCCAATCGTGTTAGAAGGAGAATGGAATTCCGGAACGATTCTGATTTCATGGACAATAATAGTCTAAATTTGGGTGATAATCGAATGGCATGCAAACAAACGTACCCCCCTGATCGGTGGACCAGTAAGTTTTTGTGATATAAGGGCAAATTTTCCACATTCAGGGCGAAAAAGTCTTGTGAATGTTCTATTCTAAATGAGGACTATTTTACTTAATAATTTTTCCAATCGACCTCGCCGGAGTTCTGAGCGTCGATTACAATGTAACGTTTTAATAATCACAACAATAACCACGGTAATCGCAGCGAGTGAACCGTTCCGTTGTCTTCGCTTTCTACCGGCCGCGGCCGCTTTTTCCGCGGAGAAAAATTTATTATGCGAAAAATCCTGGTCACAAGCGCTCTGCCTTATGCCAACGGCCATATACATATCGGACACCTGGTCGAGTACCTGCAAACCGACATTTGGGTCCGCTTTCAAAAGCTCCGCGGTCACCGCTGCATTTATATTTGCGCGGACGACACGCACGGCACGGCGATAATGATCCGGGCCAAGCAGGAGGGCATTCGCGAGGAAGAACTGATCGCCACCATGCGCGACGCCCACATCCGCGATTTTGCCGGATTTAACATCGAATTCGACAACTACGGCAGCACCCATAGCCCGGAAAATCGGGCGGTGTGCGAGGAAATCTGGTCCACCATCCGCAAGGCCGGGCTGGTCAGCGAGCGCAAGGTATCGCAGCTTTACGACCTGATGGCGGGCACTTTTCTGGCCGATCGCTTTGTCAAGGGAACTTGTCCCAAGTGCAAATCGCCCGACCAGTATGGCGACAGTTGCGACAAGTGCGGCGCGCATTACAATCCCACCGATTTGATCGATCCCGTAAGCACGCTTTCCGGGGCCACGCCCGAGCCTCGCACTGCCAAGCATCTGTTCATCAACATCGAAAATCTACACCCTTTCCTGGAAGAATGGACGCAAAAAAGCGGCTGCCTGCAAACGGAAGTCTCCAATTACCTGGCCGGCCACTTCCTTAACGAGCCTTTGCACGATTGGGACATTTCGCGGCCGGCGCCGTATTTCGGTTTCGAGATTCCCGACAGTCCGGGCAATTACTGGTACGTCTGGTTCGATGCGCCCATAGGCTACATTGCATCGAGCCACGAGTGGTGCAAAAAGCACGGTGAAAACCTCAACGATTGGTGGCGGAGCGCGGAAACCGAAATACATCACTTCCTCGGCAAGGACATCACCTATTTTCACACGCTCTTTTGGCCGGCGATGCTCAAGACCGCGGAATACAGTTTGCCCAAAAAAGTCCATATTCACGGCTTTTTGACAGTCAACGGCGAGAAGATGTCGAAAAGCAAGGGCACGTTCATCCGGGCTTCGACTTATCTCAAATATCTTGATCCGGCGTATTTGCGCTATTACTATGCCTCGAAATTGACCTCCCGGGTCGACGATCTGGACCTGAGTTTTGATGAGTTCGCGGCCAAGGTCAATTCCGATATGGTGGGCAACGTAGTAAATCTTGCCAGCCGCACCGCCCGATTTGCCGAAGAGATCGGACTCTCGGCGATCTATCCCGACGACGGCGGATTGTTCAACCAGGCCGCCGCCGAGGGCGAGGCAATAGCCGAGGCATACGAGTCGGGCGATTTCGCCAAGGCAATACGGATTGTTCTGGCCATCGGCGATCGGGCGAACCAGTTTATCGAACAGCGCGCGCCTTGGAATCTGCGCAAAGACCCTGAAAAAAGCGCCGAACTTCGCGACGTGTGCATCATCGGCATGAACCTTTTCCGCCAATTAGTGGTGTACATGGCCCCGGTGCTTCCGCAACTCGCCCGGCAGACCGGCGACTTGCTGGGCGATCCGATTGTCAATTGGGAGCAATCGCAAAAGCCGTTGTTGGGCAACCGCATCGGCCGGTTCGAACACTTGATGCAACGGGTCGACCGCAAACTGGTGGAGGCAATGTTGGCCGCCAGCACCGAAACCGCTGAGGAAAGCCCGTTTGCGCAATCTTCCCCTGCCGCCAAGCCGGCCGCGCCTAGCGACGGCAATGCGCCTTTACAGGCCGAGCCGCTGGCCGAAGAGATCAGCTTCAACGATTTCGCCAAAGTTGATCTTCGCGTGGCAAGGATAATAGAAGCCGAAGACGTGGAGGGCGCGCAAAAACTGCTGAAACTAACGCTCAACCTCGGCGGCGATAATCGGCGCACGGTGTTCGCCGGGATTAAAGGCGTGTACAAACCGAAAGATCTTGTGGGCCGGCTGGTGATATGCGCGGCCAATCTGGCTCCGCGGAAAATGAAGTTCGGCTCCAGCGAAGGCATGATCGTGGCCGCCGGCGGAGGCGAAGGTGAAATCTATCTGCTCTCGCCCGACAAGGGCGCAAAACCCGGGCAACGAGTGCACTAATCTCTAGCATAATACTTGCCGTCGGACACCTCGCTCATGTCCAAGCGTAAGAAATCTTTCAAGAAACATGTTTTTCAGACCCGTGTGCGAAGCTCAGTTTCGCAGGCATTAACTCTTCGCATGATGGCGGGAGTAGCGATAATCGTGGTCGTTATCTCCCTCGCTTATCTCCCATCTCTAAGCGGCGGATTCGTCTGGGATGACAAAATACTTCTGTCGGAAAACGAAATCATCCAGACTTCCGACGGTCTATACCGGCTTTGGTGCACAACTGAATCGCCGGACTATTGGCCGATGACTTATACCACTTTTTGGATCGAGTGGCGGTTATGGGGGATGAACCAGACCGGTTACCACGTCACTAACTCGATCTTGCACATCATCGAATCTTTGCTGATTTGGCTAATCTTGAGGAAGTTGTCCATCCCCGGAGCGTTCTTGGCGGCCATGATCTTCGCCTTGCATCCGGTGAACGTGGAGTCGGTCGCCTGGATCGCGCAGCGGAAAAACATAATGTCGATGTTGTTCTTCCTGTTGGCGATTCTCTGGTATCTAATGACTGAAATGCCTACGGCAATCGCGGGCATGGCTTCCGCACGTTCCCACGCAGGACCGTGGGAACGAGAAAAAACTTTTTCATCCTTCATCCTTCATCCTTCATCCTTTCATTTCTGGTACTGGCTGAGTCTGGCGTCATTCGCGCTGGCCATGCTCAGCAAGGGGTCGGCGGCCGTGCTGCC
>JBEKZY010000279.1:0-6696 GCA_049509395.1 Thermoguttaceae bacterium | reverse complement strand
AGGAGTTATTCGACTGATATTTACTTGCACAACGGGTAAGAATTTTGTCGGCATGGAAATGGGTTTCATTTTCAAAGCGGCCTTCCACCACCACATCCATGTTTTCCGCAAGATTGTCGGGGATTGAACCGCTGAAGGTCACTGCCAGCGATCCCTTGGCCCCTTGGAGCATAAAAACGACTTGACGCCGATCCGGGGCAATCTGAAGACTACCGCCGGCAACTTTACCGCTAACGCGCAGGCAAGTTCCGCCGTGCAATGAAACATCAATCAAACATTCATCGACGGTAAGGTAATACTGCCAGCTTTCTGCAGCCCCTAAATAAGTTAAATAAACGATGGCGCCTGCCACGAGCATTGAGGCAACTGCCAGTTTCCGGCCTGTGGTCATGGCGTATTGGTTTCCTAAAGAGTTCCCAATGGCAAGTTCGGGCGTGGACCTGATAAGAATCGTTGAATAATCATGATAAGGAGGAGGGAGTCTAACAATATATAGTGATCATGTCAAAACTAAATGTGGCCCAATCCTATTATTTATTTTGTGTATCTTAACCTAGATAATGTCTACATACACAAGAAACATAGTGATGTATATTTCGGCATCAGGATAATCTCTATGTTTTTAACAATTTAATTTGATCTGATGTAAAAGTTTGCTCTGGCTCCATTAAAAAAAGTGTAGGGGATTGAGTACTTGCGTTATGTAAAGTAAGTTACTAATACCACGTTTTGATTCTTAAGGGTTATTTCACCTTTCTACATACTAAGGAGTGAGTTTTATGTGGAAGTCTCCATACAAGAGTTTGGTGGTGGTATTTGTGGCGGCGATTTTTATCGCACTTGTAGGACTAGTCATTAACGCAAACTCACAACCGCCATCGAAGGAAGAAGCGCCGGAACCTGCCCCGCCAACAGGACAAACTTACATTGGATCAAAGGCATGTTCGGCCTGTCATTTCAAGCAATACACTTCTTGGAAAAAGACGAAACACGCCAAGGAAGCATGGGAGAGCGTTCCAGCAAAATACCAGGCCGACCCGGAATGCCTGAAATGCCATGCCACCGGATATGGCCAGCCCAGCGGTTTCAAGGATGCGAAATCCACGCCCAACTTGATTGGTACGACCTGCGAAGCCTGCCACGGTCCAGGCAGTGAGCATGAGAAGGTCTGCAAACCGTTTTTAAACAAAAAAACTCTATCGCCGGAAGAAGAGAAGACCGCCCGGGATTCAATCTACAAAGTGCAGCCGAGAAATGTATGCGTGGCCTGCCATCTAGTGCAGGGGCATCAAGAACATCCAAAATACGACAAGTAGTTATCTCCAAACGATTCAACTGCGGAGTTCCGTTCGAGTTGAATATTGAGTCATGAAAATCCTATCCATTGTTTTGCTGGCGCTTGCACCGGCGATTGGCATTGCGGATGATCATGATTCGATCAAATTGCCGGATGCGGCGGCGATAAATCGTGAAAGCGCCGCCCAAGCATTTGTTGAAAGATCGGCCAACCGCGAAATAAGCGGCGCTTCCGCCGCATCCGCGGCGGACACTGAGCCCGCGCCGCAAACTAATCTTCCAGCACCGCCTCCGAAAACGGGTTCCCACATCTCCGCCGACGATAATTCATGTATTCAATGTCACGGGGATACTGATCTTTGGGATGAGAAATCGCGTCAATTCTTTATTTCGCGCGATAAACTCGCCAAAGACGTGCACTGGCTAAAGGGCGTTAATTGCACCGATTGCCATGGCGGGAATTATAAAAGTCAGGAACCCCGCGAAGCTCATGCCTTGGAAGACGGCTTTCGATCCAAGCCGGATGAAGTCAAAAAATACTGTACCTACTGCCACGATGCAGAGGCCTTGGAACTCGTTAAGGGCGTACACTCAAAAGCCGGGCCTAAAAACGAACTCGGCAGCGGAACCCTACTGTCCTGCGATAAGTGCCACGGTGCGGTGTCCCATCAGCTTTTGCCGGTCAAGGACCCGGGCTCTCCTCTGTTTATCGACAACCAAGTGAAGGTCTGTGGCTCATGCCACGAAAAGGACTATGAGTCGTACAAGAAGAATGCTCACGGCCTGGGACTATACAAAATGGGGCTGCAGGTGACCGCGTCTTGTGCCGACTGCCACAGTTCACACGGCATCTATAAACCGGCGGATCAACGATCCACGCTATATTCGGGCAATGTGGCCGAGACGTGTGGAAAATGCCACCGTTTCATCGCCGAAAAGCTGCGTGAGAGTATTCATGGCAGTGGAAAAGGCCTTGGAGAGGAAGCCAATCGCTTGGCGCCCGGTGGAAAAACCTCACGGCATCCCTCATGCACATCCTGTCACCAGGGACATAGCATCGAATTTGCGGAATCGGGCCACTTTCGCCAGAATCTTCCACATTTGTGCGGCAACTGCCATGGACAACTCTCCAGCCGGTATGCGATGAGCATCCACGGCGAGTTGACCGAGTTGGGTTACGGACCCGCGGCGAAATGTTCCAATTGCCACGGTTCGCATGACATCCTGGCGGTTTCCAACCCGTTGTCGCCTGTTTCCACGCATAATAAGCTAAATACCTGCCAAGAATGTCACTCCAACGCCAATCGCAGGTTCGCGAACTTCGATCCACACGCCGACCACACCAATCGGCAAACTGATCCGGTGCTGTATTGGGTGTACGTCACGCTGATGACTTTGATGATAACGGTGTTCAGTTTCTTTGGCGTGCATTGCATGCTTTGGTTTGTGCGCAGCCTGATCGACGTTTTGCAAAACGGTCGCGTGCATCCGTTGAAGCCGGACGAAAAGGCCTACGAACGATTTCCCGCCTTCCATCGCTGGGGTCATACCCTGCTTTTGATTTCATTCCTGGGGCTTGCCTTGACTGGCGTTCCCTTGAAGTATAGCGAGTACAATTGGGCCAAATATTTAGCTTTTATATGGGGCGGATTCGCGTCTACGAGCATCTGGCATCGGGTATTCGCGGTGAGCACGTTTGTGTGTTTTTTCGCTTACATGATTTTGCTAATGGTACGTTATCGCCAAGGCCGGCGAGGGGGTAAGTCGCGTATGCGGTTAGTTTTCGGTCCGGATTCGCCCGTGCCGAACAGGCGCGACGTGAAAGACTTTTTCCGCATGCTCCGCTGGTTTGTCGGTCTGGGGCCAAAACCCACCTTCGAACGTTGGGCATATTGGGATAAGTTCGACTTTTGGGGCGCAATAGCCGACGTGGTGATTATCGGCAGTACGGGATTAATACTATGGTTTCCCAACCTGTTTTGTTTGTTCTTGCCTGGAATAACGTTGAATATCGCCAAGGTAATCCATTCCACCCAGGCGCTGTTGGCCACGGGATTTGTATTCGCCGTTCATTTTTTCAACACGCACCTGCGAGCGGACAAATTTCCCGCCGATATGTCGGTGCTCACCGGTTTATATGGCGAGGATGAATTCAGAACCGAACGCCCGGAATACATGGAGCGGCTCCGCCGGGAAGGCAAATTGGAGCAAATGCGCAAAGCCGTCCCGTCGAAACGGTATTTGTTAATGGTCAGGCTGGGCGGATATTTTGCCTTGCTTGTGGGGCTCGGCTTGCTGACCGGCATCATTGTGGCCGCCATGGAATGACAATGTGAACACTGATAACCTTTCTGAGAACGATTCGACAAAGGGGTCCCGCTCGAAAAAGCTCGGGAAAGCACGGCGGCGGCGGCGCTTAAGATTACGCATTGCGCTAAGAAAGATGCGCGAAAGAATGCCGGAAATCGGACGGAAGGTCCGTCAACTCCTTTTGCGGTTCTTGGCCGTGCTCGTGTCTTTTCTTTTCCTTATGTTGATATTGATTTTTTGTGTCGGATTGTATACATCGCGGTCGGATTTTTGCAGAAGCTGCCATATAATGGAACCGTATTACAATTCCTGGAAGGCATCGAGCCACAAGAACGTGCCGTGCATCGAATGCCACTTTGCCCCGGGTTTTGGGGGCAAACTGCGGGGAAAAATGCTGGGGCTGGTGCAATTGGCAAAGTACGTTACCAGCAGCGAAGGCCCGCGCCCGGCGGCGGAGGTTCCCGACGCCAGTTGCCTGCGTTCCGGCTGCCACGAGACCCGCCTTTTGTCAGGCCGGGAAGTATACCGCGGGATCAACTTCGACCACACCCCGCACTTGGGCGAAACGCGGCGGGGAATCCAATTGCGCTGCACCAGTTGCCACAGCCAGATCGTCCAGGGCGAACAGCACATAGCCGTGACGCTTTCGACGTGCTACCTTTGCCACTTCAAGAACATGCCATTCAACGAGGATCTGTCGGCTTGCACAAACTGCCACCAGATTCCCACCAAGGAATTCGATCTGGGCGGGGATGTCAAATTCACCCATGAACTGGCCTATAAAAAAGGCGTGGACTGTATAAACTGCCATGGCGACGTGATACGCGGAAAGGGCGAGGTGCCGCGCGAACGATGCATGGTCTGCCACAACCGGGAAGGAGATTTGGCGCGAATCCAGGACTTTAAATTTATGCATCAAAAGCATGTGGCGGAACATAAGATCGATTGCACGGACTGCCACTTAAAAATCGAGCACTCCCTGGATAAGAACCGGCTCGCGCATTTCGCCGCAGATTGCACGAGTTGCCACCCCAACCATCATCAAGTGCAAGTCGAGATGCTCCAAGGCAAGGGCAGCGAGATCATGCCTGGGTCGGCGGGCGAAATGGCGCTTACGCGCCTGGGTTGCCCAACCTGCCATAAGGTGAAAGAAGTTTCCCCATCCGGAACCGTGCTCTGGAGGGCTTCCCTGCAGGTGTGCGCGACTTGCCATGAAGCTTCGGAAGTACAGAAGCTCCAATTATATCACAAGTCATTGCAAAACTCGTTGGGCGGCATCGATGATGGAATCGCCCGGGCGAGAAAGGCCTTGGCAACAACCCAGCTTGAACCGGATAGAGCAAAAAGCCTGGCGTCGGAACTGGACGAAATCCAGCACGACTTGGATTTTTTGCGTGCCGGAAACGACATTCACAACATCCATTATGCCGGCAAACTGGAAACGACGCTGTTGGAGAGGGTTTCCGCCCTGTGTCGGGATCTGGGCATCACAGCCCCAACGGTGACCATTCCTCCTCCGCGCCAACAAGATAAATAAGGTTGTCCTTGGGAGACAATTTTAAAAACAGGCATATTTAGCCCCCGGTGAATACACCGGGGGCCCCGTGGGAGTTTGACAGGTATATTGCGATCTGATATAAAAAGTGCCAAAGGCATTTACACCTTTTCGATCTTTAGGGAGGCTGTGTATGGCGGAATACGGCTCCAGGCGCAACTGGCTTTTAATATGCTTGCAGGCGGGCATTGCAGGCACGCTGGCCGCTATTATTTATCCCGTGGTCCGATTCCTTAAGCCCCGTGAGGCCACGCATTCCGGGGCCTTGGAGATGGTCGCTCCTTATCGCATGGATCAACTCAAACCGGATGCGGAAGGTCATTGGCCGCCGCCCTTTAATTTTGGGGGAAAGCCCTGTCTGCTCATCCTGGTGGACGGCGAACCTAGAGCCTTCAATGCCGTATGTACGCATGTGGAATGTACCGTGGAGTTCCGCCCCGCCGAGGGCGATATATTCTGCAATTGCCATAACGGGCTCTACGACGTCAACGGCCGCAACGTGTCCGGCCCGCCGCCTCGGCCCCTGGAAATGTACAAAGTGGTAAAAGGCAAAGGAAATCCCGGACAGGAGGAGATCATTGTCTCGCGCATCGCCTGACGATTTATCGAAACGCCGATCGTGGATAGGGCGGCTCAAGGATTTTTTCTTCGAGCGGCTGGGGCTCGATGTGGCTTCTGAGTTGGCCGCCCATAAGCACGTCCCCATCCATGGCACAACTATCTTCTATTTCCTGGGTGGAATGGCTTTGTTTTTGTTCGCCATTCAAGTTGCAACGGGCATCCTCCTGGCTCTTTACTATAAACCTTCTCCGGATCAGGCCTTCGAGAGCGTCCAGGCGATCATGACGGAGATCGATTTCGGCTGGCTCTTCCGTTCGGTCCACTCCTGGAGCGCCAACTTGCTGATTGGGGTTTTGTTCCTTCATGTTTTGACCACATACATGATGCGTGCATACCGGCCTCCGCGCGAGATGACCTGGATGACGGGCGTGTTGCTGCTATTTGTGTTTTTGGCTTTCGGATTCAGCGGCTATTTGCTGCCCTGGAACCAGTTGTCGTTTTTTGCCACCAGGGTAGGCACGGCAATTGTGGGAGCGGTTCCCGTGGTGGGCAGATATTTCCTGCTGCTGGCCCGGAGCGGAGAAGACATTACCGGCGATACGCTGGCCAGATTTTACGCCCTGCACGTTGTAATCCTTCCCTTGACTGTTTTGGCGCTGATTGTGATTCACCTGTTCCTGGTGCAAAAACACGAAATCAGCATTCCCCCGAAGGTGATCAAGCAGTACAGAGATGAGAGGAAAGTCCCATCCATGTCGTTTATTCCCCAATTCCTCTTGCGCGACATGGTCGGCTGGTACGTGGCCTTGGGGATCTTGGCTGCGCTGGCTGCCTTGTTTCCCTGGGAACTAGGCCAGAAAGCGGACCCCTTTGGATCGGCCCCGCCGGGAATCAAGCCCGAGTGGTACTTTCTCTTCATGTTTCAAACCTTAAAACATCTGCCCGCGCATATCGGGGGTATCCAGTGGCTGGAA
>JBEKZY010000278.1:0-6697 GCA_049509395.1 Thermoguttaceae bacterium | reverse complement strand
ATCCCAGGATTTAACCTCATCGCCTTGGTCCGTTTTTTGTATGATATTCCCGCCGCGATCGGGATCGTAGAGTTCGAGAATGGCCGCCTGGGCGTAAGCATTGGTCGCTCCCAGGCTGTATGGATGCTTTGGATTGCCTTCGATTTTGATGGGCCGGCCGTCGACACAGGTCACCATCAGCCCCAGCACCGTGCCGCCCATGTCCATGGTTGTGGCATAGCGTTCGAACTTTCCCGGCGAGCGGTTGGCAGGACGTTTTTCGAAGGGGAGCAGTTCGCGTTTTTCCCAGCGGCAGGATGCGGCGCCGGCCAGGACGACCGAGGCCCCCATGAGTTGCAGCCAGCGGCGGCGGGAGATGCCTGTCGGATCGTCCTTGGCGGGAAATTCGGCCTCTAATGCGGCCCGAAATTCCGGCGTATCGCGCAACTCGCCCAGGCTTCGCCAATAGGAACCAATCTCCCCTCTCCCTTTGGGAGAGGGGCCGGGGGTGAGGGCTTTTAAGTGATCCTTCATATGAAAATGCTTTTTTTTCATCTCGCCCTCACCCTAACCCTCTCCGGGCACCGACCGAAGGTTGGTCGGGAGAGGGAAATTACAATGTTTCCTATCGGTGACATGTCGAGCAATCCGTCGATGGATTGATGTTGTTTTCCATACGTAGTCGTGCGCCTAAGACTTCCGGATCTTCGTTGGGGATCCAGTCCATTTTGGTGATGAATTCCTGCGGGCGGAGTTGCGCCTCGCAGTGGCGGTGGCACTCCAGGCACCAGCCCATGCTCAGCGTGTGAACTTGGGTGACCTGCTCCATCTTGTCGATCCGCCCGTGGCAGGAAAAGCAGCCCACTCCGCGAGACACGTGTGCGCTATGGTCGAAATAGACATAGTCGGGCAAATCGTCGACCTTCACCCAATGGATCGGATCGCCGTCGGCCGCGCTCTGGCGGATTAGCAACAACTTGGCGCTATCCGCAGCGATCGTGGCGTGGCAGTTGAGGCAAGTGGCCGTGGGCGGAACCGCGGCAAAGGCCGACCATTCCACCGTGTTGTGGCAATAGCGGCAATCCAGGCCCATCTGGCCCGCGTGTACGGCATGGTTGTAGGGCAGGGGCTGCACGGGCGAATAGCCCACGTCGGTGGTCTGCGGCGAGCCCCAATAATAGGCCAAAAAGATGACGTAAACCGGCACAATCGCCAGCATTGCTCCGGCAAAGGGCCGAGTGCGATCGATCCAAGGCGGGAAGCGATTTCCATCCATTTTATCTTGCTTAGATGTGCGTTAAGTCAAGATTTTCAGCATGCTGTTGAGCCAAAGGCCATGGCCGTAAGTCCAAACGCCAAGTTTGTCCAATTCTATCAGCTACCGGCTCTTTGAAAAGTCGGGAAAAGCTGTTTATTTATAAATAATACTGAGAAAATGCCGTAATTATTACATCGGCATGGGGCGATTATGCTTTGGTGGGAAGGACTTTTGGCCGTGATAGCGGGGGCGGGTATTAAAAGGGCCCCAACGCGGGATTTGAATAGTATAAAACCTCCCACCCGTATAATAAGTGCAAAAAGAAACCGACGCGAGCGGCCTTGCAGCCCACTGGCGTCGGTTTTTTCCTCCATACAAGATTTTTTATCACTTTAAAGGCGGTGCAAAATTCCTGCAAAGTGAGAAAACTCTTTTGTATAGGCCTCTCTCTTTCGTTCTACAATTTTATAAAAAGTCGCTTTTTAATCGTTCGATTTCGTCCGCACTTCGGGAAAAGTTTGAACTTAGCAAACGATTGCAGGGCCGGCGCGGGGCTTAACCCCGCGGCGGCCGTCTGCTTTATTGTTAACTATTTTCGCCGACGCCATGCCGCCGCCATCAAACCAAGGGCGGCCATCGCCAGCATCGCAATCGTGCTCGGTTCCGGCACTGCCGTTAAGCCTCCGCCGGCCAACGGGCCGCCAGGAATGGCGGTAATCGTCAGCGTGGAACCCGCGCTAATTGTCAAGGTGTTTGTATAGACATTAGCAGTAGTCAGAGACGATGCCCCACCAATCGTCACGTTGCCTACATTGACAGAAAAAGCACTCAGCGATGTTGCGTTTTCAACATCCATCGTGCCCGCTCCGCCGACATTGCCAATCTGAGTGGCGACACCGGTGCCGATATCAACTGTACCGGCCTGAATATCGGTCAAACCTTGATAATGCAGAGCGCCGGCAAGAGTTAAAGTGCCGGAGCCCTGCTTGGTCAAGTTGCCTGTGTTTACAACGGCTTCGTTCAAGATCTGGGCAATGGTGATGTTGTGGCCGTTGGTGTCGATTATGGCGCCGCCGGCTTGGATCGTCGCTGCGCGAAGGCCTTGCATAAAGGTCGTCGAATCGCCGGTGGCTTTTAACGTGCCGCCGTTGAAGATCACGGTGCCTGTGCCCGTGTTCAAACTAGCAATCGCCCCTGTGTTAAGCGTGCCGCCGTTGAGCGTGAGAACACCGATAACGTTGGTATTCCACCCTGGGTCGTTCAATTTGACGATGGGAACGGTTACCTGCGCATTGTCAGAAATGGTGATCATCCTGCCGGTTCCATCCCAAACAGTTCCGGTTTCGTCGATAGTCATCGCGGTGCCGATGTTCACAATCGCGTTGCCGCCTATGTTGAGCCAGCCCCTGGAACTTTGGTCATAGCCGACACGAACATTACCGTCTACGGTCACTTGAGCATTACCGTTGATGTTAAGTGTGCCATTGCTCCAGGCATATCGGCCTACATATAAGTCGCCCGAGCCGGAAACTGAATAACCGTCAGCCATGGTTGCGTTGGTTGTGACGTGCACCTGGGCATTGCCATTGATTGTGGCTATGGCAGGATTGTTCATCCAGTAATCGTCTCGGCCTACCTCCATTTGGCCGGCGTAAACGGTCGCATGGTCGCCGATGTTCAGATTTCCGGGGCCGCCCAAATCGCTCACGAGCAGGTAGTTAGTAGCCACTAACGATGTGTCTTTAACATTGAGCGTGCCCGTTGCTTGGCCGCCCGCGCTCACTTGCCCTGCCTCGACTTTAGAGCTGTTATTAAGGTTGACTATGCCAACAGTGCTATTCCAGTGCCCTATATACAGGGTACCGGTGTTCAAAGTTGCGCCATCATACATATTGATGGTCGACTGTGCATTGCCCCATTCGCCCATGGAAATGAAATTCACACCAGCGACGGTGCTGAAGGTGGTCGCATTTCCGTAAATATCGGCAACGCAAACTGCGCTCGAGCCGGTGCCCCCGCCGAGCTTGAAGTAACCTGTATATTGACCGGCGTTACCGCCTGTCACCGATAGAGTGGTTGGCAGGTTAGATCCTGCTTCGCCTACGATAATGTGGCCGGTTTGACTGTTGTTGACAAAGTCCATCGATAAACCGGCGCTAAGGGTTGCGCCTGCCTTGACGGATACCGTGCCGGAATCCAGTGCTATGCCGTTGGTGACATTATAGGTATAACCACCGGCGATATTCAGCGTTCCAGGCCCTTGTTTTAATATTTCGACGCCGTTAGGCACATTCACGCCTAGGGTGAACGTAACACCGTCATCGATGTAGAACCCGCCGTTAAATGTGGACCAGTTCACATTCCTGTTGTCAAGCGTCAGACCGCTGCCAGTGATCTCCAGCAAGCCGCCATTTAATGTAAGTTGAGTGTTCGGGCCGCCGAGACTGGCGTCGTTGCCCACGCGAAGAATGCCATTGGTCAGAGTGGTGCCGCCGGTAAAGCTGTTGTTGCCGGTAAGCGCCAATGTACCTGGACCGTTGACGATCAAACTTCTTGGCGTGCCGCCGTTGTCCGTCAGGGCATTGGTTCCGGCAATAGTTAGAGTGCCGCCGCCGCCGCCCAAGTAATAGATATTTCCGGCGGGAGTAATAGCGCCCGTATAGCTAACGTTGCCCACTGCTCCCAGCGATAGGTTGGCATAGCCGGCCAGGTTAATGGCTCCTTCATCGGCGGTCAAAGCCAGGACGCCGGCCGAAGTATTGACGATTCTCCCGCTGTTAAGCCAGGCCTGCGCGGTTGCATAAGCTCCGGTGGCGTTTAGAGCGCTCTGAGCGTTTATGGTTATTTGTCCAGTGGCGGGCAATGCGGCAGGAGAATCGAACTGGAGATTGCCTCCACTAATAATAGTGCCGCCGCTGTATGTGTTGGTTCCGCTTAGGATCATCGTGCCCCCGGTCGTTTTGGTCAGTCCAACGGGCTGAGCATTGACGGTGTCCTCTGTAAGGTTTGCCGAAATCGCGCCGCTTCGCGCGTCGTAGTTGATCCCCACTGGCGTACCAGTGCTGTTGTCGACCCCGGTATTCACAAGCGTGCCGTTCTGTAAGTTCCCGTCCAAAACAATCGCGCCGGACGTGGTTTGGCTGCTGCCGCCAAGATCCAACGTGCCGTTAACCGTGGCGCCGTTAACCGTGGTGTTGCTAACCGTGATTGGCCCGGTCGTGTCCAGAGTGTTATTGCCGGCGGTAAGTTTCAACGTGCCGGCGTTTACCACCGTTCCGCCGGTGTAGGTGGTCGGCTGTGCAAGGTTCAATGTGCCAACCCCGGCCTTTATGAGTCCATCCGTCAAAGTGGATCCCCAAACTTGTGCATTGATTTTCACTTCCGCTCCCACGCCCAAGTCATTGACCGTGATGGTTGACAATGGCGGAGTATTTGTCGTGGTGACCGACAAAAAAATGATCCCCACGTACGGATCAACGATGTTGTTAATGACCCATCCTCCAGGCGTCGCGGTATTAGTGTCGCCAAAAACCATAGACCCAATAGTCACCGTATTACTGAGGTCAATCGGCTGGGGAACACCGGCGGCAACGTCCAAATTGAAGGTAGCCGTGGAATCGGTTCCATAAGCCTCAACACCGCCAGCCCAATTGCCCGTAGCATAATCCGGAGCAGTTCCAATATTGGCCCATGTGTTGTCTACTGGGATGGCCGTCTGGCCACCGGCAGTCCACGTTCCACTTGCTGCCCATGTGCATTGTGCGGCTGTTAAAATGGTAACGAAAATTGCAACCGCGATCAAACACCTTTTGTTGCTCATACACACCTCCTTAAAGTTGATGATTGGATAAGAGAAACTGCCTGTAAAGAAGGGTTTCCTTAGTAAGCTACAAGGTCTTATTGTAGTAATTTTTGTATGAATGTCAACTATTGCGTTTTTTATTTCCTGTTTTTTCGTATATTTACATGGGAAAAGCTGAAATTTGGGTAGCCGGAAAGCCCCCCAGTCGGCCTAAAACGCATATACCAATAGTCCTGCTTTTCACCATCCAAGGACACATTTGGCGTGCACTTAATCTCATAAGCACGAATGAGTTAGAATCAATATAAATATGCGCACTTAACATTGAGCCTGCGTTCCATATTCCCAGCACAGTCTGTGAGCAATGGCCGCCCCCCCCTTGGTTTGAATTGTAAGCCATGGAAAGGGTTAAAATGAAACTTCCCGCTTAGTCGGATAATTTCGGATGTTGATCGACCGCCATTGCCAATTACTGCTGATCGTCTCCATCGCCGGCTTTTCCCGGCTGCCCATGATGGTCGTGCATGAAATCCGGTCATGCCTTGCATGCTTGGCTTAAGCGGCGGGATTGTTGCAAAAATGGCGCTCTATCCACTGGCTTTTTTTCACGGACCGATTTGGCGGTTGTTACTCATCTGTTGTTTGTCGCTTGGGGCGGCGCGATATGGGCTTGCTTAATCTCGCTTCCGATATACGCCTAACTGCATGTGAAAAGACCAATATTTGCCGGTTGTTTGCGAATATATTGTATGGGGTTATAATAAATACGTCTTATAGCGGGTATAAATTAAAGGAGGGAGGAATATCATGGAAAATCCTATTTGGTCTCGATTATTATCAGAGGATATTCTACCCCTATTAATTCCCATCGTGGGGATTGTATCTATAACGATTGCCGTAATCGTGAAAAAGGCCTTTGCCCATCGCGAGCGAATGGCCATGATCGAACGCGGGATCCATCCCGATTACCCCCCTGAGAATGAAGAAGATATACAAAATCCCCCATCAAAGATATAAAAACTACTCATTCATCGGATGTGTATCATGATCATGCAAACGAACGATATTGTATCCCGCGTGGTTGGCAACCCCGACTTTTTATACGTTTTGCTCTCGGCCCTGGGAATCATTGCCGGGGCGGTAGTTATCATTTGTGTAGTCAAGTTCGGCATCGCGCATCGCGAGCGCATGGCCATGATCAAACAGGGGATCCACCCCGATTATCCCCCAATAGATGATGAAATAAAACAAAATCCTTAGGTATGATATATCTATTTAAATATGTAGAAGGATATATATAATATTTTGTGGGCAATGTAAACGCGGGAGGATTATCATGGATAACATTTGGTTTCGAATGCTACAGCCGGAAATAATCGTTTTTCTCATCCCAATCGTGGCTATTATTGCGGGGGCGACCATCAAAATTGTGAAAATGGTCCATGCCCATAACGAACGCATTGCCATGATCCAACAAGGCATGCATCCCGACTTCCCGCCGGAAAATGACGAAATCAACAAGACGCAGTGAATGATGGAGTGTTTCCGCAAGAACAGATGGACATGATCGAATCAGGGATCGCTTCGGGCGATCGGTTGTCAAGTCGAACGCCGCTTTACGTGTCCAAACGCTCTTTAAAGAATTTATGGCAGGCATA
>JBEKZY010000277.1:0-12858 GCA_049509395.1 Thermoguttaceae bacterium | reverse complement strand
TGCAAATCCGATGTTTTTACCTCGCCTATCGGTTGTTGTCCGCAATTGTCGCAATGACCGCAGCGGGCGGGGTTTTTCTCGCCAAAATAGCGGAGAATTTCCCGTTGCCGGCACGATCCGCTTAAGGCAAAACTTACTATCTGGTTGAGTTTATCCAATTCCGACGCCTTGCGCCGTTCCAGGGCCGTAAAGTCAATCCCCAGTTTATCGAAGGGCAAGTCGCGGCGGATCATGCGGATTGCCCGGCCGCGAAAGGGCGGCACATAGGTAAATGCCTCCAAGCGGCTCAGTTCGTGCAAGGCGTGCATTAGCGATGGTTGATCGATTTCATCGCCTATCGCCAGGCGATTGGGCGAAAATGGAATCAATTCCTGCCTCCGCGCGCCCACCAGGCGCTCCACCGCCCGCAGCACTTTGCGCTGCACCTTGGCCTGCTTAGGGAGCAGATCGACCAGGGTGGGCAGGTCGCTGTCGATGCGGACTGAGGCCAGATTTTGCGCGGACATAAGACGTTCCAACACGCCGGCGCCTTCTAATATATGTTCGCAATTGCCCACGCCCTCCGCGCTTAAGGATAAACCCAGGGTTTCTTTTACCTCTTGTTGCGTGAGTTCAATCGGATCTTCGTCGCGCTCACGGAGAAAATCGTAAACCTGGGCGATGAATTCTCGGTCGGGATAAGCGCTATCGATGAAAAATCTTTGAATGTAAATATCCGATCCGCTGTAGAGCATCAGGCACCGCGATTGTTGCCCGTCGCGGCCCGCCCGGCCCGCCTCTTGATAGTAGGCTTCCAAACTGCCGGGTATGTTGTAGTGCACCACCGAGCGGACGTCGGCCTTGTCGATGCCCATCCCAAAGGCGTTCGTGGCAACTACGACGTCGCAGCGGCCGTCCATGAACGCGTCCTGAGCGCCGCGGCGCTGATCGGGCAGCATGCCCGCGTGATACACGGCAATCCGTCGCTTGGTTTGGGCCGCCAGCAGTTGGGCCACTTCTTCGGTCCGTTTTCGAGTCGAGGTGTAGATGATGCCCGGGCCGGGCGTTTCACCCAGAAACTGCAAAAGCATCTCGGTCTTTTGGCGCTCGCCCTGTGGGGCAAGAACTCGGTAAAAAAGATTGGGCCTTTCAAAACCGGTAATGAAAGTTCGCGGCTCGTGGAGATCGAGTTGTTCGATAATATCGCGGCGGACGTTGTCCGTTGCGGTCGCGGTCAGCGCGATGGTTGGCGGATTGTCCAGAATCCGCCGGAAATAACCCAGCCGCGCGTAATCGGGACGAAAATCGTGCCCCCACTGACTGATGCAGTGCGCCTCGTCCACGGCCAACAGTTTTATTCCCACTGCCCGCACGGCGTCCATGAACTTGCCGCTGCGGAATCGCTCGGGCACGACATAGGCCATCCGATATTCGCCGGCAGCCATCCGCGAGAGCCGGTTATTTTGCTCGGCAAGCGAAATCGTGCTGTTGATGAAAGTTACCGGCAGCCCCAAGGCCTGGAGCTGATCCACCTGATCTTTCATCAAGGCGATAAGCGGCGATACGACAAGGGTTAATCCATCCAGTACAATCGCGGGCAGTTGATAACACAGGCTTTTTCCTCCCCCGGTGGGCATTACGCACAGGCAGTCCTGCCCGGCAAGCACGGTGGAGATCACTTCCTTTTGCCCGTGGCGAAATTCCCTCAGCCCGAATTGGGGCAAAAAGGTTTCGAGTTTGTCAATGGCGGCGCGATGCATGATAGGCCCTTTAACAGACCCATATCATACGATTAAATCAGGCCGGGGTGAATGGTTCCAGCCGTATTTTTTACGCCAATTCCATTTCAGAATCGCACTTGATCTGAAAAGGGCAAGAAGAGTGTGGAGGGCATGAAGAGAGCATTCGGAAAATATTTGTATATTTTACGATACCGCAAGTGGTTTATAGGTAGAGAGCCGGAGCCGTTGTTTTTCACGATCAATTACCAATAATGGCGGCGATAATAGCCGGGCGGACCCCAGTACGCATGCACGTACGGATATTCCTCTACGACCACCGGAGGCGGCCCCTGCTGGTAAACTACCGGCGGCGGCTGAACTACCGGCGGTTCCTGCATAATCGCGATTACACGCTTGCTTACGCCTTGCTGTTGCATAACGATCACGTCTTGGGCTTGTATTGGTCCAGCCACGCCGTGAGTCCGTACGTGATTGAAGATGAGTTCTTCATCCACTCCGGACCGGGTCATGTTTATTACGTCGGGGACCGTTACCGGATTGCCCGAAATGGGGCGTCCATATTGTTGAGCGATCATTGCCCGATTTCTGGCATCCTGCTCGTCCAGTGCATTGCCTACAGCGGCGCCGGTTAGTGCGCCGACTCCTGCGCCGATGGCTGCGCCGGCCAACGGATTATGTACGGCACTGCCTACGGCTGCTCCTGTACCCGCCCCCAACAAACCGCCGAACAGTGCCCCTTGGTCCGACTTATACGGAGATTGGCAACCGCTCAATTGAGAGATTGTCAGAATAAATATAGTCAATAGAAAAAGGCGGCGGGAAAGCATGGAACTACACCTCATGAATTTAATCCATTTTGCCCCTGTGAATGGCTGGATAAATCAAATCGGCAAATTATTGGTATTGGATTACTTTAGGTCAAGACAAATTAGGGGCTTTGGCCAAAATGAGAAAACGTTAATACTCAAAACAGTTTAACGATATCTACAATAACGTCTCTATTGAAACATAACCATTTTACTTGCCATGAAGTTTAGTTATGTACTTGCAAACATGTTTTCTCTGGATATAATCATTCTAAATGGGATTTGCGGCCGCTTGCAGCCAGGACCTGCTAAAGTGCCATCGTGAATCGCGAATAAATCGAACCGCGGTGAACGATACAATTCAGGTTTTAAGCAAGCCGCGACTGTCCCGCTAAGGTCCAAGTCGCGGTTTTTTTATATCAATTGAAAATCATAAATTAAGCCTCGCAAACAATAGCCGGCGGCTAACAGCCGCCGATGTGAATCAATTTATAACGGCGATCATTTACTGCTATCTTCTGACATTGATTAATCGAAACCCAATAAACGAACAATACTCGGTGCCATGATGCAATACAAATCTGATAAATCTGAAAAAACCACTTCCAAGCCGGGTTTTTCGACGCAGGCGGTGCATGCCGGCGAGGCCCGGCAGAAACCCGGCAACTCGATTACCGACCCCATCTTCTGCACCGCCACATTCACCTTCCCCAACACGCAAGCGATTATCGATTACGTGGAACAGAAACTGCCCCGCGAAGAATACGCCCGATACGGCAATCCCAGCGAAAAGGTGGCTCAACGGAAACTGGCCGCGTTGGAAGGCGGTGAAGAGGCGTTATTATATTCCTCGGGCATGTCGGCGATTGTCGGATTGCTGCTGGGGAAACTTAAGGCCGGCGATGAAATTGCTTTATTCGACGAGTGCTATCACCGCACGCGGGAATTGTGCGTTGAAATCCTCCCTAATTTCGGTATAAAAACACACATTGTACCGACTGCCGATTACCAACGGCTTGAGTCCGTCATTACTCCGGCCACGCGGTTGATAATAAGCGAGTCGCCCACCAATCCGCATCTAAGCGTAATCGACTACGAACGCTTCGCCGCCATCGGGCGGAAATACAATGTGGAAACGGCAATCGACTCGACCATAGGATCGCCGGTGAACCAGCGGCCGTTGGAATACGGCATCGACTATGTCCTGCACTCTTGCACAAAGTATCTTGCCGGTCACAACGACATGCTGGGCGGGGCGATAATCGGCTCCGCCAAGAACATCGAACCGTTGCGTAATTTACGGGGCCTGCTGGGCATGGTCAACGCCCCGCACAACATCTTCCTTTTGCTGCGCGGGCTGAAAACCCTGGAGTTGCGCATGCGCCGTCACAACGAAAACGGCCAGGCCCTGGCCGAGTTCCTCGAACAACACCCGCGGGTGGAGATGGTTTATTATCCCGGACTTCCCAGCCATAAATATCACGAAACGGCCAAACGCCAGATGTCCGGTTTTGGGGGGCTCGTAACCTTTCTGGTCAAGGACGCCGATATCCGCCAGACATCGGCCATAGTCGATGCCGTTAAAATTCCACGCATAGGAGCGAGTCTGGGCGGTGTGGAATCGCTCATTGAACAGCCTCGGGTACTGAGTTTTTTAGAGTTCAGCACGGAAGCTCGGCGGGAGTTGAAAATTCCCGATAATATGATCCGTATCTCTTGCGGCATCGAAAATCCCCAAGATCTCATAGCCGACCTGAAGCAAGCACTGGAGCGTTAAGACGCTATCTGCAGCTCAAAAACGCGAACTTCCGGGCTTGTAAGAAATTTTGTATCAGTTGGTGGCACGGGCTTCCAGCCCGTGAAGAAACATGGCCAAGATGTCCGTGCCAATTGAACACTGATATATATATATATTCCTTACAGACTCAGAATTCTTGCTGGAACTCTTCAGGCTCTTCCTGCAATTACTATTGGTGAATCTATAACCAGTCTAATCAGACATGGCTGACGGTTTTCGCCCGCATCCGAAATTGATAGTGCATATTCTCAGGTAAAATCTCCGTTTTACTGCCTAACATTGGGCAATATTGGCAATCTGCACAAGCTTTTCTGATTTTTTCAACTTTTCCAAAAGTTCCTATTAAATAGGCCCGATATTCTGTGTCGTCAAGGACCAAAATATGTACGGTCTATAGGCTACCCCATTTTCGAGGTGTGGACATGTCTCTCATAAAACACTGGATTACCAATTTAACGGTAATCGGCTTAGGTCTCATTGCGGTTTGTCCGATAGCCTCGGCCCAATCGGTTTTCGATGATTCCGAGACAGACGCGACACCGCCAAAGGCGGAGTGGCGGCAAAAAGTTTTACATAACAATAGGACCCCACAACAAATCACCAGCGCGTCGGCCCAGGACGGCGAGCCTCGCACTATCAAGTGGTCGCCGTATCCGAATTCGAGTCAGGATGCCGACAATAGTGCGAATGTCCAACGGTCGCCGTATGCAAATTCAAGTCAAGATACCGAGTATCGTACGGCGCAACGGACGTCCAACGCGAATGTGAAGCAAGATGCCGAATATAATGCCGACCAGCGTTCCCCATATCAATACTCGAACCGTATCCGACCGTCGGGCGTTTCACCGTCGGGCAGTGCCCAGCCTAAAAGCTATCGGGTGGCGCAGCGAGAGGTTCCGGCGATGGTGGAAGGCGATCCTGGGGCGACCCAATATGAACCATTGGCCGCGGGAGGTTCATTTGCACCGCAAGGCTGCTGTGGTTCTAGTTGCGGCGACTGCGGTGATTGTTGCGACTGCGGCCAGGGTGGCGATGGCGATTGCCCCTGGCTTGCGCCCTGCGGCGGATGGGGACCGCGGAATCTGGGCATTTTCGCCGGCGTAAACGGGTTTAAAGGTCCTCGCGACCGCGGCGGCAATGGCAACTTCGGGTTCACTGAAGGCTTGAATTGGGGCGCACCGCTCGGCGATCCCTGGGGATGCGGATATCAACTCGGTTTTGCCGCCCTCCAAGACAACATTTCCGGTTATCAGGAAAATGCCCCCACTGACACCACCAACCAGTCTACAATTGTAACGGCCGACCGGCACCAGTATTTTTTCACGGCTGGTATTTTCAACCGTGCGGAATGCTCCGGTTGGCAATGGGGCGTGGTTTTTGACTTGCTTCACGACACCTACTATCAGGCATCGGATCTAAAACAAATTCGCACGGAAACGGGTTACCTTTTCAACGAATGTAACGAGCTCGGTTATTCCGGCGCTTACGGCGTGGGAAACGATAGCGTTCAGAGCGAATTACGCTTGAATCCGCGTCAAGTAACCGTCGTCAATGCCTTTTTGAATCCGACCGACCAGTTCGTCGTTTACTTCCGCCGCCATTTCCAAAACGGCGGCGACGGGCGGATTTGGGGCGGGTTGACCGGCATGGGCGACGGTCTGTTCGGCGCAGACGCCTGGGTCCCCTTGGGCGGAAGTTGGGCCCTGCAAAATACCTTCAACTACCTGATCCCCAAACAAGGGCGCGGTGATTCCGGCGGCCAATTAAACGAATCATGGAGTTTGGCGATTAACCTTGTCTGGTATCCCGGCCGTTCCACCAAGGTTGTCACGTCGCCCGCGAACTAACACTTCACTCGCCTAAGTGTGGGGGATGCCGAAGGGGTCGCTTTGCCGGCCCCTTCATTGTTTAGGCAGTCAGAGTTCAGAATTTGCACGTGCCGGCGCGTTGATGCGATGAATTGTGATCGGGGCGGTATCCGGTTGGGGCTTCCCGCCGCGCATGCGCTTCTGCACTTGGATCGTGAGCGTATTATCATCCACCTTGGTCAAGGTACTCGTGGAACTCACCGTTTCGCCGTCGGCCAGCACTCCCTTGACTTCGATTATCCATTGCTTGCCTTCTAGCCTCCAAACGCTTTCGGTAAAGCCGCCCGTGGATTCAAACAACCAGGAACGGATCGATTTGGTCCGCGGATCCCACCCGATAATCTCCGTGCCGTGCAAATCGAGCTGTTGCATGCGCGTGTCAAAAGAGCGAGTAAGGAAGCTCTTGTTCGCTGTCCATTGACAGGTGGAATTGACGGATACTTGATTTGCTTTATCGGCTTCGGCGCTGGATGGGGCCTGAGTGGACCAAGAGCCCACCAGCCAATCCAGGGCTTTTAAATGTTCGTAAGAGGCTGGCGTATCGAGCTTTTCCCTTACCCCTTCAATAAGCCAATTATCGCCCGAACGCACCAGCACGATCGTAGTCTTGTTGGTTCCGGGCCGGTTTGGCAAAGGCGGACTGACCTCCGCTGCGATCTCGGCCACTACCACGGCGCCTTGTTCCTCTTCCTTCAGTGATAAGAGCTTAATGGAAAGTTTTTCTCCCGGGGTTCGCGAAAAGAAATCCTGGAATAGCTTTTCGATGGCCTCGCGTCCCGCGATCTTGTTGCCCATCGGGTCGATAAACTCCCCGTCGCTTTTCCATAATGCGCCAATTGCCTTGGCATCGCCCGCGTTAAACGCCTTTTCATATTTCGCAAAAACCTGATCGATTACAGGATGCGAAGCGACGGTCTTATCAACCTCCACCGCCCGGGCCGGAATGGTCGAAATCAGACTAAGTATGACCGCCATGGCCGTACTGCTTATTCTTGACATTTTTTTATCTCCTTGGAATGGGGTAGTTCCCAGAACAATTGGGGAAAGGTTATTTTGTTTATAATTGTATCAATAATAAATTGTAGCTCAATTCCTTCCCGGTCAAGAATTTGCATCCGATTAGCGATTGTTATGGGTTTTCCGAAAAAAACGAATTGCTTTTTGTGTTTAAGAAGATAGACTTATACGATTGAAGCTGTTTTCGCCTGCCAGTCCGTATAGGGACAATTGGGGGGAGCCTAATCATGAATCCAATCAGTTGCAAAGCAAGTTTTTCCTGCCGGTTCTGTGTGGGATTGGCCATTTTGGCATTTTGTGCGCTGCCTGCCCAGGCCCAGTTTGTGCCCGGTGGTGGTTATTATCTCGATTCGGGTGCCATGGGCTTGGCTGTCTCCGCTTATTCAACTGCCCAAGGGCAAAATGCGTATATGCAAGACCGGCAATTGCAGGCCGCCAGTTCGATGGCCAAAAGCCAGGCTTGGCAAAATATCAACCGATCCATGCAATCACAAGCCGCCTCCCAACCCACGACGGTTACCACATCGGGTCAAGAGGCGCGGGATTGGATGTTCCAGCATCAGGCGCCTAGCCGACCGGCGCGGAGACCCATGACCTTGCCTGCCTCGGATATGGCCGCCGTTACGCCCCTCCGGGAGTCCGATAGGCCCGCGCCCACCCGGGAAATCATGCTTTGGCCCACGCTTTTAAAAGAGCAGCGCTTTGACGGGGATCGGGCCGATGTCGAATCCCCTTTCCGCCGCGCTGATGCCGATGGCAAGCCTTTGACGGTCGATGATTATAAGGGAATCATCAAGACCGTGGATAATATGAAGGCCACCGTTAAAGGCATGGAATCTCAAATCGTCGATGAGGAATATGCCGCCGTGCAAAAATACCTGGACGATCTTATCGCCGACGCCCAGAAACGAATCCAGGCCAGGGAAGGCGCGGGAAAGAGCGAATAGAATATTTATATTGATATCTAGTGCGCATCATGTACACCAGATCGCACGCAACATATTTAGCCCCCGGTGAATACACCGGGGGTTTTTTAGTTGCATCCATCACCCCTCACCAATCGATAGCGTGGCCCGGTCGTTTATACCAGCTAAAGAATTTTCACGCCCATTTATGGGCGTTGTCCGCCGCAGGCGGTCTTAGGCCCGGTCGTTTACGACGGGTAAAGAATGCGTCCCAACATTTCATTCTCTGTCAGTCCCGTTCCAGGGCTCCTGCCAGGGACTTTATTATTTCTTCCCAAAAACCACTTGCGGTTTCGCGATTCTATTTAATTGTTAATTTTTTCCCGCCCGTAAACCAGCCGATTACGCAGAAGAACACCGGCGTCAGCAGCAACCCGAAGAACGTTACGCCCAGCATGCCGCTAAACACGGCGATACCCAGCGCTTGACGCATTTCGGCCCCTGCCCCGGCGGCCGTTGCCAGGGGCACCACGCCCAGGATGAAGGCGAACGAGGTCATAAGTATGGGCCGCAATCGGACGCGCGAGGCTTCCACGGCGGCCTCTCGGAGCGGCACCCCTTCGCTTTGCAATTGCTTGGCGAACTCTACCACCAGGATCGCATTCTTGGCGGCCAGGCCGATAAGCACCACCAGCCCGATCTGTGTGAAGATGTTGTTATCCATATCGCACAACCATACGCCCGTTATGGCCGCCAACAAGCACATGGGCACGATCAAGATAATGGCCATAGGCAGGGTCCAACTTTCATACTGGAAACAAAGCACCAGGAAAACCAGCAGAGTCCCCAGCGCGAACACCAGGCCGGCGGTGTTCCCGGCCAGAATCTCTTGCAGCGTCAGTTCCGTCCATTCGAATCCCATCCGCTGCGGCAGTTCTTTCTTGGCTAGTTCTTCCATAATGGTGATGGCCTGCCCCGAGCTTGTGCCCGGAGCCGTGTTGCCGTTGATTTCGGCCGAGGCGAACATGTTGTAACGATTCACCGCGGCCGGTCCGCTCGTATTCCGCACGTTTACAATTGTTTGTAAAGGCACCATTTGCCCGGCGGCGTTGCGGACCTTGAGTTTGCCGATATCCGCCGGCCGTGCCCGGAACGCGGCGTCGGCCTGCACGTTCACCTGCCAGTTGCGGCCAAAGCGGGTGAAATCGTTGACATAGGCCGAGCCTAAATAAATCTGCAGCGTGTTGAACACCTGGTTCAGGTCGAGTCCCATGCTTTTGGCCTTTGTTCGATCCACATCCAGGAAAAGTTGCGGCTGATTTGCCCGGAAACTGCTGAACAATCCGACCAGTCCGGGCTGGGCGTTGCCGGCTTGGGCCAGATCGGTCACGGCCGCTTGCAATCCGTCGAAGCCGATATCGCCCTTGTCCTGGACTTGGAGTTTGAATCCGCCCGTATTTCCCAGCCCGTCGACGGGCGGCGCTCCAAACAAGACTATTTGGGCTTCCTGCACGGTCGACAGACTTTGCCGCAGCTTGTCTGCGATGGCGTCGGCCGATAGTTCGGGATTTCCCTTGCGGTGTTCGAAAGGTTCCAGGATTATGAACATTCCGCCTACATTGGTCAAATTAACGCTCGTGAGTATGGAATAGCCGGGTACGCGAATAGTATGGGCAATACCCGGCGTTTTGCGGGCAATCTCGTCGATTTTCATCATTGCCGCTTCGGTACGCTGCAGGCTGGCCCCCTCGGGCAACTGCGCATTGCATACCAGGTAACCTTTATCTTGATCTGGAATGAAGCCCAGCGGTACCGTATTGAATCCGGCGTATGTGAGTCCCAGCAGCCCGGCATAAACCAAAAGCACGATCGCACTAACACGCAGCAGACTGCTGACAATCCGTCCGTATATTTTTGTTGCGACGTCGAACACGCGATTGAAACCTTGGAAGAAACTCATAAAAACGAAGTTGATCGCGCCGGCGAAAAACCATCCCAAGACTGCGCCGACGGTGAAAATTATTGCTCTGAAACCCCACACCATCGACGTGTTGGCCAAATTGTGCGATTCGGCCGTTTGTTCGGGCATGTATGCGGGCAGGCCCAGCCAAACGCCAATTGTCGGGCCCAACAGCCAGTAGCACAGTAGGCCGGCCAAAATCGCGATTCCCCAACGCGGCAACGCCTCCCGAGTCTCGTGTGCGTGTTCGCCCGAATGCGGCTTGATAAGTTGCACGGCCCGGGCAGGAGCCATGGTCAGGGCGTTCATGGCGGAGATGATTGTCGAAGTGGCGATAGTCAGGGCAAACTGCCGATAGAATTGGCCGCTAATGCCCGCGATAAAAGCCGTGGGAATGAACACCGCGCTTAAAACCAGGGTAATAGCGATCACCGGCCCGGTGATTTCGTCCATGGCCTTGATCGTGGCGTCCCGCGGCGCCAGCCCTTTGGCCATCCAGCGCTCGATGTTTTCGACCACGACTATGGCGTCGTCCACCACGATGCCGATGGCCAAAACCAGCCCGAATAACGAAAGATTGTTCAACGAAAATCCCAAAAGCGCCATTACGCCGAACGTACCGATGAGCGAGACGGGCACGTCGATCATGGGCATGAGCGTCGCCCGCCAATCCTGCAGGAACAGCAATACAACGATAAATACTAGGACAAAGGCCTCGAACAAAGTCTTGTACACTTCGTGGATCGACTCGTCAATAAATATGGTAGTGTCATAAATAATGCGGTAGTCCATGCCCCGGGGGAACGCCTGTTTGAGCTTTTCCATCTCCCTGCGGATTTCATCGGCGGTCGCCAGGGCATTGGCCCCGGGCAATTGGAACACGGCCAGAGTGACTGAAGGTTGGCCGTCGAGATAGCTGTTTACATCGACGTTTTTTGCGCCTAGTTCTACCCGGGCAACGTCCTTTAAGCGGGTGATCTGCCCTTTGCCCCCCGTTTTGATGACAATGTCCGCAAATTCCTCGGCATCGATCAACCGGCCCAACGTATTGATCGGATAATCGAAAGCAATGCCCTTGGGAATGGGTGGCTGACCTATGCGCCCGGCGGCAACCTGAATGTTTTGTTCGCGCAGCGAGTCCACAACGTCGTTGGCGGTCATGTCGCGCGAGGCCAGTTTTTCCGGGTCCAGCCAGATCCGCATGCTGTAATCGCGGCTGCCCAGAAAGGTCACGTCGCCCACGCCGTCCAGGCGGGCAATTACGTCTTTCACGTCGGTTGTTGCGTAGTTGCTCAGGTAAAGCTGGTCGCGGCTCCTGTCGGGCGAAATCAAATTAATGCAGAGCAATATGCTGGGCGAACGCTTCTTGGTGGTTACGCCTTGGCGCTTGACTTCTTCGGGCAGCTTGGCTTCGGCGATTGCCACCCTGTTCTGCACCAAAACTTGGGCCATGTCCAGGTTGGTCCCCAACTTGAATGTAACGGTTAGCGACAAATTGCCGTCGTTGGTCGAGCAGGACGACATGTAAAGCATGTTCTCCACGCCGTTGATTTCCTGTTCGATGGGTGCGGCCACCGTTTCCGCCACGACCTTGGCGTTTGCCCCCGGATAATTCGCGGTCACTTGGATCGTGGGCGGCGCAACCTCGGGATACTGGGCAACGGGAAGAGTTTCCAATGCCACCAGCCCCAACAATACAATTACCACCGAAAGGACGGTGGCCGCAATCGGTCGGTCGACGAAGAAACGTGCGAACATGGTAAGTAATCAGTTTATAGTTATCGGTTTACAGTTTTCAGTAATCACTTATCAGGGACTCTAACAAAACCTCCGCTCTCCCTTTGGGAGAGGGGCCAGGGGTGAGGGCATTTTTTAATGAATATAAGGTTTTGTTAGAGCTCCTCAATTAGGATTGTTCAATTTGCAATTTGCATTTTGCAATTAACGATTTGCAATAAAAAACATGCGTGCAAATCACTCACAAACATCAAAACAAAAAATCTATTCCTTACTCCCTTCATCTATCAAGCCGGGCATGGGGCCCGGCCGGGGCGTGACCTTCATCCCCGGACGCACACGCTGGATGCCGTTTACAATCACCCAGTCGTCGGCCTTGATGCCCGCCTCGATCACCCGCAGGTCGCCTTGGGGCGAGCCCAATCGCACCTGGTGATATTGGGCCACGTTGTCTTTGTCCGCCACCAGCAGGAATTTTTTATCGCGATCGGTTCCCAGTGCGCTTTCGGCCACTAAAAGGGCTTGTTTTGGGTCGCTGGCCGGCACCCGCACGCGCACGAAAAGCCCCGGGGTCAGCCGGCGATCGCTGTTGTCCAGCACCGCACGCACTCGGATCGTCCCCGTGCTCGAATCGACCTTGTTTTCCACAAAATCCAATATTCCTTGGTGCGGAAATCCCTCTTCGTTGGCCAAGCCGATTTCCACCAGAATTTTCAGCTCTTTTATGTGTTCGGTTTGCGGATTTTTGCCCTCGTCGCGCACCATCTGCTGCGATAACAAATATGTCCGCTCATCCATGTCGAAATACACGTAGATGTTTTTGGTGCTTACGATGGTCGTGAGCACGGACGATCCGCCCATGCCTGCTTGGACCAGGTTGCCGGCGGTAATTCTGGCCCGGCTGGTTCGCCCGGGAATCGGCGCAGTGATCTTGGTGAATTCCAAATTTAATTCCCCATCCCGCACTGCGGCCTTTGCCGCCTCCAATTGTGCCCCCGCCATATCCTTGGCTGCGATCTGCTGATCGTATTCCTCGCGGCTGATCG
>JBEKZY010000276.1:0-6728 GCA_049509395.1 Thermoguttaceae bacterium | reverse complement strand
ACCGGATGAAAAACAGCCCGCCGAAAAAAAAACCGGCGAAAAAAAGCCGGCGGAAAAAGCCCCCGCGCTTCCCATGTCGCGCAACGGTCATGCGGCCCGATATGGTTACATCGTAATCGCCCCGGAATGGACCGTGGAACATCAAAAACAATACAATTACTCCGCCCGGGAACACGCCGCCGTATTGAACTCGCTCCGCGACGCCTGCCGCCGGTTCTCCATCGACACCGATCGCGTTTACTTGTCCGGCTATTCCATGGGCGGCGACGCCGTTTGGGACATCGGCCTGGCACATCCCGATCTTTGGGCAGGCGTGATCCCCATCTCGGCTCAGGCCGACCGCTATTGCAATTTCTATACGGATAACGCCAAATACGTGCCCTTCTACGTGGTTCTCGGCGAACTCGACGGCGCAAAACTCACCAAAAACGCCCTTGATCTGGACCGCTACATGAAGCATGGTTACGATGCCACGGTGATCGAGTACGAGGGCCGCGGCCACGACGATTTTCACGAGGAAATACTGCGAATCTTCGATTGGATGGGCCGCTTCCGCCGCAATTTCTTTCCCCGCGAATTCACCTGCTCGACCATGCGCGATTGGGATTCCTTTTTCTGGTGGGTGGAGTTGGACGGCTTGCCGCCCAAATCACAAGTCGATCCCGATCACTGGCCCCCTCCAGCCGGAACTCGGGCCGCACAGGTAAAGAGCAAGATCGCCGCAAACAATATAAGCGTCTTTGCCGGCGCCGCGCAAGTAATCGTCTGGCTCTCGCCGCAGATGCTCGATTTCAAAGAGCGCGCAAGCATCGTCGTCAACGGCCAGACGATCAACGCCCGGGAACCCTTTCTCCAGCCCGATCTCCGCACGATCCTCGAAGACGTCCGCACTCGAGGCGACCGCCAGCATCCCTTCTGGTTGCGAATGGATAGCGCCGCCGGGCGCCCGCGGGCAAAATGAAAAACAGATGCACGGCCCAGTTCTGTATTTTTATTACTTAACCGTAG
Source organism: Thermoguttaceae bacterium (assembly GCA_049509395.1). Lineage (GTDB taxonomy): Bacteria > Planctomycetota > Planctomycetia > Pirellulales > Thermoguttaceae > JBEKIK01. The sequence goes on along the minus strand of JBEKZY010000276.1, from coordinate 5,720 downwards.
TGTTTTCCGCCTGCTTCGACTGCAGTTCGGCTTGTACTTGCGGTTCCAGTTGAGTCTTGCTTTCCAGCGGCGTTGCCGGATCCGCGGATGTCGGCTGGACCTGCGGCGTTTTTGCTTCGGCGGGCGTTTTCGCAGCGGATGGGTTTGGCGAGTCCGGTTTCGTTTGCGTATCCGCCGGCGTCTGCGATTGCGATGTCTGAACGGTTTGCTCGCCCTTAATCGCTTCCATGTTCAGAATGAAACCCTTAAGGAACCAGCCGTCTTTCTCGCTTGTTATTTGCATGCCGGCCGGGTTAAGGTAATGGCGCACCATTTCGAAGTCGGGCATTTTGCTGCCGTCGATCTTTTGTTGCCTCGTGCCCTTCTTGCCTTCCCCAAAAAGATTGTTCAAAAACTTGGCAAACATCGACTCGCTTTCCGGCATCTTGTTCTGCTTGATCATTTCATACGTGGGCCGGTATTCCTCGTCGGTCCGCGAAAATACCCGCGCGCACTTGTCTTGCGGAACCAGTTGATCTATGGTTTCCTTGACCATCTGATAATCGATGTCCTGGACCAGCGGATCGTCGGACCTCAACACTTTCAGCAGGAAATCCAAGTGCGAGGCGATGAATAGGTTCCCGTCCACCACCGTCGCCGCCGCGTGCGGCATGACGCTTGGCTGATTGCTCTTTTTCCGTTTCGCCTGGGGCGCCAGGTCGAGCCCGTCTCCCAGCGATACTTCCGGAGTTTCCATCTCCGGCCCCTCGTTTTCCACTATCTCCCAGATCACGTGACCGTCGATCTCGCGCCGCTTGGCGGTAGGATCGTTTCCAAACCACTTTGCCAACGCCTTGGCCACGGCCTTGTCGTCAGTGCTCTCGATGGCGAACAACAGCCGTTCGCTGGCCGTGGTGATGGGCAATTCATAATCGGTCAACATCGTTACCCGCCGTCCCAGTTTCTTGAACAACTCTTCGCGCAGGTCGATTTGCGGCCCGGTGGGATCTTCTTTCTCTCCTCTAAGCACGTCGGCCCATTCGCCCGATTCGCCCGCCCCGTACATTTCGTCAAACAACGGACCGAAATTGTCAAAGGCGTTCAGCACGTCGAAATATAACGTGGTGTATGTGGCAATCTCGCGCGGCACCCACTTTTGCGGCGTGTAATCCTTGTCGTTAAGAAGCACCAGCATTTTCATGGCATTCTTGTAGGGCAAGGGGGCATATACGGCGGTGCGGTGCACCAGGTCGAATCCCTCCGATGAAAAACTGGCGTATCCTCCTATGCCCTGAATCGCCCCCACGCCCTGGTTGCGCATCATTTCCAGGATACTTTTGCCTTTACGGCGCTCTTGCGGTGGTTGGGCGGCCCGGGCAGCCGCTGCATAGCCCAAAGGATACATAAACCAGCGAATTTGCGGCGTAATGTCGGGGATATCCGCCTTGCATCGCTCCAGGACCTTCTTGAAACCCTCAACATCCGACAAGCTGCCCCCTTTTTTGCCCGCCAAGCGGCCGAGTATCCCTCGCATGACCGCCAAATCGTCCGAAGAACATAACACGTTTCCTGTCAGAACATAATATGACAAGCGGGGCTTGGGCCCATCCTTGGCCGCAACCGCGCTTGTCGATTCAGTCTGCCGTGCTCCAGATAATTTGCTGGCCGCCGCATCTTGCTCCTCCGGGGGAATGGGCATCTCGAATTCAATCACCTGATCCGGACATTCCTCCACTTTCAAAACAATTCGCTTGCCGCCCTGGTCCGTAAGATTCTTTTTCACACGGTCCATCAGTTCACGCGCTTTGTCGAGTTTCCCCGTCGCATCGATCACGATCGCCAAGGCCGAGGTGTTTTCAACCGGCTCGATAAGTCCTACGCACACTTCGCCGCTCGATACTTCCTGCAAATCGTCCAGGGTCAATCCCAGGCGGGCGTGAACCGCCGACCAGCGGATTTCAAACTGCCGCCGTACGTCCTTCGTGAACGCCTCCATCTTCGGATCGGCGGTAAGTTTTCCCAGTTGGGTCTTGTTGTAATTCTCGCTTAACGTGTCGAATTTGGTTATGGCTATAAATCCCCGGGTTGTATCGGGAAACAAGAATTCGCCGGGAGGAACTGACTCGGCAAAGATTCGTCCTTCCAATAGCATTACAAAACAAATCAGTCCCGAACATATCCATGTTGCAATACGCATCACTGCAAAACTCCTTAAATAACTGAGGAGGAAGCCTTAATTAACGCAGTTATCCTAATCGGAAAAGTCAATAGTTCTAGACGAAAGTGTATTACCACACGCCGCCTTACGCTAGATCGGTCAGCGAAACTGGGAAAATGAATTGGGTTGTTCATTCTTTGCCGATTGCCCGAATCGAATTTGTTTTATCAAATATTTTACGGCAATAAACTCTTCGCAAATTCGCCAATCATCCCATATTCTCATTATTTCCCATTTCTTTATATGCTTATTCACAGTTTATACTGTTCGCCTCGCTCTCCGACCATGCCGTCCAATGCTGCGCATCGGTGCCCGATGATGCCTGACAGTACCTGCTCGCGGACAAATATGTTTAAATAGCCCCTATCCCCTAATCTCTAATCCCTAGCCCCTAGCTTCTAGCCCCTGTTCATTGTCATAATACCGTCCATGCGAGATTTCCAACACGAAAGCCTAAGCCACGACCCGATTCACGGGTATATTCCCTTCACTTCCTCGATAAGTGCCTCGACTTCGGACGCACCCGGCGACGAAGCAACCGAGCAGCAGATCATCGACCATCCCTGGCTGCAGCGGCTCCGCCAGATTCACCAGTTGCAAACGGCGTGGTGGGTCTTTCCCACTGTCGAGCACACCCGCTTCCAGCACGTTTTGGGTTCAATGCACCTGGCCAGCCGTACTGTCGAGACGCTTTTCGACAGCCTCAAAGACGTTTGTCCGGACGCGCCCAGCCGCGGTTATGTCGAATCGCTCATGCGTTTGGCCGCGCTTTTGCACGATGTGGGCCACGGGCCGTTCGGCCATTTTTTCGACGAGCATTTCCTGGCCGACTATGGCTTGACTCACGAAACCCTGGGCAGCGAAATCATCCGCCGCGACTTCGCCGATTTGATCCGCCGCATTCGCCACAATCCAAACACCACCCTCGAAAGCGGCGAATCACTCGATCCACAGCAGATCGCCTTCCTCATCACCCGGCCTCAAAAAGCGCCTGATACTAACATAGGTTGGGGCGACAGTTCTAAAACAGGTTGGGGCGACAGTTTAACTGTCGCCCCAACAATTGCCACAGCAACCGTTCCGAAATGGCTGCGTTTTTTACGCAGCCTGTTCAGCGGCCTGTATACGGTCGACAACATGGATTTCGTGCTCCGCGACGCCTATATGTCCGGCTACAGCACCAAGGCCTTCGACATCGACCGGCTCCTGCACTACAGCATGTTCACCGAACAAGGACTCACCATCCACGAGCGCGGCTTGTCGGCCTTGGTGCGGTTCATCTCCATGCGGGCCGAACTGTTCCGGGCCATATATTTTCATCGCACTGTTCGGGCGATTGACCTGGGATTGCAGGAACTCTTCCTGGAAAGCAAACAATTCCTCTTTCCCGGCAATCCGCTGGAACATCTCGACGAGTATCAGCAGTTGACCGAATGGTCGCTGTTGATGCAAGTTTCCGCCTGGCCAAAAAGCACCGACCCGAAACTCCGCGGCCTGGGCCGGCAATGGAAGCAATTCCTGGGCCGGCATCTGCGTTGGAAAATGGCCTGCGAGCAGACGATTTTCTTCGCCCCCGGCGAATCGGAGCAAAGCAGCGTGTTCGGCAGCGAAAAATCATTCGAGGCTGCCGTGCGCGGCGCCTTGCCCAAGGAACTGAAGTCCCTGCCCATCCGCGTCGATACGGCCCGGCACGTGCATCGCCCCGGCGCCCATACTCCGGCGGCCGGCCAGAATTTCCTCTACGATCCGGTAAGCGGCCGAATCCGCAGCCTCGACGACCGCGAACTGTTCCGCCGCATCGCCATCAGCTACCGCATCTGCCGCATTTACGCCCAAGACAACCGCCACACCGCCGAACTGGCCGCCGCCATGGACCGCCTGATCTCCGGCGGCGCCGATGACACAACAAACATGTAAAGCCCCGACCAATCACTCGTTCCCATGCTCTGCATGGGAACGTGATTTGGGGATTATAAACCGCTTGCGGTTTCGCGATGTAACTCGAAAAATGTTCAAAACCACCAAACCGCCGCCCGCCGACAAGACCGAATTGTATCGCCAACTCTCCGATCAACTCCGGGCGCTGTTGGGCGACGAATCAGACCTGATCTCCAACGCCGCCAACACGGCGGCATTGATCTACCTCACTTTGCCCGACATAAATTGGGCTGGCTTTTATTTTCTCAAAGGAGAAGAGTTGGTCCTCGGCCCCTTTCAAGGCAAACCCGCCTGCACGCGCATCCCACTGGGCAAAGGCGTTTGCGGCACTGCAACCAAAGAGCGAAAAACACTCGTAATCCCCGACGTCCAAAAATTCCCCGGCCACATCGCCTGCGACACGACCTCGAACTCCGAAATCGTCGTCCCCCTAATCAAAAACAACAATCTCCTCGGCGTCCTGGATATTGATAGTCCGATACTTGGCCGCTTCGATGAAGAAGATCAGAAGGGCTTGGAACGGCTGGCGGAAATATTCATCAATATATGATACAATAACACTAGCATGAGAGGTTTCAGACGTCTAAAATGGTCTATTATTCAAATGAAATGATTAGCTCTTCTTAATGACTCAATAAATTAAAGAGAAAAAGAAATTATTTACCATTAATGTTCATTTATGGGACAAATTTATGCTTATCTTTGAGAACAGAAAATTTATCCAATCTCAATTTGATTCCGAAGATGAACTGGAAAAAGTTGTGATCAATAATTCTGAATATTTTTTCGGTCCATCATCAGTCTATTTTCCCCAAACCTGGATTAAAACTATTGATGGCTATGGAACAAAACCTGACGGTATTGCTTTCGATATTTCGGCAAGAAAATGGTATATTGTTGAAGCAGAACTTGGAAAACATAATGTGTGGAATCATATCGCGCCCCAAGTATCAAAACAAATTGTTGCCTCAACAAACATAGCATCCCGCCAAATCCTCATTGATTTAGTCATTGAAAAAATAAAAGAAGATAAATCAATCCAAGATAAATTTGATGACGAAGGCATTGAACAGATTGATATTCGAAGTGTTCTTGGTGAAATAATTGAGAAGGATCCCATTATTGGTATGCCGATAGATTCAGTCTCAAATGACCTTCGTAATTGGGCTTCCACTCTTAAATATAATGTCAAATTATGGATTGTTAGGAAACACGTTGAATTTGGTAATTCGCAAGTCATAATGTATGAATTTCCTGAAGAATTTAAACCAGTCTTGGATACTGAGGAAGAATCCGCTGATGATGAATTAGGAATGACAAGATATGATGTCACAATTGATGATTTGATGGCAGTAGGTTTATTGAATTCAGGCGACAAACTTTCAATGTCATATAAACCTAGAAATACAAGTGAAAAAAAGATATACGAGGCTATTATTCTTGAAGATGGAAAAATGGATGTATTAGGGAACACTTTTGATACCCCAAGTTATGCAGCTTTATATTGTATACAAAAAGCTGGAAGTAATAGAAATACCGTAAATGGATGGATAAGTTGGAAGAATTCGCAAAATGTTTTATTAAG
>JBEKZY010000275.1:0-6756 GCA_049509395.1 Thermoguttaceae bacterium | reverse complement strand
TATCCCAATCCTTACCAAGCCCCGCCCCCCAGCCCCCAGCCATCCGAACCAGTGACAATAATAAATAATCCCACCAATAACGCGGCGCCTGTGGGCAGCGAGGTCCTGCATAATTCCGGAGTGGGATAGGCCGACGGTTATCTTCGCTGCAACCAACGTTTAGAATGGTCTATCGCCCCGAATTGCGCAGGGCAATTCGTCGATATCGGCAAAAACGATTTCGTGGATATTCTGCTGGGCGATTACAGTCGGCCACGTCTTGTCAACTGCTTTTTCGGCATCGGCAGCACCGCATCGAAAGACGAACAAGTAAAACGCGGACCGTCTGCGCCAAACGAGGAAATAGCCATCCTGCCCGGTCAAGGATGGATCAAGATCACTTCGCCGATTGAAGGCATAAGCACCGTTTCCGTGACCGCTTCCAAGATAGTCAATCCTGCGGATCGGACGAAAACGGCTACGATCTACTGGACTGACGCCACCTGGCGATTCCCGCCGCCGGCCATCAATCCCGCGGGCGAAAAGCACGTTTTCACCACCACTGTAATGCGTCAGACGAATCAATGTCCAAGTCCGGGCTGGGTGGTTAAATACACGGTAACCGGCGGCCCGCCTGCGGGATTTTCGCCGGACGGGGCCTCGTCTATAGAAGTGGCCACCGACGCCGCCGGCCAGGCCAACGCCGAAATCTTTCAAAAATCGCCCGCCCACGGCACCAACCAAATCAGCATCGAGGTAATCCGCCCGGCCGAATTGCCAGGCGCGGGCGGACAGCGGATGACCGTGGGCACGGGCTCGACCATGCAAACCTGGACTGCCGCCGACATAGGCCTGAAACTCAGCGGTCCTTCGATGGCCAAGGCGGGCGAAACCTTGACTTATCGCCTTGATGTCGCCAATCCGGGCGATCTGCCCTCGAAAAACATCGTGGTTTCCAATGTCTTGCCCGAGGGGCTGAGTTACCTCGGCAGCAATCCGGCCGCCGCAGTCGGCGGTAAGCAGCTCCAATGGCGTTTGAGCGAATTGGGACCGCGGCAACGCCAAATCATCGAAGTCAGCGTCAAGGCGGAAAAAGAAGGCAGCATGAGCAATTGTGCCGACGTGATGACAGCGGCCGGGCTGAAAGTCAGCGATTGCGCCACAACCACAATTCTGGCTGCCGCGCCGGGCACAAGCGGCCCAGGCGCATCCCCTCTCCCTTTGGGAGAGGGGCAAGGGGTGAGGGCCGCGTCAACGCCTTCTTTAATCGACCTTCAAGTTCTCGGGCCTAGGGTGGCGGCCATCGGCAGCGAAGCCATTTTTAATATTGTGATTACCAATCGAGGTCACATCAATCTAAATAATCTGTTAGTCAAAGATCACTTCGATCCGGGATTGGAGTTTCTGGATCCGAAAGATCAAAAAGCAATTAAATCTCCAATCGAATACCCATTGGGCGATCTGCCTGCCGGCAAAAGGAGCAAGTTTGACCTTACTTTTCACGTTACTCAAGCGGGCAATCTTTGCCACACGGTCGAAGTTCTTAGTCAAAAAGAAAGTTTGGCGACCAAACGAGCCTGCGTGATGGTCTCGGCGCAATCGACTCCGCCCCCGGGCATAGCGCAGTCCGGCGGTCAACTCCCTTCCCGCGCCGCGCCTGGTGCGACGCAGGGCCCTGCGCCCGGTACTAAATCGCAAACTCAGCCCGGTTATAGACCGGGCACGGCGACGACCGTTCCGCCGCCTTCCACTGCCGCGGGCATGCCGACCGTCACCATCAAACAATCCGGTCCAAAGACGCCGCAGCACGCGGTTGGCGATGTTGTCTCTTTTTCAAGCCGAATCACAAATCCCAACAATCGGCCGCTCAGCAATCTGAAAATAGCGTATCACTTCGATCCCGCCTTGCTTCCCAAGTTGGCTACGGATCACTATCGAGTGGAAGGGGGAAACTTGGTGTGGGCTATAGCGCAATTACCCCCCGGAAATTACACACAAATCGAAGTCCAGTATGAATGTGTAAAAGCAGCCGTTAAAGCGGGCAATACGGTTAGCGTTTCCAGCAGCGAGGGGGCGCAAGCCGAGGATACCGCCTACTTGGAAATCCGTCCTACTGCGGGCGGCGCTGCGTCCGGGGCCTCAACGCCCGGCGGCACTGCTCCCGGGGGTGCTGCGCTAGGCGGGGGAATCCCGGGCGGCACGACGCTAGGCGGGGGAACCTCTGGTGGCACGCCATGGTCCGCCCGCGCAAAAACTGACCAAAACCAGCCCGGCGAATATCGCCCCGGCAATACCGCTCCTAACACGTCCCAATCTTCGAGCGCCTTGACAATGACTGTCGCCGCTTTGCATAATCCGGTGACCGCCGGCAAGGAGTTGACTTATGAAATCCGCGTAGTCAACAATACCGGCGCGGCCGATCGCGCAGTTACGGTCACGGCCATCGTGCCAGACGAGATGATACCCGTGCCCTTAGGCACAACCGGACCGGGCTCCATCCAACCTGACATTGATCATCGAACTGTCAGCTTTAATCCGGTAATGGAGGTACAGCCCGGTGTATCGCTGACATATCGTGTCCATGTTCGCACAAAAACCGCCGGTCATTTCCCTTTCCGCGTGAAATTGACCAGCCAGAATGCCACGCAACCCATTATCCAAGAGGCAGACACGGAGGTATTAGAGGAGCGAGGGGCAAAAAAGGATGAATGATGGGGAATGAATAAGAATGATGAGTGCTGAATGCTGGATGCTGAATAAAACATACAAAACCGCTTGCCATTTCGCACCGCCCACTGTCCACTGCCCACTAACCACTAACCACTTACCCGCTCCCCTTCGGGTCGCGGCTAAACTATTTCCTATAACCTATTCCCTATAAACTATTCCCTACAATGTGGCACGGCATAATCGGGCATGACAAGGTTGTGGAGCAATTTCGCCGGGCCCTGGGGCGGGGGCGGTTGGCGAGCAGTTTTTTATTCGCCGGGCCGCCGGGGATCGGCAAACGCAGCTTTGCCATAAAATTCGCCCAGGCCTTGTTGTGCGAAAACAATCCGGAAGAGGCGCTCGATCCTTGCGAACATTGCCCGGCTTGCGTCCAAGTTATTGCCGGAACGCATCCCGATTTCCAATTGGTCTCCAAGCCCGAGGATAAGTCGTTCATTCCCCTGGAACTTCTGATCGGCGACAAGGAGCATCGGCGCAGGGAAGGGCTTTGCCATCACATCGCCCTAAAGCCGTACCTGGGCGGGCGCAAGATCGCCGTAATCGACGACGCCGATTATCTCAATGCCGAAGGCGCGAACGCATTGTTGAAGACCCTGGAAGAGCCGCCGCCCCGATCGATATTGATCCTGATCGGCGCCAGCCCGGCCAAGCAGTTGCCCACGATTCGTTCGCGTTGCCAACTGATCCGCTTTCAGCCCTTGGATGCCGAAGCGGTGGCCCAACTTTTATCGGCTCAAGAGATTGTGGAAGACGGGGCAGAAGGCCTGCGTTTGGCCCAACACAGCGAGGGCAGCATCGAGCGGGCCGTCGAACTTGCCGATGCGGAGCTTTGGCAGTTTCGCAATACGCTCTATCAGCGCCTGGCCGCCGAAAGGCTGGATAGCGTTTCGCTTGCCCGGTTGACGGCAAAATTCGTTGAAGAGGCGGGCAAGGACGCTGCGCCCAGGCGGCGGCGTTTGCACCAGGTCATCGGTTTTGCCGCCGATTTTTATCGCCAACTGCTCCGCGCCGCCAACGGCGCTCCTAAAACGGAAAACACCGAGGCCGATCGCTTTATCGACGAGGCCCTTAATCGGCAACCTCCTGGTGTGGAAAAAACGATCGCCCGATTGGAGCGCTGCCTGGATGCCGATCAGCAGATCGATCGCAATGCCAATCAATCGACCTTGATCGAGACCTGGCTGGACGATTTGGCGGGGGCGTGAAGTGTTGAGAGATTCGATGGCAAAGCACCCAAAGCGCCTGATTTTTCCATTTTATTGCCGGCGTTTCGCTCTGTAGCTCTGGAGGCAGGAATTGGGCGGTCCGACACCGAGTCGGACTATCTCAAGCCCGTGTTCTTCAACGCGCATGTTTGATTATGCAGTCATTTTGACTGGATTATCTGGGCAAGATATGCCGATAAAGCAGACTCTTACGGATGTTGTCTTTTCTGGATGCGGGAACAGGGTCATAATCGCTCTGTGTTGCTAGCGCGTTTACTATGTCGAGACGAATTGCCCAAGAATGCGTACGATGTTTCGGCCGCATACACCTTTTGGGCCGTGAGTGCGTATGGGGCATGTTTCTTCTAGCGGCAATTCTTGCCCAGCCGTTGCGCGGCGAGCCATTTGCTGAGACGACCGGTCCGGTTTCGACAGGGAATATCGACGAGAATCTACCTTACGCCGCGGTCACGCCTGAGAATCGTTTGGGTGAATGTACCGGCACGTGCTGCCCGACTTGCGTAGCGGGAAATACGTCGAAGGGGTGCGGGTATTTCTTTGCGGACGCGCTGTTTTGGACAGTCAGGGAAGGCTACGATGAGAACTGGGCGCAGATTATCACGCCCAAGAGTGACCAGGGATCGTACGTGGGCACGGCGACACTGGTGGATGCGCCGTTCGATTGGAGGACCGGTTTTCGTGTCGGGGCCGGACTCCGGCCGGACGACGGCTTCGACGCGACCTTGTACTACACGAACTTCAGCACTTCGGCGGCGAGCCAGGCGTCGGGCGAAGTATACTCGTCTTTTATGGGAAATTTCTACGTAGGCAACACTGATGGCTCGGATTTCGGCCCCCATTACCGGTACGGGAGCATTCAGTGGGACTTCGATTATCACTCGATCGATTTGGAGATCGGCCGCAATTACGTGATCGATGCGAACCTGGAATTGCATCCGTTCTTGGGTCTCAAGGCCGCGATTATCAACCAATCGCTGAATTCCAGTTGGCGCGATCCGATCAACACCACGGTCAACAACGTCACGCATACTTATAATTTCACGTCGGCAACCGAGGATCTGGATTTGCATTTCTGGGGAATCGGGCCTTCGCTGGGCGCGACGATAACGATGCCGCTGTGCACCAGGCCAAGGTACACGCTAAAGCTTTTCGGCACTCCGTCGGGCGCGATTATGCTCGGGCACTGGACGTGCAAAGAGCAATACGACAACAACGGCGTGGGTTTGTCGCACACCTCGGTGGCGATCGACATGAGTCCCATAACCGGGGCGGCGACGATGCTGCGGGGCGTCGTGGGCTTCGAGTGGGAACAGTATTTCTGCAGGACCACCAGCACGGTCCGCTTGGGATACGAGTCGCAAATATGGCTCAATCAGATGCAGCTTTATTCCTACAACATGGGGCGAATGAATAATTTGACGAGTCTGCAAGGCGGTTTTTTGGAGTTGTGCATCAGCTACTAACATAACTAAACGATGTTGCTGTTTACGCGTTTGACATTATCGCTGGCTGTGTTGGCGTGCTGCTCGACGGCATTCGCCCAAGGGGTGACTCCGTTCTGCGACATGCTCTATTGGCATGCCTCGGAACAGGCCTCGACGGTTTGGTCAAACTCGGTCACGTCGTCTTCGTTCGCGGTCGAGAACGTCCCGTTCGATTGGAGTCCGGGTTTCCGGCTCGGATTCGGGCATCAAGCCGACGAGCAGTCGTGGGATGTGAAATTATATTGGACCTATTTCCGCACCTCGCGCGACGCGGAGGTTGCAAGCGGGTCTTCCCTGGTGATTCCGGAGTTTTTCAGCGGATTCGTAAGCGGCGACACGTATTTTTACCTCCAGGGTTGGCTCGACTGGAACCTGACCTACAATACCATCGACCTGGAGGCGGGTCGAAAATTCGCCGTCGGCCAGTCGGCTTGGCTTCGTCCTTCGTTGGGCATAAAAACGGCGGTTATCCAGCAAAAAGCGACACTGGATCTTGCCGACCAGTGGCTCGGCCTAAGCGCTGAGGAGAACGTTACGCATGATTTTTGGGGGATCGGGCCGAGTTTCGGCATCAGCGGGGCATGGGTAATGCCTAGATGTCGCAGTCTGAGCCTTGTCGGTTCGTTCTCGGGCGATCTACTGTTCGGCCAGTGGAACGTCAACGACGCCTACACGAGAACCGATCAGCAGGTTCCTTGGGGCGTGTACGGAGCGTTCACGACAAGCATGAAAGATTCATGCCTCGGGACGCCGGTGCTTAGATACTTTCTCGGTCTTGAGTGGGAACGCGAGGGATGCGTCATGATCACCGGACGAGTAGGTTACGAACTGCAATGGTGGGCGAATCAGCAGCGCATGACTACGTTTCAGCAATTGCCCATGCACGGCGATTTGACTTTACAGGGTCTTACATGCGGAATTTCCGTTGGTTTTTAATCTGTTGTCTGTTGTTTGCGGGCTCGAGAGCTTTTGCCCTGGAGTTCTTCGGCGATTTCTTGTATTGGCAAGCGACAGAACCTGTGGATTGGACGCTGAACACGAACGCGTCGACGACGGATCAATATGTCGAGTTTAGGAACATCGAATACGATTTCACGCCGGGATTCAGAGTCGGAGTCGGATCGTCGGCCCAGTGCCAGTGGGGCGCCAAGCTGTATTACACACGGTTTTTCACGGAAGGCGAAGACGCGGTGTCGGGCGATGTGACGCCGGTTTTTTTGGCCGCAAAAATGGCTCTGCCGCCGCATCAGTCGCCGCCCTTTTTCCAAACCGGCAACATCCAGGCCAAGATCGACTACAATGTAATGGACTTGGATTGCGGCAAGTCGTTCTGTCCC
>JBEKZY010000274.1:0-6821 GCA_049509395.1 Thermoguttaceae bacterium | reverse complement strand
TGGCGGTGTGAATTCCCCGAACTTGACCGGACGGTCCAGGAGGTCATGCTTGAAAGCAAAGTTAAATATCACCCGCACCCGTCGAATCTCGTTTCCCAACGTGGTCGGCCCCCATAACTTTGCCAGCTTGGAGCGGAAGCTATCAAAATCCCTTGGCCCAATATCCTCCACAAGCCGTTGGCGTCCGAAAAATTGCACAATCCGCTCACAAGTGGCGTGATAATCCTTCCAACTCCGTATGGTCAATTCTCCACTTTCTGTTCGGGCCTTCTTAGCCGTGAGGAAAGTATTGACAAGATGGCGGATCGTGAGTTCGCCGGGTGTCAAACGAGGTGTCACACGACTATAGAGGGCTTCCCGCTGGGCTTTGAATTTTTCCAGTGCGCCCGAAGGATCATCCCACGGCCCGAAGTAGTAGAGTTTGCCCTTTATCTTTTTTGCCCACCTTTTAGTGGCGTGGGCAAAAAGAGGAAAATCGGTATAGGGCTTGGGCGGCTTGCAGATGGCTTTCTTCCGGGTAGAATGAACCATTCAAATTGCTCCTTTGTTACTGTGTCAGGAGTGGTGTCAGACGCCCGCCCGGTCCTATGGGCGAGTGTCATTTTACGGCATAAATACCGTTTACCATACCAATAGCTTAGCAGGTGTCAGAATGGGTGTCAATAAGCTAAAAAGGGAAATAAAAAGATTGACACAACTACTTATATAATAAAGACTTGGGGTTGTAGCTCAGCCTGGTAGAGCAACGGACTTTTAATCCGTAGGTCTTGGGTTCAAATCCCAACAACCTCACTGCGGCAATCTTCGGTAAGACCACGGAACTGGTCCGCTTGGCCAAGACGATCAGTCACCTTGAGAAGATCATTCCAATATCGTATCTTTTTTGGTCATTCTGGATGCCACCCTGGCAATAGTGGTCGTGGCCTACGCTCAGGTTACAGCAATTCCCTTAGGTAAAATCCTGCCTTTTGCACTCATACATCTAGCGGCCGCAATTCCGTGCCATCCGCGAACAGGGAAGATTACAGCATGGTTAGAATTATTAAGACTAATCTGCGGACAAACCTCAGTAAAAGAGCCAGCCCTAAAATATCTGTAAAAAATCCCGGCAGAATGAGCAGTCCCCCCGCAAACAAGAGTAAAAGTTTATCCATCCCCGTGTCGTCGAGGATGTTTTGTTCGATGTTATTACTGATAAGAGATCCGTATCGAAATGATGTGTAGCAAATCACCGCCAACCCGAGTATCGCCGTTCCGAAGAATTGGCAAAGGAAGAATTTCCAACCTGCGTAATCCACCATCAGCACGAGTGACCAAATATCAACGATAACCAAAGCAATCAGAAAAAAAATGAGAAACCTACGCACTTCACAACTCCCTTCGGAATTGTTCAAAGGATTGACTGGGGATAAAACACCCACTCAGATGCAGACCATTTCGAGGACCGTTGATATTGCTGATTAAAGCTTCATTTTATTCATTTCGGGAAAAAAACGCAATTTCAATCTTATTTGTTGCCCAGTATCAGGCGGCAGATACCCCCATAGTACGTACAATAAGGTTGTTTTAAAAAGGTTTATATTGATTATAGCGCCTCAATTAATCTGAAGTGACCGGTTCTGAAGAAAGATGGTTGCGATGCAATTTTAATATTGTAGCGCCGGGCGCCACGCCTGCCGCATTCACTGTCGCCACGGCGATTGGCGCCCTGGAGTTGGCCAAACAGGGCGTGCCGGAGTCGGTGGCTTACATCGCCCAGCACTTAATCCGTAGGTCTTGGGTTCAAATCCCAACAACCTCACTGCGGAGATCCTCATCACTAAAAGCACTTACGGCATTAATCCTAGGAGTCTCCATCGGATACTGGAAACATCACGTAAACGCGCGTCAAAATGATGCGTTGTTTTGATAGCCTACTACTCCTTTCCAATCACGATGGTGACGTCCTTAATCTCCTGGCCGGGCTTGGTTTCGATGCCCGATTCCATGATGTCCCGGCCGTTATAGAGGATTTTCGCAACTTTCTGGCCCTCTTTGTTTGGGGAAAAACCAATCTTTGTTTGCCCCGGCATCATGCCCTGAATTACAAATGTGCTTGTCGTCGGGAAGATCATTTCGCCATCCTCGTAACCGCCTTCGCCAAGCGCAAAAGAACCGCCGGAACTTTCTAAGGCATCCTTGGGCCTGTGTTTGTTGCGGAAATTTGTGAGGCTGAAGCCTGAATCGGATTTCTGCTGATCATTGCCGAGATCATCTTTGCTGATATTGGCGAAACCATAGCTTGTACCGATCCGCCAGTCATTGCCCTTTTCGTCCACGAACTTGCCTGAAATTAAGACCCCACGATTCAAGGTGAAGTTGAGTTGCGTTTTCTTGCTGGTCTTATCAAGATCAAGAGGGGTGCGCATTCTCACAAATCCACGGTGAACGGCATCTACGTGAACCAGAAACTCACCGTCGCCCAAGCCCTGGATTTGACAATGCCCTTGTTCGTCGGTGTAGGCTGTAACGAAGTCGAAGAGCATGTCGCGCCGATGCACTACGATAAATGCTTCGGGCACGGGTTCTCCGGCCTCGTCGCGCACGGTTCCCTCGAGAATGAAACCGCCTTCTTTTTGCAGTGTGATATTAATGTTATCGATACGTTGTTCTTTGTCGAAAGTGATCTGTTTTGCCTCACTTCGGGAAAAAGTCCCGGGATAGTAAATTGGCGGGTAGGCATTCCCTTCTCTCGCCGCTCGCCAGTTAATTGCCATAACGTAAACCGGCTGACTGCCAAGGCCGTCAATCGAGTATGAACCATCTGCTTGATTGACACGCGCTTGCTCGGATTCATATACCTTTCCGTCTTTTTTCTCAAACCAGGCCAACACGGTCAAAGTATCGATGTTTTCCGGTCTCTTCCCATTTTCGTCCAGGATTTTGCCGGAAATACGACAGGCTCGCTCGGCCTTCAGCACGATACCCGAGCGGTGCTCGCCGTCTTCAAGCGAAAATGACGGATATGGGAGGGGTTTGCCGTCGGGATTGTAGGCGACATACTGGTATCCGGCCGTACCACACTCCTGTAACGAATATGGCCCCTTGGGAATATCCTTGAATGTGAAAGTGCCGTCGCTGGCGGTGTTTATGAAGATCGAACCATGGGTAATGCCGTAGTGCAAGTACATCCTTGCATGCTCGATAGGCTCGCCGGTCGCCGCCGAGACGACTTTGCCGCTGATCGAACAGTTGCCCCGGGGACGTTCACCCAGCACCGTTTCCGTTTGTGCCGCAGCGTTTTTTTCTTCCTCGAGCGGATACAACTCATGGCGCTGACCTGAAGTCATTCCGCCGCTGTAAACAATCAAGATTTCATCATCATCGTTTCCGTAGATCCCGTCTTTTCCGCAACTGCTGAGAATGAATCTATTTCGCTGGGCTTCGTAATGATAATCCTCACCAGTCGGACTGTAGACGTCCTTCGGCAGTGGTTGTTTCAGATCCGCCAAATCCTTGGGGTAGCGGCCCGTTCTCAGTTTATATTGCATCACCAAAGGGCTGATTTTTTGAAAATTCAACTGCAACTGTCCATCCTTGCCCTCGGTCTGGAGCATGGCTTCCATCTCTTCTGAGGTGGGCAAGCGGGTGAAAAACGCCTTGACTTCAACGGCAACGCTGTTGTCATCCCGGCGCGTCGATTGCAACTGGATTTTGGCAAAAATATTTTCGCCGTCCACAAGGAAGGTTTTACCCAAACCCATCCTTGATGCTTGGGCATTATGAATTACCCCTGAGTCTGTTTTTGTTCCTTCGATGGCTTGCCCTATTGCGTCGACGCCCTCCAGGTCAAACTTCGTCCCGTTCTCCACGAAGTGCGGTGTAATCAATATCTCCGCCGCTGGAGTAATGTTCTTCTTGACCTTCATCCGGCCTGTCTGGCCATCCTTGAGTATCAGAGTTTCCTCGTCGGACCAGGTGCTTATTCTTTTGCGGGCGGCGTCGCCAAGTTCCTTGATCTTGGGATCGATCGGCTGCGTATCGGCGCCAGCACCGGTCTTCGCCGGCTTTGCTTCGGCTGTTCCCTCATTTTTGTCTTTGGCATCCGCGGCGGTCTTCGCGGCGCCGGCATCAGAAGCGGCCGGCGTTGAGGGCGCCGCAGGCCCTTTCTCCTGTCCACGCACGGGAATGCAGACCAGGGGAATCGCCAAAACCAGCAGCGCCAGAAATGTCCATCGTGACAGTTGGTAGGAAAGTCGTGTCTCACCGATCATTTCAAATCTCCTTAGAATTGACCCCCTGGACCCAATCCCCAGAGCCAGTGCACGAGGCGCCAATGGCTCCATCTGGATGAAGTCCAGAGCTTTGAGAAGTGTTTTGGCATAACCGCGGCGATCCGTATTGCAGTAGTCGATGGCGATGGCGTCGCAACAGAGTTCTTGCGCAGAGCGCAACTCGCGATCTGCCCACCATACCACGGGATTCCACCACAGCAGCGCCTTTACAATGAATACGAATAAGTTCGCCCAATGGTCGCGCCGCAAGAAGTGGGCGAGCTCGTGGGCGACAATGCTGCGCAGTTGTTGCGGGCTGAGGTCGCTAATGAGTTGGCGAGGCATCACCACCATCGGTCGATGCCATCCCCACAGCAGAGGCGTCGTTCGCGTATCAACGACACAGCTTCGCACGACGCCGCGAATCTCCAGGCGCAACGCCACGTCGGCGCAGGCTTCCGCCAGCAGGATGTTTTCCGTTCCGGCTCGTCTAAGCCACCGATATAATTTCGCTCCATGCGCTCCGTGAACCGTCAATAGCACGCATGTCCCGATCAACGAGACCGCGAACAGCCCTCCAAAAAACACCGCCTGCGCCCGGTTTCCGAGTTCTCCGGAGGCAACTCCCATCGCGCCGCGGCCAGCCCGGGCGAAAGGCGTATCGTCGTCGGCGGATTTTGCCCGCCTACGCTGGTCCAAAGCCGACTCGCGATACTCCATCGGCTTGCTTGTCGGAACTGCAATTGCGGCCACGTCATCACCGCCTGCAACCGCAGGCAACAGCGGCACGGCAATCAGCGGCGGCGTTACGAGCTTGGCAAGCAGCAGCAGCCAGAGCCAGTATCTCATCGCCGGCCGTCTGCGCAGCGAAGGCAAACGACACAGCGCGGCGAGCACAATCGCCATTCCCGCGGTCAGCAGCAGATTCCACACAAGTGCATTCAACATTCGACACCCCGTTTCTCCGCAATCAATCGATTTTCTCGATAATTCTGCGGATCGCTTCTCGGTCCTTGCGGCAAAGCTTTACGTTGTCAACGAGTGTATTCAGCAAGGGAGTCAGCGAACCACCGAAGTTACTGTCGGCGAGCAATTGGAGCTGTTGGGCCACGAAGGTCTCTCGTTCCACGGCGGCCAAGAAGAAATGGATGCCCCCTTGCTGCCGGCAGACGATAAAACCCTTGTCGGCAAGTCGCTCCAGCAGACTCTTCACGCTGGCGTGCAGTGAATGAGTATGCTTTCGGTAGATGGCCTCTACGATCCCGCGGACGGTGGTCGGTCCGAGGTCCCAAAGCACGTTTAGGATCGCAAATTCCGTTTCGGTAACAGCTTTTGTGTGACTTGGCATGACTCGGCCCATTATCTATAAGGCAGAATGCCTTAATTCTAAGGCGTCTTGCATTACATGTCAACCCGCATCTGACAAGATTGTTGGAAAACCCCCCGACAGTTGCGGCAGAGACATAATCGACTCAGCCCAAGAAAGATTCTTTTTACGAACCCATTGACCTCACTGCGATGCACCATTTTCGCCAAGGCCCACGATCTTAAGCAGTTTCAGGGCGTTGGTCGTGGTCGCCACACCGGGGTGCAATATGTAGTCGAACGTCATGGGATGTTCGGCCTGATGATCGTGCAATGTCTCTTGAAAATGCACGCAGCGGCAGACGTCGGAAAGCGGCTGGCTGGCGGCCAGGTCCAAATCATGCGTCGAAACCGCCCCGATTGCCTCGCGCTGGACCAGGTAGTGCAGCACTCGCACCACGGCTATATGCCGTTCCTTGGAATTCGTGCCTAAAAGGATTTCGTCAAGAAGGTACAAAAGCGTGCGGTTGTTTCGCTTTTCTGGGTCGCGGGCAAGGTCCACGATTTCTTTCAATCGCATCAACTGGGCCATATAGTACGACACGCCGTCTTCCAGCGAATCGTGGATTCGCATGCTGGTTGCCGGAACGAGCGGCGGCATAGACAATCGCTCGGCACACACCGGGGCGCCTGCCTGTGCGAGGATTGCATTCACGCCGATAGCCCTAAGCAGGGTGCTTTTGCCGGACATGTTCGATCCGGTGACCAGGAGGCATGAACCGGCCGGCCCGACCTCCACGTCGTTGTCCACGCGCGCCTGGCAAGGCAAGAGCGGATGGCCCAATTTGCGGGCCTGAAAGCGCTCGGCCGAATGAGCGACCTCGGGCATCGCCCATTGCGGATGATCGTGGGCTACGGCCGCCAGCGAAGAAAGGGCCTCGAATTTCCCTAACGCCTGGAACCAGACCCGGGCATATCGGCCGTATTTGGTTTGCCAGGCTTCCAAAAGATTAAGAACGTGAAAATCATACAAGAACACAAACTGCAACGGCAGATGGACGTAAAACTTAAAGAACGGATTGTGGCGTATCATGGCCAACACGGCAATCCGGTTTAACTTCCGCATGCGAAGCAGCACGCCGCCGCCATGGCTCTTTGCCTCGGCCTTTACGGCCTGTAGTTCGGCGCTCGAGTCCGGCATCGTGTACATGAGCTCGAAGATATTCAAATATCGCGCCGCTTCATTGCGCCGCAGGTTGATGA
>JBEKZY010000273.1:0-6821 GCA_049509395.1 Thermoguttaceae bacterium | reverse complement strand
ACGGCGTCTTCTTCCGCTACAATAGCATCAACTGCTTTTTCTATCTGCTTAGCGTGTTTCTTTCCGGCGCGAACTTGTTGGGCGATGTCGAAATCCACCTCGGCGTAGGCATCATTCCAGGGGGAATTTTGCACGACTGTCTGTAATGCAGCAATATGGGCTTGCCGGCTGTTTAAGGCTGGGGTTCCGGAATGCTTTGCATACTTGCTCATATTTGACGGCAATTCGTCGCTCAATGAATCAAGTATCGATTTACTCGCAATATTTCCATTTCTTGTGGCAAGATATTGTTCCTGCCCGCCTTCGATGACCTTATTCAATGCCGTCGAATCGAGCCGGGAATAAATAGGCGATTGCGATGGGAGGCGATTGATAGCCGTGTCGATCAGTTTCACCGGGGTAGATTCCACTAAACCCACGGGCAGGGCTGTATCGGCAATAATTTCTGCAGGCGCGGCAACCGCATCAAAGACGGTATTTGATAAACTATCGGACGGTGCCGGCACTGACGCCGCCTCGCTAGATGCTGGAGTCGGCGCTGCGATGACCGTGCTTGCGGCAAGCGGTTCCGGCGCGATCGTGGTTGTATCGGTCGATGCGGACGGTGCAATTGTGTCGGCAGTGGTTGGCTGAGCAACGGTTGGCGGTAAAGCATCGGCGGCAAGGGGCGTTAGGGCGCTATTTGCTGCAAGCGGGCCGCCGGGGATGGGGGCAATGGTTAATGTAGCGCCCGCGCCGATGGTCAATGTTCCGGTGGTGATACTGTCGGCCTGAAGTTTGGTATTCGTTTGTACTTCAACCTTCGACGCGGGTTGGCCGTTTGTTCCAATTCGACCCGTATATAGTTCTCCCTCCGCGACTGTGGTATCGCCGCTATAGGTGTTTATCCCGGTCAATGTTAATTCGCCGTCGCCGATTTTCATAATCCCTGCGTTGCCGCTAATGTCACCCTCGATCCGCGTATTGCCGCTGCCGTCAACTTTCAACATGGAATTGCCAAGGTTGATATTCGATTGCACAACGAGTTTCCCTTGATCATTTAGATTATCGAAGGTTTGCGAGGTGTAGAGAGTAATCGTTGAGAAGGCTATGGTGTTGTCAGAAATATCGGAGATGGAATCGATAATGCCCGAGGTGAACAGCACTGCGTTTCCAGAGAGTTGGTAGCCTGAGCCTATAAAGATGATCGATTGGAAGGCAGTTTGGGGGGCATAGTTGTTGACGCTTTCTTTTTGGGCGGCATCGGTGGGGAAGAGCAGATTGTCGCCGGGCAAGGGTGCGGCGTCGCCGAGCCAATTTTGCGGATCCATCCACAGATTATCGCCCCCGCCCCCGTCCCAGATACGGGTAGTCGGAGGATCATTTTGATCGACAATCGTGATGCTAAAGGTTTTCTCGAACTCTTGACCGCCGCAATCAGTGGTCCGCACGCGAATCGAGTAACTTGATTTTGTTTCATAATCGAAAATTGCATTGGTCTTCAGTTGATCGCCCTCGATAATGAACAACCCGTTGTCCGCGTCGCCCTTGCCGGGAACAAGCGCATAGGTAAAAGCCTCTCCCGGATCCGGGTCGGCGGTGGAAAGCGCGCCGACCAAGGAGTCAACCGGTAGGTTTTCTTGGACAGTGTTTGATGATAACTGAATATCAGTGGGAGAATTTAAGTAGTACTCGGCAACATAAACATCCGAACCGCCCGCACTAGTAAGGAAAGATTGTTGCGGTCCGAAATTGAAATCGACCACGCCGGCGAAAATTCCCGTAGTTATAACGCTCCCTTGGCTCCCCGGGATAATAGAGATGCCATTATCAGAGCCTGTGCCTCCCAAACGCCAGGCGCCGATGAAGTTGCCCGAGTCGTCCAGCTTGGAGATGAAGATGTCCGCATTTCCCGCAGAGGTCAGATTAAACGTTCCGGCCCCGGGGTCGAAATCAACCGTGCCGGAAAAAAGACCCGTGGTGTAGATGATCCCGTCGCTACTCACGGCGATAGAATTTCCATTGTCAATCCCAACGCCTCCCATTTGCTTCGCCCAGACGAAGTTACCCGCGCTGTCTAGCTTGGAAATGTAGATGTCCGCATTTCCCGCGCTGGTCAAATTGTATGTTCCGATCCCGGGATCGAAGTCGGCGACGCTGGAGAAATAACCCGTCGAAAGCACGCTTCCATCGCTCTCCAGGGCAAGAGACAGGCCATAATCTCGAGCATATCCCCCCATCCGCCGCGCCCAGACAAAATTGCCTGCGGAGTCCAGCTTGGAAACATATATATCGAAATCGCCCATCGAGGTCAGATTATATATTCCGGACCCGGGATCGAAATCGGCGGTGCCGGTGAAATACCCTGTCGTCAATACACTCCCGTCGCTCCCCACTGCAACGCAGAGGGCTAGGGTCGAGCTGGTCCCCCCCAGACACTTTGCCCATGCGAGGTTCCAATTAGCGTCCAACTTGAGAACGTAGGCGTTGGTGCCGCCCACACTGGTTAAATTGTATGTTCCCCCCCAGGGGTCAAAGTTGGCGGTGCCGGAAAAATAACCCGTTGTTACTATGCTTCCGTCGCTTCCCAATGCAATGGATGAACCCTGATCCATGCCGGTTCCTCCCATTTGCCACGCATAGAAGAACGAGCCATCGTAGAGGTCGAGCATAGCTACGAAGATGTCGTAATTGCCCGCGCTGGTCATATTGAACGTTCCGGGCCCGGGATCGAAATCGGCAGTGCCGTAAAAGGATCCTGTGATATAAACAATTCCATCACTGGAGACGGCTAGCGAAGTACCCAAATCATTACCCGTACCCCCCATGCTCTTTGCCCATAACAGTGTTCCCGTGGGTGAATACTTGGCTACAAAAATGTCATTGCCGCCCATACCGATAAGATTATATATCCCCGGGCCGGGATCAAAGTCGACCGTTCCTTGAAAGTACCCTGTCACATAGACGTTCCCTTGGGCATCGGTTGCTACTGCCTGACTCTTTTCAGAGTTTATCCCCCCGATGCCGTTTGCCCAGCCGTTCTCCAGCGGCGAGCCCATCAAACCTGCGTCCCGGGTATCATCCTGTTGACCCGCGCTTAAGGTAAACAAGCCGGTATATCCCAATGCATTTGCATCGCTATCCAAGTTATCGTCGCCGCCGATATCCTGCAGCGTAAAAGCATAATACTGGACTGGCGGCAGGAACACCAGGTAATAATTCATTCCATAGGAAACTTGGTGAAAGATATATTTTCCCTGGGCATCAGTGAAGGTTTCGCCCATTAGCCGGTCGTCGGCGTTGCCAATAGTTCCATCGGTCGAGTAGTAGAGTTTTACGTCTGCTCCTCCGATCCCCTCCTCCCCCGCATCCTGGATGCCATTTTCGTTCGCATCCATCCAGACGCGACCCCCGATAGACATTTCCGCGGTATCGGTAGCCGAGATTATGAAGGACTTCACACAACTTGCCCCGGAGGAGTTCCTGGAGCTAATGCGAATTGAGTATGTGGATTGGGTTTCATAATCGAGACTGGCATTGGTCTCGAGTTGGTTGCCGACGATTATAAAGCGGCCATTGTCGTCCGCGCCTTCACCGGATACAAAACTGTAAATGTGGGTAGAGAGATCAACATCGGTACTGGACAGTAATCCCACGAGTGTGCCTACCGGCGCATGTTCCGGCACTGTGGCGGAAGACAACTGAATGTCCGTGGGAGGCTGAAAAATTAATGCCGTCGCAAAAACGTCGGCGCCTCCCGAACTAGTCAGGTTGGTCACGCCCGAGCCCGGATCAAAGTCAACCGTGCCCTGGAAATAACCCGTGATGAAGACGCTCGTGTTGCTTCTGGTTGCTACCGAGTAGCCGGCGTCATAGAGCGTTCCCCCCATCCGCTTCGCCCAGATGAAGTTACCCGCCTCATCGAGCTTCAAAACGAAGATGTCCTCGCCTCCTGCATTGCCGAGATTGAACGTTCCGCTTCCCGGATCGAAGTCGACCGTGCCTTGGAAATAACCGGTGGTGTATACGCCTCCAAAATTATCCACGGCTATGGAGTAGGCCGTATCCGTGGAAGTGCTTCCTATTCTCTTTGCCCAGACGAAATTCCCCGCGGCGCTGAGCTTGGAAATGAAGATGTCCCTGCTCCCCGCGGAGGTCAAATTGTATGCGGCATTACCGGGGTCAAAGTCCGCCGTTACACGAAAATATCCAGTTGTATATACGCTTCCATCGCTGCCCAAAGCGATGGAATTGGCGCTATCGAATTCCGCGCCTCCCATTTGCCGCGCCCAAACGAAATTTCCGCCCGCGTCCAGCTTGGAAACGAAGATGTCCGATCCTCCCGCACTGTTCAGATAGAACGTTCCATCCCCGGGATCGAAATCGGCTTCGTACTGGAATGAACCCGTGGTGTAAACCGACCCGTCGCCGCCCACCGCAATCGAATTTCCATAATCATCTCCATAGCCTCCCATCTGCTTCGCCCAGACAAAATTGCCGTTGGCATCCAACTTGGAAATAAAGATGTCCGAATAGCCGATATCAGTCTGGCTCGTCAAATTGAATGTGCCGGTTCCGGGATCGAAGTCGGCCGTGTCTTGGAAAGAACCCGTGGTATAGACGCTTCCGTCATTACTTACGGCAAGGGCTAGTCCAAAATCATCTTTCGGCCCCCCCATACTCCTTGCCCACAGCAAGTTCCCCGCGGAATCCAGTTTTGATACAAAGATATCGTAACCTCCCGCACTGCTAAGAGGGAAGTTCCCGACTCCGGGGTCAAAATCCGCGGCGCCGCTGAACGAGCCGGTTACAAATACGTTGCCTGCCTTGTCCAAAGCGATTTGGCAACGTGAATCGAAACCGCCTCCGCCAAAACTCCTCGCCCACAGTAAAGCGCCGGAGGATGAATATTTGGCCGCAAAAACATTTGTGCCGCCGACAGGCGTTAAGTTGTAAACTCCGGGCCCTGGATCAAAGTCAGCCGTTCCGGAAAAGGTCCCCGCCACATAAACATTTCCCTGCGCATCCGAGGATACCGAGCGGCCGACTTCATCCTTAGCACCGCCGTCGTGAAGCGCCCAACCAAAACTCGGTGCGGAACCCTTTACGCCTGCGTCGATGCTAAGGTTGTTTTCGTCCGGTGATAAAGTGACCAGAGCCGTGGCGCCGGCGGCGTTGGCGTCGCTGTCCAGTGTGTTGTCGCTGCCCGCATGCTGCAAGGTGAAACTGTAACCGCTGGGTAGGCGGAAAGTAAGATAGTAGTTTACGCCGCTGGAAAGACCGTCGAAATAATAGTGACCTGTCGCATCGGTGACTGCCTGGGCGATAAGCACGTCGTCGGCATTTCCGACCGTGGCGTCGGCGGATGAGTAAAGTTCGACGCCCGCACCAGCCAGGCCGGGCTCGGCAAGATCCTGCAACCCATTGGCGTTTGAGTCTTTCCACACGAAATCGCCGATGCCGATCGTCAGTAGCCGCCGATCTTCCAGCGGCTCAAAACCCAAACGCCTCGATAATAAATTTCGAGTGAAATGATTTGTAGCCCTTTTTTTTCGACTCATCCCACCGACCCACCGCTGTGCCGCTGAAAACCACATCGATCGGCTCCTTATAATAGGATTTGCCCGAGATAGTTAATTATTATTATATTTTCCCGCCCAGGAATTACTAGTATACCTAGTGAATTATTTTATACCCAGAATAGTTGACAAGCATGATTCAACTCTGTAAAATGGGCCTCAAGTGGTTTGTGGCATAAGTCCCCATCCTCCCAATAATAAGAGGCAGCGTTTTTCTTTTTGAAGAAGGTTTCAATGCCATGGCTCCACTGTTTTCACGCCTTCTGTATCCATGCTTTGTTTTGATCATGGCAGGGGCCATCGCTTTTATTCCGCTTGGGAAGACGGCGGTTGCCATCGATGTGAGTCTCTCGACCGGCGACTTGCACTATAACGACGGGCAAGGCCACAGCATGCCTTACCGGCTCTATCTTCCGCCGGGATACAATACTCCTGGTGCGTCATTTCCTTTAATTATGTTCCTGCACGGATCAGGTGAAAGCGGCACCGACAACGTCGCCCCCTCGGCAAAATTCATTGACGGAATATACAGCGCCTCGCAAGGCTACCTTGGCGCGCAATACAAGGCATTCCTCTTGGTTCCCCAGACAGTATGGGGCTGGCAGGATTACGGCCCGCAAGACCCGGATTATGTCGGTCAGAGCCTGGCGATGGACATCCTAAATTCATTGATATCCACATACCAAGTGGATACCAGCCGTCTATACAGAACCGGTTTGTCGATGGGTGGATTCGGCACATTTGATTTTATTGCCCATTATCCAAACACGTTTGCTGCTGCGGCTCCACTTTCAGGAGGCGGAGACATATCTACCGCGTCGATTATCAAGGATATTCCCATTTGGGCATACCACGGCGTAGCAGACACAACCGTTCCGGTCAGTGATACCGATGAAATGTTCGATGCGATCGAGGCCGCCGGTGGAAACATGGAATACACTCGATTGGACGGCGTCGGTCATGGGGGCTGGAGTAATTTCTATGACGGTTCGACCTACAAAAACTCCAAGGGCCAAACCGTGTATCAGTGGATGTTCGCCCAGTCTTTGCCCGTGCCCGAACCTTCTTCAGCGGCCTTGGTTGCGGCGACACTCGCATTCGGATTGCTCTGCCGGCGTCCATCATTTAACAAAAATTAGAGGCAGCGTTTTCCTTTTTGGAAAAGGTATCAAAGCCATGACCGTGCTTTTTTCACTCCTTCTGTATATCCTGCATTTTCTCCTGGGCTTGCTCCAATTCGCGGTTCGCGTAAACAACAAGCTT
>JBEKZY010000272.1:0-6823 GCA_049509395.1 Thermoguttaceae bacterium | reverse complement strand
AGACTATTTCTTTAACTGAAGTCGGAGCCGGTCCGATTCTCTCTTCCAGGAGTGTGTCGTCCTCGGATTGGGACGTTTGCCCATAGGCATACGTAAAAGTCATGGCCAGGAGTCCAAACATGCCGATTACACGCCTGTTCATAGTGAGTAGTCCTGTTCAACAATTAAAATATTGGGGATCAATAAATTTATTTGTGATAATGCAATCCGAAGCGGGTGAGATATTCCCCTTCTTTTCCCCTCATTTTTGAGCGTTTTTTGGGCGTGGTATCGTCGTAACCGACCAGGTGCAATGTGCCGTGGATTACATAAAGCAGAAGTTCATCCCCGGCAGTCCAGTTGTAATTCGGGGCCGAGGCGGCGGCCGTGTCGGCGCTGACGACAATCTCGCCTTCTATATATTTTGGCGACCGTTCCAGCACGAAACTCAACACGTCGGTCGGGCTGGGATCGTCGAGATATCGTTGGTGCAATTCGGCAATCGTCCGATCGTCCACCACGGCCACTTCGATTGTCGCCCGTTCTATCGACTCGGCCTTTAAAATCATGCGCACGGCCCGGCGCAGCCGTTTTTTATCGACGGGCAATTGCGACTGGGCGTTGGTGATGGTGATGGAGAGCACAGCGGATGGTAATAAGTAAATTATTGTTTAGCCGCGAGCCAAAGGCGAGCGCTGTGGACAGTAAACGGTAAGTATTAAGCAGCGCGAAACCGCAAACGGTTTCCTTCATCCTTCATCCCGCATCCTTTTGCCCTTACGCTGTTTTCTGTTCGGGATACTTGATCCGGCCGTGGTAGATCGAAGTCAGCGACATGACCAGGCTGCGTTCGATGGCCCGAAGTTCGCGAAGCGTCAGTCCGCTTTCGTCGAACTGCCCGTCGTCTAGGCGGTGTTCGGCCAGTTCGCGGACCAGGCTTTCGATGCGCGCCGGGGCCGGATCGACCAGCGTTCGGCTGGCGCTTTCCACGGCGTCGGCCAGCATGAGCACCGCCGCTTCCTTGGTTTGGGGTTTGGGGCCTGGATAGCGGAAACTGCTTTCGTCCACTTCGCCGTTGTTGGGGTCGGATTGTTGCTGCGCGCGGTCGAAAAAGTATTCCACCAGCGTGGTGCCGTGATGTTGGGCGATCATGTCGATGATCGGTTGCGGCAGGTGATGTTGCCGCGCCAAGTCGGACCCGTCCTTGATATGGGCGATAATCACCAGGGTGCTCATGGCCGGGACCAGCGATTCGTGGCGGTTATCTTCATCCGGGCCTTGATTTTCGATAAAGTAACCCGGTTTGAGCATCTTTCCTATGTCGTGGAAATAGGCCCCCACTCGGCACAACAGGCCCCGGGCGCCGATTGTATCGGCGGCCGCCTCGGCTATGGAACCCACGGTGACGGAATGGTTGTAGGTGCTCGGCGCGCGGCGGACCATTTCTTGCAGGAGCGGATGCGATACGTCGCCCAGTTCCAGGAGACTGAGATCGGTGAGAATCCCGAACATGTGTTCGATAAAGGGC
The DNA here is from genome assembly GCA_049509395.1 of Thermoguttaceae bacterium. Lineage (GTDB taxonomy): Bacteria > Planctomycetota > Planctomycetia > Pirellulales > Thermoguttaceae > JBEKIK01. The sequence continues at coordinate 5,316 of JBEKZY010000272.1, read as the reverse complement.
AAGAGTCCGGTCATCACAAATCCCGCGGTCAGGGTCCAAAGGCCGACAATCGCGGAATGCGACAGCAAGATCAAATCGAAAGGCTGGTCGTCGATCAAACCCAGGCCGACGCTCATCAAAAAGGCCACTATCCCGGAAAACAAACCCACGAAAATCAGTTTGCTGCGCGTGCGGATACGGCCCAAATTCACGATGGCCGTAGCGGACACGCCCGTCAACAAGAGCATTTCCGGCAGGCCTTGGCCCAGGGCCATCACGATTATCAACGACAACACGCCGGTTAAAAGCAGGGCGAATTCCAGGCGATAAACAATGGCCGTGGTCATGCCGAACAACAAAAGCGGCAGGATTTCACCGCGCCAGCGATCGGTGGATATCCAGCGTGCCAGGGCCACGGTGCCGACCGCGATCAGCAGCATGACAACCTGCCGCGTCATTCCGGACAACGGTCCCCCATGCCGGTATCGCATATACACGCCGCATAGCACGAAGGCCGTAAAAATCAGGACCGTCATTGCCACGGCCCGCATTATTTTGTAATGCATGGGCCGCCCGGCCAGCATGGAGGCGTATTCGAGCTTAAGCAACTGGATCTGTTCGGGTTCCAGTGGTTTGCCGGCTTCGGCCAGGGTGCCCCCGGCAAGGTACGAATCTTTTACCGGTTCCACGGCATTGACGGCGTCTTGGATCGCCCGCGCGGTTTGTTTGGAGTCGATTTTAAGGGTAAAAGTAGAGGCCAGTTGGGGACGCAGCCAGGCGAATAATCGGTCGGCTATGTCTTTGTTATCGAGATGATTGCGGAGGTTGTCGCGGATTGCCGTGCCGTCGCCCAAAAGCACGTCGGCGACTTTGACGATTTGCAGAGGCTCGGCTTGCCCCACGGAGTGCACTTGAATTTCGTCCTGATTTCCTTCGCCCGGCTTTTGAGGCAGTTTATCGATCAAACCGTGTTGTTCATACGGTCCCAAGGCAACCGCCAAGACCTGTTCGAGTTGTTCGATTTTTTCCGTGCCCGCGAATGCGGTGCGAAATTCCTGGAACTGTTCTTCGGGCGTTTTTTCCTCGCTTTGGGTTTCATCGGCCGATGCCGGCAACTGGAACTTCCTCCAACTTTTGGGATCCACGTCCCTAAGCGCAGCCGCGGAGGTAATTTCGAGAATCGTATTTCGCAAACGGGCTCGAATCTGAATAAGCGGCTCGGCATCTTGCTCGTATACGTATCGTACCTGGCTGCGGGCGCGGAGTTGAGCAAGCTCGGTGGCATTAGGGTTTGGATTTTCAAACGGCGCGCGAGCTACGATGTTGCGAGAGGGAGTATATCCGGTGCGGTATTCAAAGGGCGGATTCCAGCCCTCGATCACAAAGCACATCGCCGCCGAGGCCAGGAAGATCAGGCCGATGCGGGCAAGGGAATCGCGGGTGCATAAAGTCGCCCATGCCCGCTCCCACAGCCCGGGAGGCAATTCCAGGGCGGCTACTCGCTCCGATCGCGTGCGTATTGGATTTCCGAAAGGCATATTAAAAGTCATTCATCAACGACGCTTCTTGGAACGTTCGTCATAGGCATCGACTATCCGCTGCACGAGCGGATGCCTCACGATATCCGCAATGCTCAACGATACAGCCACGATTCCCTTTATGCCACGCAGCCGCGCCAAGGCGTCGACCAGGCCGCTGCGGGTATGGGGAGGCAGATCAATTTGCGTAATGTCGCCGGAGACAACGATTTTCGAGCCGGCGCCCATGCGGGTCAAAAACATCTTCATCTGCGAAACCGTGGTGTTTTGCGCTTCGTCGAGAATGATAAAGGCCTCGTTCAGCGTCCGCCCGCGCATGTAGGCCAGGGGGATCACTTCGATCAAGTCTTCCTCGGTGTAACGCTTGATAAGGTCGTGGTCGATCATCTCGTGCAGGGCGTCCATCAGGGGCCGCAGATAAGGATTGATCTTGGCCTGCAAGTCGCCGGGCAAATAGCCCAGGCTTTCGCCGGCCTCGACCGCCGGGCGCACGAGCACGATCTTGCGCACGGATTCCTTTTTCAAGGCCGCGGCAGCCATGGCCACCGCCAAATACGTCTTGCCCGTCCCGGCTGGCCCGAAACAAAATACAATGTCATTTTGGCGAATGGCATCGACAAATCGCGCCTGGCCGGGCGACTTGGGGCGAATCTGCCGTCCGGGTTTGAAAACCTCGATGGGCGGAGTTTCCGAAGGCAGATGGCCGTTTAGCACACCGCTTAAGACCAGCGTTACGTCGTCCGACTCCAAAGATCCGTGCCGATGGGCATAGGCTTGCAGGCGCTCTAAAACCTCGGTGGCGCGTGCCACCGCCTCAGCCGGGCCTTCGATTTGAATAACGCCGTCCTGGACCGTGATATTTACCCCCAGCGCGTCACGGATTTTCCGCACGTGTTGATCGCGGGCGCCAAACAAAGTCAGCAGCGACTTGGAACTAATAGCCGATATCGTTGTTTCACTCATCTTCAAATAGTATAAGCTTTATTCAAACTCGGATGCAACGCATCGCCGCTGCCAAGTGTAAAACGACCCCCATTAAAGAAGTATATAATAGTGATTTGTGCCACATCCAAAATCGCATACCCCACTAATGATGTAGCGGATATTCCTCAATATCCGGCTATGTCGGCAATGTATGTGTGGCAATATGGGCAAATGTGGGTTTGAGAAGGGATGTCCTTATTGCATTTTACACAGCTTTTCCAGGGGGTTTCGTGATGGGCCTTATCAGGCCGATGTGGCGCGGCATCCTCGAGGTCTATGCCGCTGCCTATGCCGCTTGGCGACGGCTGGGAAGGTCCAATGTAATCCAATATCACTTCTTCGGACAAAGATTGTTTTGCCGCTACGGGAATAGGGACATAAACATAGACTTGCCCCTTGCACAACGGGCACAGGCCCGTTTTGCCAGCCATCGAGTTTTTAACTTTTAATTTATGCCCTTTAGGGCACGTTACTTGGATCGACATCGCTCGACCCCCTTTTCTGGCCCCAAAATAACCAAGGGAATCCGCTACTCGATGCCGGATTCTATCCGCGTCCGACTAGTTCCTAAGAATGCATATCCGGCAACCTTCTATGTTAGGGCGACAGTTAAACTGCTGCTCCAACGTAATAGGCTATACACAATAATGCACGTTTATTGCATTACTTGCCTTCACCAATAGCCAGGATTGTAGGAACGTATGGATGAATTATGGATTAAGACAAGTTGTTTGCAGGCAAATAATACGCTTCCCAACAAACTTCATGATAACAATCCGAGTGCCGCCTGACTAGTCCCCCATGTCTAGTTTCCACGGGAAAATAAATCAGGATGCCCTGCCATGGAGTATTTATTTAGCCCCGGGTGAATACACCCGGGGCCGTGTGAATATCCCGGACTTCGATTTCGTGGCGCCCTAGAATAGGAGAAGATTCCTTAGACGGGCAATATACATTGCCTTTCAGCCGGCCGATTGTAAAAGCCAAAAGGCCCACCCCACCGGAGCGGCAAAAAGAAGCGAATCCAGGACATCCAATACCCCCCCGAACCCGGGCATCCAGGTGCTGGAGTCCTTGCGCCCTGCGTCGCGTTTCAAAAGCGATTCGGCCAGATCGCCCAAAATACCTGCTATCCCAACTAAAATACCGTATGCAATCCATGACCAGCCCAAACCCGGCGCGGCGCCGGTGCCGTTCATGGCAGGCAATAAGAAGAGCCGGCTTAACCAGGCCCCAAGGCAGGCGAAGAATATCGCTCCCACGGCCCCTTCCCAGGTTTTGCCTGGACTGACGATGGGCGTCATCTTGTGCCGTCCCACCAATCGGCCCACCAGATAGGCGCCCGTATCGCCCATCTTCACCACGATTATCAGCGAGACCAGCGCGCCGATGCCCCAGGCCAATCGCATTTGGACCAGAAAACTCACCAGCACGCCCACGTAGATCAGGGCAAATGCCGACGCTGCCATGTTGGCGATCGCCCGGCCCGGCCTTTGGAAAAGGCGCATTTCATCGACAAACAGGACCAGCGTGCAAATCATTAATGCCAAAAATGGCCAGGAAACAAGCGCTATCGCTTGCTGCCATGACAGGCGACCTTCGCCCGGCCACGGCCATATATTCCACTTGGCCAAAATCATCGGAATCCAATTGAACAGCAGCATCAACACGTTGCCGCAATAAACCACCCCAGCCCGAGGCTCCGCGCCGGCGGCGGCCATGAGTTGCGACGCCTCCGCCGTGGCCAAGATTACAAAAACGACGGCCAAGGGCATCAGCCACGTGCCCGGGAGCCGGGCCGCATGGTCCAGCCAACACAACCCGGCCAAGGCCGCGATGATCAAGGTTCCCAATAATAGTCGCCAGCGGAGCATATCTTTATACGGCGTAAGGATTTGGAAAATACATCGAAAGCCAAGAAGGAATCATACATAATTCCATATCTTGTTCAATACATATATATTTAGCCCCGGGTGAATACACCCTGGGCCGTACGCTGTTTTGTTTTGGATACTGCGGAAAATTCCGCACTTGCTATTGACTCCCGGAACTAAGTGCGGTAAAATCCGCATATCGTGATTCGAACAGCGCTAGGAGGACAGACATTCCTGTCTGTTATTAGGAGGCTGCTCATGCCGCGGTTTACAAAGGGCGAACTGGAAATCATGCGGATCCTGTGGAAGCACGGTGAACTCAAGCCGGCCGAAATCCAGGATCGATTCCCCTGGAAAATACAGAATTCCTCGTTAAGATCCTACCTGGCGATCCTGCTGGAAAAAGGCCATCTTATACGGCGACGAATGGGTAAGGCGTATTTTTATCGGGCCAAAACCCGCCGCGATTCGACCTTCCGCAACATGCTCCGCGATCTGACCCGCATCTGCTGCGACGGCTCGGTCGAGGCCTTGCTCTGCCAGCTCATCCGATCTGAAAAACTCTCGGAAGAAGATCTGATCGAACTAAAACGAATCTCCCAGGGGAATCCCCCCGCGGTTGATCTCACGGATAAGGAGAAAAAGCGATGAACCCGTCCAGTTTTTTTGGTGGCGGCGTTGCCCAGTTTTCCACGTTGTCGGCCTGGGCCGTACTGCTGTGCAAAGCCACCTTGCTCTTGGCCTTCGCCTGGCTCATCCACTTCGCCTTGGCTCGGGCCAATCCCCGATGGCGAATTTTCCTGTGGCGCGGAGTTTCAGTCGGCCTTGCTCTATTGGCCGGTTGGGCTATTGCCTTGCCTGGATTGACTATCCACGTCAGCGCGCCGGAACAAGACGTTATAACGCCCTCGCCTTTTATTCAAGCGATTTCGGCCGGACAT
>JBEKZY010000271.1:0-6857 GCA_049509395.1 Thermoguttaceae bacterium | reverse complement strand
CGAATTTGGTATCTTCGATAATGCTATTTCTTTAAAAAAAACCATATTCATCAAAAAACATGGGTTCGCACCGTCCCCTTGGTCTGCCGATAACCCTGGCGATTGTAATGATCGCGCTTCTGGTCATACTGACCGTGGGCTGGGTGATTGTCAGCGTTGGCGGCGCCTTGCATAGCGAATACTCGGGTTTGTATTGGGCCTTGTTGACTATCGGCTCGTTATTCATTGTGTTGCTGCTGGTGGGCACGGTGTTGTACCTGATACTGTCGATCAAGGCCATCAATCTGACTCGCCGGCAGTCGAATTTCATCGACAGCGTCACTCACGAACTCAAATCGCCCATGGCATCGATGAAGCTATATCTCCAGACTCTTTCCCGGCATCAAGTGAGCGAGTCCGAACAATCCGGTTTTTACCGCTGCATGCTCGAAGACCTGGAACGGCTCAATCGGCTGATCAACCAGATGCTTGAGGCGGGCCGTTTGGAGGTCCGGCCTTCGTCGGAGGAAAGCGAAGACGTCGATCTGCCGCGCCTGCTGAGCGACTGCGCCGCTTCGGTATGCCTAAGCTATCGCGTGCCCGCGGAAACGATCCGCCTCAGCCTGGAACCTTGTTCGGTCCGCGCCCGGCCGGTGGATATGGAGGTAGTCTTCCGAAACTTCATCGACAATGCGGTGAAGTATGCCGGAAATCCGCCGCGCGTGGATGTCAGTGTATGCCCCGGCCCGAAGAATCAGGTGCTGATTCAAGTGGCCGACAACGGCCGGGGAATACCTCACCATCTGCGCCGTAAAATATTCGGCCGTTTCGTCCGCCTGGGACAGGAACTAGAACGGGAAAAACCTGGCACCGGCTTGGGATTATACATCGTCCGCACGCTGGTGCGGCGCTTAAAAGGCCGCATCCGCGTACGCGATCCGAAACAAGGACCGGGCACGATTTTCGAATTGCAATTGCCTGCCAGTCCGGCAATGAATTTAGCCCCCGTTCCAGCCTCCCCTCTTTCTTTGGGAGAGGGGCCGGGGGTGAGGGCCGAAGATAAAAATAATGATGATATTTCCAATCAATTGAGGATGTCCTGAATTTGGTTATCACGCTGATGCGGCAGTTGTACTACTGCACCAATGCTCGATTCATGCGGGGGAGACACTAAAATAGTCCTCCCCAAAAGGTGACGCCGATGAGCTCAAACACAACCGAAAAAAAACATATCCTGATGGTGGAAGACGAGCAGCATCTGGCAATGGGCATCCAATATAATCTCGTCGCCGAAGGATATCGGGTAACCGCAGTGGGCGACGGACCCTCTGCGTTGAAAATCTTCGAAGAAAATCCCGAAGGCATTGATCTGGTGATCCTCGACCTCATGTTGCCCGGAATGAGCGGCTATGCGGTCTGCGAAGCGATCCGCTCGATCGACATGGATATGCCCATATTAATCCTGACCGCACGCACCCTGAGCGAAGATCGCACGCGCGGTTTCGAGGTCGGGGCTAATCAGTATCTTACCAAGCCCTTCGATCTGGAGGAATTTCTGGTCCGGGTAAAGAATTTGCTCATTTATCACGGCCGCGACAAGCGGCGAATCCCGCTTGCCGGCCGGATCCTGCAATTCGAGTTCGCCAACACGAAAATCAATTTCGAAACTTTCGAAGTGACCGTGGCCGGCGAACCGGTCCGCGTGACCCAATTGGAAATGACCCTGCTGCGGTATTTTATCGATAATGAAGGCCGCGTTATCCCCCGCCGCGAATTGCTGGAGAAAGTTTGGGGAGTGCCGGGCAGCCTGAATACCCGCGCCCCGGACCAATTCATCCGCCGCTTGCGAAAATACTTCGAGCCCGATCCTTCACAGCCCCGCCATTTCCTCACCATCCGCGACGCAGGCTATCGGTTCGTGGCAAAACCGGAATGATAGAGATTAGAGATTAGAAACCGCTTGCGGTTTCGCGATGCCTTCTTAAATTTGTAAACCGATAACTTTAATGCGTTTAAAACTCATTGCCTGCGAAATATTCTACCGCGAACTGTGCGCCGCCGTTGCGCAATCAATCAACCAGATCGACGTCGAATTTTTGCCCAAAGGACTTCACGATATCGGGCAGGCGGGCATGTCCTCGCGGCTTAAGGAAGTGCTGGCCGCGGTCGACGAGTCGCAATATGAGGCCGTGCTGCTCGGTTATGCTTTGTGCAGCAACGGCCTGCTGGGACTGGCGGCAAGAACGATCCCCCTGGTCGTTCCCCGGGCGCACGATTGCATTACGCTTTTTCTCGGGGGCAAGGAGCGCTATCTCGATTACTTCCAAAAGAATCCGGGGACATATTTCAAAACCAGCGGCTGGATCGAGCGCGGCCAGGGCCTGGCCCAGGCCGGGCAGGATACAATCCAACACCAGGCCGGCATGACACGCTCGTACGAAGAACTAGTCGCCAAGTACGGCGAAGACAACGCACGGTTCCTCTACGATCAATTGTGCAATATGACGCGAAACTACAGTAAAATAGCGTTTATCGAAATGGGCGTCGAACCCGACGACCGTTTCGAGCGACAAGCCCGCGCCGATGCGGCCGCGCTAGGCTGGAAATTCGACAAACTCCAAGGCGACATGTCGCTGATCCAGGACCTATTGGACGGCCGCTGGGACGATAATCGCTTTCTCACTGTCCCGCCCGGCTACCGGATAGCGCCCAGTTACGATGAACAAATCATTAAGTCAGAGAAACTCGCCGCTCATTAATAATTCTTTCCTTCGTGATCTCCGTGACTCCGTGTTGAATAATCTATTATGGATTCGGCACGAACTCCCCGCCGCGGCATTGCTTCAGATAGTTGAGCGCGTGAACCTGGCCGGTCATTTCCAACTCGTTGCGATAAACCGGATCGTGCCAGCCTTCGATGTCAATCGAGCCGCGAAAACCATTCATCCGCAATATGCTGATCACGTCAGTCCAATTCGTCTGGCCGAAGCCGGGCGTGCGGTGATGAATGTACTGCCGGCCGCCGCGGATGCCCTGCGTACGGATCACGTCCCAAAATACCGTGGCATCCTTGCCGTGCAGATGAAACACCCTATGCGCCCACTGGCGAAGCTGCGGCAAGGGGTCGATAAAGCTGACAATCTGGTGGCACGGTTCCCATTCCAGCCCAAGGTCGCTGCTGGGAATGGCCTCGAAAATCATCTCCCAGGCGGCCGGGGCATGTGCTATGTTCCAATCGCCCGACTCCCAATTGCCGTGCATGTCGCAGTTTTCAAAGGCAATCCGCACGTTCCGCTCTTCCGCCTGTTTCACCAGCGGCGTAAATATTTGTTTGAATGTCGGCAGCGACTCGGGAACAGGTTTGCCCGGTATTCGCCCGGTAAATCCGCAGACCAAATTGCAGCCGAACCATGCCGTGGCGTCGATAAGCCGGCCCCAATCGCTTGCAGTTTGCGCGTCGATAAGCGGATTGCCGTAAATGGCCAACGCACTTACAACCGCCGTATTGCCATGCTCGGCAAGCACGCCTTGGATTTCATCGGCCAGCCGCCTTAAATCGATATTATCTAGATGTCTCGGAAAAACTATCTCAAAACTCTCAAATCCATGCGGCAAAATACGGCGAATATACTCGACGGGTTGATTTTCGACTTGCACCAAAGTGCCGATGCGTATGTCGTCGTGCGCGGTCATTATAGTATCGCTTTCTAAGACAACCTCCCCTCGCCGGGCACCGACCGAAGGTTGGTCGGGAGAGGGGCCGGGGGTGAGGGCTTTCTTAAATGCAGAGGAGGTTTTGTTACAGTTCCAAATTCATAATGTAATTTTATTAACGCGGTTTATCGGCCATGACCACCGAGTTCATCGTTTCGCCGCTTACGGCCAACCGCGGTTCGACAAATCCGACAACCCGGAGATCTTCGGCGAATTCCTCAAACGTAAATGTGCCGCCCGATTCGGTGTTGACCAGCATATTTATGGCGAACAGCGCCCCGTCGCGCGGAGTAGTGCGGCAAGGCTCCATTACTATGTCTCGTATGGCAATCCGCCCTTGCGGTTCCAATGCCTTGAAAACCTTGACAAACAAATCGCGATTGTGCCTGCGCGAATGTTGGTGGGCAATTGCGCTTACCCAGGCAAAATCGCCGCCGGCCGGCAAATCGTCGCTGTAAAAGTCGCCGCTTACCAAAGTCACGCGGGAGGCGAATTCGCTTTTTTTCATCCGCTCACGCGCCTGGCGGATGGCGTCGGGCAAATCGAAAATCGTCGCCTTTGCACCTGGCACGGCCCGCAGAAAAGCCAGCGTCCATGTGCCCGAGGCCCCGCCCACATCCAACATGTGCCTGAACCGCAAGGGCCCCAGTTGTGCGACCAAATCGTCGGCGAATAGTTGCGAAACGGAGTGCATGGCCGCGATAAACGCCGCCCGGTCGGCCTCGAAACCGCGGATGCTTGCCTGTCGCGGCGCTGGAACGCCCGACTTGGCCACCCATGCCAACTGCGACCAACCTCGCATCACATTCATCTGGTGCCATATCATTGGCAGAACGGTTTGCGGGCTGCCCTCGCTCATGAGGGGCCGAAGTTCGCCGGGAACACTATAACTGCCCTCGTTTTTCGCCAACAAACCCAATGCGGACAGGGCATCCAACAGCATGGTGATGGCACGCAGGTTGCAATCCAACAATCGGGCCAAGGCCTCGGCCGACAGAGTATTATCGCCCAATCGGCCCCAGATATCCAATTCGGCGCCGGCCCCAATTACGCAGGCCGGCCGAAATCCGCCCATCATCTCCAGAATTTGCCGGCTGCTGGTTGGTCGAGAATCTGGCATATTAGACCCATAAAAACAGATTTGAACGGCGTAAATTATCTCGATCCTATTATTCCGATCCTCATATACCTGGCAAGGCCGTTGGATTCATTACGGTCGATATCGCAACACCCCCCTCCATTGGATATGCAAGCCAAAATCGATTTTACCGCATATTTTCTTTCCCAAGACGCCTACGCCTGATTTAAAATAAATAAAGAGGGAAAAACCCTGCAAGTCAAAGCTATGCATCACAATTACCCACACCAGCCGGGCTGAAAAATGTCCATACGTTCGCCGATATTAGCCTTGTTTCTCAGTCTAGCCATGACTGCCGCGCTTAGCGCCCAATTCAGGGACTCCGAGCCGCAAGGCGTTAAAATGGGCGACAGCAAATCCTTCCGCTGGCGGGCTGGTTTGATCATCACTGCAACCGGCGGCGAATGTAAGTCGATCACAGGCTATGCCCCGATTCCCACTGACTGGCCCGAACAGCAAGTCAAAATCGTGGATGAAGATATCTCGCCAGGCGTCCACGTCGATTACAAGATCGTCAACGGGACGGTAAAAATCATGACGGTGAAGATCGCGCAACTGGGCTCTGGCCAGGAGGCCAAGGCCCTGGTCACGTTGGAGATCAGGCGCCGCCCGATCCTCCCGCCCGACGACACTAATATTTACGTGCTGCCCGATGTAAAAAAGCTCCGCCCTGAGATTCGGCAATATCTGGCCCCCAGCCCGAAGATCGAGAGCCGCGACGCGAAGATCCGCAGCCTGTCGAAGCAAATTATCGCCGACAAGGAAAAGGCATGGGACAAAGTCGAGGCCATCTACGATTGGACGCGGGAGCATGTGAAGTATAAAGAATCGATGCCGCTCACGGGAGCACTCGATGCGCTAAAAGACGGCACCGGCGATTGCGAAGGCATGACATCACTATTCATCGCCCTTTGCCGGGCCGGGGATATTCCCTCCCGCACGGTCTGGGTTCAAGGTCACTGCTATCCGGAGTTTTACCTGGAAGACGATAAAGGCGAAGGCCATTGGTTCCCCTGCCAGGCGGCCGGATCGCGGCAGTTCGGCGGCATCACCGAAGATCGGCCCGTCCTGCAAAAGGGCGATAACTTCAAACCCTTAAACGGCAAAGGCGAACGCCAACGCTACCTGGCCGAGTTCCTCACCGGCGCCGAAACCGGCGGCAAACCCCGCGTCACCCCAATCCGCGAATTGCTGGGCGCGGAAAAAACGGATTAATTAGAAGCTGCCCCCTTAACGAACCCCCACCGAAATGACGAAGTCCAAGGAATCTTTGCCGGCCATTTGGGAGAGCGTAGGCGGCAATGGATCGCCGTGCTCCAAATAGGACTCAACGATTTTTCGCGTTAATCCTTGGGCAATTTCCACAGCCTCGACAATGCTGCGGCCTTCAGCCACCAGTCCGGGAACGTCCGGACTTGTAGCCAAAAATCCCCCTTCTTCCAGCGGTTCCACATGCAGTCGAATTGCAACTTCGTCCATCATATTATCCTTGAAATAATAGAATCGTGCTCATCTTTTCGCATGTCCGTAAAGATAATGATCCACGTTGCGCGATGCATCGGGCGGAAGCCCCTTGGCCTTGCCCGCAAGCCGCGCCAGTGCAGGACGGACGGTTTTGCCCTTTGAAGACAAGGTTTTTTTCTTGCTGTTTTTGACAATCGGCTCCACTGCGACCTCCATACCTTCCCGCAGGGCCTTGGGGTTCTTCAGCACGACCACTCCGTTCTCCACACGTCCGCGAATCATCCCACGACTCCTTGCATTAAGAAACATACCATCAATTTATCCAACATTTATTGTTATTCCATTATACCTTGGGTTAACAGCACAGAAAATACTGGAATAATAAAATATTTTGGACATCAGTTTATTGTATTTTCTGCCCCCGCAACCCGGCATGAAATGCCTTGTCCTTACCCATATTTACGTAGTGGAAGTCGGAGGAGTTCAACATTAAGCGGCATGAACATAAGTATAATAGCAAAGACGCATTGCATCAACAGTTCAACCGTTTTAGTCAGGAACT
>JBEKZY010000270.1:0-6882 GCA_049509395.1 Thermoguttaceae bacterium | reverse complement strand
CCCATTATGCGGCGAAAAACGATATACTGTTCGCGGCGCTGCTGGGGCGATACTTTTACCCGCTTAACGGTTTCCTTTGCGTAAAATGGTTTTCCAATCGCAAAAAAGAACAAAGCCATGCCCATTAATCCCGCCGGGAAAAGAAAGGCAATTTGATAACCGTAAGCATCCCGCAGCGCCGGCACGGCGAAGGAGGAAATGGCCGCTCCGATATTAATGGAACCGTAAAACAAGGCAAAGGCGTCGCTGCGGAGTTTTAATTGGCCCGGCCGTTGTTGGTCATAAGTCAGTCCCATCAACGTGGAGATGTTCGGTTTAATCACCCCGCTGCCCATTGCCAACAGCCCCAAGGCAATCAACATTACCCAGCGGTTTTCCACGCCGATAATCAGTTGTCCGAGAATGTACGGCAATGAAAAAAAGACAATAGTGCGGTATTTTCCCAGATAATTATCGGCGATGTATCCGCCCACCAGCGGCAGGAGATAACATGCCGCGACAAACAAAGACATATTCCTGCTGGCGTCTTGTTTGGAGAAACCCAGACGCTCAATCATGTAAAGCAAGAGTATCGCCCGCATGCCGTAGAAGCAGCAGCGTTCGGCGAATTCGCCCCAAAAGAAGAACCAAAAACCCAAGGGATGGGCAAAAATAGACGTTCTCTCAGTTTGGGTGGTGCTGTTCAACTCCTCGGTATTGCTTTCGTCTGTTTTTTGCATTTTAGCATTCCATTGATGTAACCACTTACAAGACGCAACTATGGTTTTTATAAAAAAACCCAAATAATTCCGAAACCCGTGATTTAATCCGGTGTTTAATTAGTAGTAGCGTACCAGCCGGAAAAGGGCAAGAGACGCTGGTTTTTTATGCGCTTGAGGCACGGTTTATGTGGAAAATCATTGCAATACTGGGTTTGGCCTTGAGTTTTGGCGTAGGAATGACTTTTGCCCAAGATGGACAGGCGAAAAAGGCTGGCGCCGGGAAAAAACTCCAGAACCTTGAACAGGTTTTCAAGGCCAAGGACAAGGATCATGACGGCAAACTCTCGAAAGAAGAGTTCATCGGCAAGGTCAAAGATCCTGAACGCGTCAAGCTCCTTGAAGCCCGTTTCAAGGCCATGGATACCGACGGCGACGGGTATGTCACCTTCGAGGAATTTAAAGCCTACTGGGCAAAGCACGCAAATCTGGCAGGCAAACTGCACGGCAAAAAGCAACTACATCAAGTAAATCCAACTGCCATAACTTAGTTGAGTGCCCGCACCGGCAGTACGCCGTTGCCACCCAACGGCTTGGAGAAGTAAAACAAATATTGAGAACAATTAGTCCGTGACGACCGGTACTGTCGGGATCGCTTCATCCCCCCGTCAGGCGAGTTCCGAGTCACAGGCCGGTCGTAGCGGACATTTTTCGGCGGAAAGAGGACTCTATTGCTCCTCTTTCCGCTTTTTTTGTCGGTTGAAATAAGCAGCAGTGGGTGTCATACTAAGTGACTGGATAATGACTCGCGGCACTCTTGCCGCTGCTAGTGAGTACCGGATTAATGAAGTCACTAGCCGGCGGTCAACGACCGCCGGGATATATTGAGTGTTATTTTTGGTGACATAATAGCCATTTTGGCTGGGAGACTCGGCGTGCAAAGGTTCATGTTACGGTCGAAAATACATCGGGCCACGCTAACAGGCACCGATCTGGACTACGAAGGCAGTATCGCTATGGACCGAACGCTCATGGACGCGGCCGACATTCTGCCCGGCGAACAGGTCCACGTGCTGAACCTTTATAACGGCCAGCGTCTGATAACTTACGCCATCGAGGCCCCGGCCGGATCGGGCACCATGCTCTTAAACGGCCCTGCCGCCCGGCTGGGTTCACCCGGCGACATCGTTATCGTGCTTTCTTATTGCGCGGTATCCGATGAGGATGCCCGGAAACTAAAGCCCGTCGTCGTTCATGTGGATGCGAAGAATCGAATTGTTTCTTAAGGTATACAGTTCACGATTAACAGTTTGCAGTTCTGCGCCCTGTGTTTTGCCTTGTGCGTTTTTCCCTCCGATCTCCACCCTAAAGCCTCCCGCCTATGCCCTAAAAAAATGCTAGAATTTCATCATGGAATCTATCATTTTTCAGCAGTTGGGAATTTCCGTGCTCTTGGGCCTGTTGGTGGGTTTGCAGCGCGAGCATGCGGCATCGGGCATTGCCGGCATGCGCACGTTCCCCCTGATTACCGTGCTGGGCACGCTTTCGGCTCTATTAGCCGAGTACATGGGCGTGTGGATTGTTCCCGCCGCGCTCTTGGGCGTTGTGGCCGTGATCATGGCCGGCCATCTGCTGCAACTCCGCCAGGCTGAACTGCATTCGGGCACCACCACCGACATGGCGATGCTCGTAATGTTTGCCGTAGGGGCCTACCTGGCCGTCGGACCGTTGACCGTGGCCGTGGCCGTGGGCGGAGGCGTGGCCGTGCTGCTGCAATTCAAAGGCGAACTCCACGGCATCGCCAAAAAACTGGGCGACGAGGACCTGCGGGCCATAATGCAATTCGTGCTTATAAGCTGTATTATCCTGCCCGTGTTGCCCGACCAAAACTTCGGGCCCTCGAAATTGCTCGGGCTTGCCCATCACGAACTCGACGTGTTCAATCCCTTCGAAACCTGGTTGATGGTCGTGCTCATCGTGGGCATGAGCCTGGGCGGATACATCGTTTATAAATTTTTCGGCGGCAATGCGGGAATCCTGCTGGGCGGGGTTCTCGGCGGGGCCATCTCCAGCACGGCCACTACAGTCAGCTATTCCCAGCAGGCAAAAGAAAATTTTATCGACCGGCGGGCGGCGGCCATTGTGATTATGATCGCCTCGACGGTTTCCTTTGTCAGGGTGCTGATCGCGGTGCTGGTCGTATCGCCCGACTTTTTGCCTAAAGTCACCGGGCCGGTGGGCATTATGATGGGTTTGACGTTCCTGCCGGCAATAATAATTTGGTTCTGCAACCGCAAACATCCCAACCCCATGCCCGAGCAAAAAAATCCCACGCAAATGAAATCGGCCTTGGTCTTCGGCGCCATGTACGTAGGCGTGCTGTTTGCACTGGCGGCGGCCAAACAATTCATCGGCGGCGGCGGATTGTATCTCGTGGCCGGTCTGTCCGGGCTGACCGAAATGGACGCCATCACGCTGTCCACGGCCCGCATGTCGCTGGCCGATCCGGCGATTATGGCCACCGTGGGCTGGCGCTTGCTCGTCGTGGCCGCCATGGCCAACATGGTGTCGAAATCCATGCTCGCCGGCCTGCTGGGCGGTTGGGGATTGTTAAGGCAAATCCTCATCCTGTTTGCCATTCCCCTGGCCGGCGGCGCGGCGATATTGATATTACTGTAAATTGGTAAGATTGTTCGTCTCCCGGCAAAATGGTATAATAAAATTGACTAAATGGCTTGCACGAGTTCCCGGAGTATCTATCATGACCACCAAAGAAGCCTTGGAACAGATTCTAGTGGAACTGCCCGAGAATCGCTTGGGCGAGGTCGTCGATTTCGCCAGATTTTTAAGTACACAAGGCGAGAGCGAGGCTTGGCGGCAATTCGGTCGATCACAGTTGTCCAAGGCATACGGCAGTGACGAGCCGGAATACAACGAAGCAGATATTAAACCGGAACTCAATCAATGAAGCACGGCTACGTGCTACTCGAAGTTCACCCGGTCGGCCGTGAAATCCACCCAGAACAGCCAGCGGCATGCGGGGATTTCCTTAAGCAGCAAAGATCCCAGTTCCTTGGGCGGCTGTTTCAGGTTCGACCACCACTTGCGGTCGGCCGGGTAGCCGAATTGGTAGCCGGTTGTCGAACCATCGACCGCCTTTGCCCAGGCCTTGAAATCGGCCAGAAATTCAGCTTGGTCCGCGAACTGCTGGCTGTCGTCGAGGAACCAGAGTTGCGGGTGGCGATACTTGGGCGGGAGGTGCCCGGCGTCGAAATGCTTGATGAAAAAATTGAAGTCTTTGTTTAGCGCAAGGGTCTTCTCCACCCAGGCCTTGGCGGCTTCGTCGGGCACGGGCAGGCCCTCTTTTTTCGGCGACTGCTTGGTGAAGTACCATTCCGCGTCGATGCCGTAGCCGATCACGCACGCATGTCGGCCCAGGGCCTTGTTTGCTATTTCGATGCACCGGACCACGTCGGCATCGCCCGGCTCGAATTGGATGATCGCCTTCACCCCCGCCGCATCGTAGGCCGCAAGCGCCCGGTGGTGGTCGAGCGTCCCGGGCAGGAAACTCATCCGCTCGCTCGGCCCTGTGTAATCGGCCGGTTTGGCAAAGCCGAACTCAGTCGAGCCGTCGCCCTGGTAGCCCGAGACAATCTCGATGATGACCGGCTCCGCGCCCGGAAATTGTTGCGCGTATGCCTTGGCCCGCGCAATCCACCAGGCGTCGTCGGCATTCTTGCCGCGCAGGCCGTAGCTGCTCCGGCGCAGGCCTACGCCCAGCGTCCGCGGCTGAAGGGATTTTGCGTCAGACGGCTGGTCGCACAGGCCGCTGGAAACCGAAGCAACCACCAGGGCTGTTGTGATAACCGATATAAAAGTTCGATTTTGTCGCATATTTTTTCTCCCGGCATTGTTTTATAAAGTCGTAGGATGGAATTTTATACCGTACCCAGCGGATAACATATCCATCACGCCCAAATCAAACGTCTAATCTACTGGAATTCTTTTTCATCCCGGTATAGACGCATACCGGGAAAATGGTAAAATGGGGGATTGAGTCCTAGTTTTGGATAAGTATGGGGATTGCTGTATGGTTAAAAAAGACGAAGCAATTGAAGTCGAGGGCACGGTCACCGAAGCCCTGGCCAATACGCGATTTCGGGTGCAATTGGAGAGCGGTCACACGGTAATCGCCCATGTGGCGGGAAAGATGCGAAAAAACTTCATCCGTATTGTGCCCGGCGATCGAGTCAGGGTAGAAATGTCTCCTTATGATTTGAGTAAAGGTCGAATCACCTTCCGCGAGCGTTAAGGCTTATCTGGACCTGGGGAAATACGTCGCACGCCTACCTTTCCATCCCAAAGGGGTGTAAGAATTCCGCTTTTGCCCCCTCTCGGGTGTTAAATTTATCCCGCCTAATATTATTTTCTTCCTTTTTGCAGGCCAAGATTCTAAAATTACCCGCGAATTATAAACTGACAAGCATGGGATTTTTAACGTAAACTTACTAACTCCCGGATATATAACTGTTTTTAATCGTTTATTATGTGGCAGGCACACTCCGTGTGCCGTCCGCGTGTATGTAGCAGGCACACTCCGTGTGCCGTCCGTCGTAGAAATCAACCTAAGGTGTCTAAAGGAGAATCGCCCGTGAAGAAGAATTTTTGTTCGTTGTTGAGCGTCGTTTTGGTACTGAGCATCCTGAGCACGGCTTTGCCCCTGAGTGCGGCCGCCGAGCTAAAGCCGGTGGTTGCCGTGTCGTTTGCCAGTTATACCGAACTGAAAGCCGACGTAGAGACGATCGGCAAAATCGTCGGCAGGCCCGATCTGGCCCCAATGCTCGAAGGCATGCTGGCAATGGTTACCCAGGGCAAAGGTCTGGCCATACTGGATCAAGCCCAACCATTGGGCGTAGTCGTACTTAGCGACGGCAGCGAGGATTTCACGATATATGGTTTTCTGCCCATCAACGATTTGCCGGCACTAATTGAACTGATGAAACCCGCCATGGGGGGCGAGGGTCCGAAGGCCGAAAACGGCGTGTATGAATTACCGGCGGGTCCGGTGAGTTTGTACGTCACGCAAAAGGGCAAATGGACGTACGTGGCTCAAAAGAAAGAAACATTTGCCTCCGTCTCGGACGATCCGGCAACTTTGCTGGGTGATATGCCCAAAAGATATCTTTTGGCAGTGCGGGCGTCGGCTAAAAATATTCCCGATTCGATTAAGCAAAAGGCACTGGCATTTTTGCCCATCCTCGCGCAATCCGCCATGCAGCCGCCCGAGATGGTGCAGCAGAATGTCGAACAAATAGATCGCTTGTCCAAGGAATTGGATGAAGCAATGCTGGGCGTAACCCTCGACCGGCAGACAAACAGTGCTTACATGGACATAGAACTGACCGCCATCCCGGGATCCAATTTGGCCGCGCAATTGGCGGCTACTAAGCCGGGCAAAACCGATTTCGCCGGGCTTAAAATTCCAGGCGCAGCAGTTACCTTCAATGTCACGTCCACTTTAACCGACGAGGACGTCGCCCGCGCCAAAAAATCCTTAGATGTCCTCCGTGCCTCGGCCCAGGACGGGCTGAAGGATCAAGACCTTTCCAAGGAGCAACTCGATTTGGCCGCCGACGTGCTCAATCAACTCTTCGACCTGGTCATTAAAACCGTCGAACTGAAAAAAACCGATTACGGCATGGCCCTGGTTTTAGAGCCCAATGCCTTGACCGTGGCCGCCGGCAGCATCGTGGCCGATGGAACGAAACTGGAAGACATCCTCAAGAAACTGCTTGACGAGGCCGCGAAAGACGAACCCGATGTGGCTAAACTCGTTAAACTTAACGCGGAAACCTATAAAGGCATCCGTCTTGATACATTTTCCATGCCCGCTCCCGATCCGCATTTGGCCGCCCTGGTGGGCGATACGCTCGACGTTGTCCTGGGCATAGGCGACAAGCAGGTATTCATAGCGGCCGGGCGCGATGCCCTTAAAACCCTGAAAGAAGCCATCGACAAGTCGCAATCCGAGGCCGGAAAGGAAATCCCCGCGTCGCAAGTCGTAGTCTCGGGCTTGAAGATCGCCAAGTTCGTATCCGCGGTTGCCGACGACGACCAGGCCAAGGCCATTGCCGACAAGATAGCGGGCAGCTTGGAGCAATCGGGCGGCAAAGATCACCTGACC
>JBEKZY010000027.1:0-25634 GCA_049509395.1 Thermoguttaceae bacterium | reverse complement strand
CCGATCAGAGTCCCCAGGGTGTCGAACAGGACCATGAACAAAAATACGAGAATGAACGGCAGCATGGGCAATGAAGCCGCGCCGATGAGATCCATCTTAAAAAACGTAGGTTCGATGCTCGGCGGGGCGGAAACCAGATTGGCAAGGTCCGGAACATTTTGTATCGCCGGCAAGGCGAACTGTTTCATCAACATCGATTCGGCGACGGGCTCGTAATGCATAACTCTATCGCCCAAATACGGCAGGCCAAGTCGCAAGGCCACGGCCAGCAATCCGCCGGCGATGATGCCCAAGAGAATCGAACCTCGCACCCGCCGGGCGTGTAAAAAAGCCGTTACAATCAGCCCGAAGAAAAAGACAATGATGTCGGGCGAGGAGAACTGAATGTTCATTTTCACGCATGTGCCGGGGTCGGGAATTACAAGGTGCGTGAATTGCAGGCCGATAAAGGCAATGAACAAGCCGATGCCCACCGCGATTCCGTTTCGCATGCTGGGGCTTATGGCCTCCATGATTTTTTCCCGCACGCCCAGCATGGAAAGTAGCAGAAACAACACGCCGGAATAGAAAATAACTCCCAGGCCGATTTGCCAGGGGGTGGTTGAATTGAGTTGGAGCGTTCCGGCCTTGACTTGGGCCTCTATCATGGCTCCGGCAGCAGGCAAGAGGGTGAAAACGAAAAAGAAATTTTCGCCCATGCCCGGGGCTTGGGCGATCGGATACCGGGCGTACAGGCCCATGATGATCGTGGCCAGGGCGGCCGACAGGCACGTGGCCGTGGTAATGGAGCCGAAATCCATGCCTGTTTTGGAGTTGAACATGCCGCCGGAAAGCACCGCGGGCTGCACGACAATGATGTAGGCCATGGTCAGGAATGTCGTCATCCCGGCGAGCAATTCGGTGCGGACCGTGGTCTTATTTTCCGTAAGGCGAAAAAATCGGTCGAACATTTTAATGCAGGTATTTATCCGGGGCTTGCTTTACCGCCTCGATACAGTCCTTGCAACACAGATATAAAGGATAATCGCCGATGAGCAACTTAACCACCGGTCCCCTGCCGCCGAGTACGTCTCCAGACACGGGGCAAATTCGCTGTCTGATGATGCCGTCGCGATCGGACTCCGTCGCCAGCACATGCACAATATAAGGGCGTATATTGGCGCGGGTAAAGATAGGCATAAATGAAGCGGTCGGATGGGCGCGGTCTTGGAGGCCGGAAAATACGAAGGTGATAGGCGTTTCCTCTTCATGCAATTGATTGAGATCGAAGTTTGCCGCGACATAGTCCTGTTGGGCTGTTCCCGGAGGCAGGGCCACGTACTGAAACGGAATTCCGCGGACGGGGCTTTCGCTGGACAGTTGCGGCGACATCTGGACGTGGACATCCCGGGCACTGAGTGGTTTTAGAGTTTTGTCATAAAGATAAATGCGCGTTTGCAACGGCATGTAGACAACCTCGTAATAATTCGAGTCGGTAGTAATATATTGGCCGCCGTGAGGAGTGAGAGAGACGCGCGGCGACGGTGGATCGACTTTAGTATCGGAACTTGCCGGCTTGGCCTGATTATCCTTGCCGCCGGCCCCGTGGCGTCCGCCCCCGCCGCCCCTGCCGCCGCCCATTCCTCCACCCATGCCTCCGCCCATACCTCCGCCCATACCTCCGCCCATGCCTCCGCCCATGCCTCCGCCCATGGACTGGCCCAGAGCAGCCGACTCGCAGAAAATCCATGCACACAAGGCAACGCCGATCATAAAGATGACGGCATTTGTAGTTTTGACTGTTGGCTCGGAACGCATCGCAAAGCATCCTCTTCGATGAACATGGGCTGGGGTTCCTCTCGACCCGCGAAGGCATCCTCAATTCAGAGAATTTGGAAAGGCAAGGCGGACGCAGTATACATAATCGGGGCAGTTAGATCCAGATTGAAAGCCGAATGGCATGCTAGCATTCCCCCGGGTCTGTAAGTATCAGGGATGTCCCGTTTTTATAATCCTTGTACAAGTCAATCTAACCCGCCTCCCACCCTGGTAGTACGATATAATTTGCATGATAATGTAGATTGCCGGAAGATGCTTGGACGTCAGACCACAATGAATGAAAGACAAACCATGAACCGATTCGACGTTCAACAATTAGGCAAGCCGATTTTGTCGCTGGTCATTGTATGTTGCGCGGCGGTTGTCCAAGCGAGTTCTGCCGGTCGGGTGGATCTGGATACATTGCGGCAGCCGATTTATACGGTCGAGGGAGACGCCTTCGTTAGGCACAACGGCGAGCGATACAACAATCGGCCCCTGTATTGCAATCAGATTCCGGCCGTTGTCGTTGCCGGCGACAGGCCGCTTTTGCGATTTGGCGGCGGTTCGATGCTCAACGGCACTTTCATGATCGCGCTGGCCCGCGGCGACAAGGCGAAGTGGCTGCACGACTTTTCGGACATCACTTCAAAATACCGCCCGGGCCGCATGGAATGGGTCCTCAAAGACGCGGCATTTGAAGGGACGAGCATTACGCTTGAGGCAATACCGCCCGCCGATGGAGCGGGCATGGTATGCCGCGCGCGCATCGACGGAGCGCGGACCGGCGATAGACTGATCTGGGCCTGCGGCGGGGCAATGCCGCTGAGGGAGAGCATGCTCTATTATTGGGACGTTACCACGGGCGGGCGCGAAAAGACAATGGCCCTGGGCTTTTCGGCCGAAGACTGCCGCGGCAACAACATCTCCCTGGACGGCAAGCTATTTACGATTTCGTCGCCGAAAGGCAATCGCACGGGCGTCGCCGTGGGAGCATGCAGTAATGCCGATAAAATGAGCGTTGCCGATGCCGGGGCATGGTCAGATCCGATAGCCTTGGCGGCGAGCTCGGCCAAAGAATTGCCGCTTGTTTGCGGCACTATCGCGCTGGACGACTGCCGCGAAGTATATTGGGCGGCAGAGGCTTTCGATGGCGACAAGCCGGGCGACACGTCGCCGGTTGCGGTTCCGGACAAGGCATTTGCCGCGGGCATGGCGCGGGCGGAAAACATCGGCAGCCGAGTGACCGTGGACACGCCCGATCCATGGCTCAACGCGGCCGTGGGGGCATCCAGCGCCGTGACGGACGGCGTATTCCGCCGCGGCATATACACGCACAGCGGCATGCGCTGGGGCGTGCCGATCCTGGGCTGGCGCTCGATTTACGGCGGCACGGTTTACGGCTGGCACGAGCGGGTCAAAACCGAGGCGCGATATTGTCTTGCGCGGCAGGTTACAGAGTCGGACAAGACGCTGCCCGTGCCGGACCCGAAGTATGGCCTGAGTTGCCAATCGCGCGATTCGCGCTTGTTCGGCAAGGGCCGCGTGGACGCTCATCACGGGTGGCACTACGATATGCAGAGCCTGTTTTTCGATCAACTCATTCACTCGTGGCGGTGGACCGGCGACGCTGAATTAGAGAAGATGCTGCGTCCGGCGCTGGAATTGCACCTGGAGTACATCCACGATTGCTTCGATCCCGACGACGATGGGGTATACGAGAGCTATGCCAACACATGGCCGACCGATAACCAGTGGTACAACGGCGGCGGGACGGCAGAGGAAACCGCCTACGCTTACGCCGGGCACAAAGCCGCGTTGGAATTGGCCCAGCG
This sequence comes from Thermoguttaceae bacterium, assembly GCA_049509395.1. Lineage (GTDB taxonomy): Bacteria > Planctomycetota > Planctomycetia > Pirellulales > Thermoguttaceae > JBEKIK01. The sequence goes on along the minus strand of JBEKZY010000027.1, from coordinate 22,002 downwards.
TGCGGGCGACGCTGCGGGCGTGAAGCGTCACGAGGCGAGTTTGGAAAAAATCCGCCGCGGTTTCGCGGAAAAAATGTGGTCGGCCACAAGCGGCCACCCGGGCGCTTATGTCGAGCAGATGGGCCTAAAGCGCCTCCACGAGGACTGCTGGCTTTACAGTATTTTCTGTCCGATCGACGCCGGGCTATTGAGCGCCGAGCAGGCGGCGCAATCGCTCTTCTACACCGAGTGGGGACTTGAACGCGAGCAGATGCCCTACGGCGGCCAACGGGTCTGGCCGTCGAACTGGGTGCCGAGCATCTGGTCGCTCCGCGAAATGTGGCCGGGCGACAACTACCAATTGGCGCTGGCCTATTTTCAGACCGGCATGGCCGATGAGGGCTGGAACGTATTCCGCGGGACGTTTCCGCACCTGATGTTCTTCGGCCCTGTGCCGGGCGACCTGGGCCACACGGCCGGCGGCACCGATTTCAACGACTGCGCCAGCATGTTCGCCCGCACGGTAGTGGAAGGCCTGTTTGGTTACAAGCCGAATTATCCTTACGGAATCGTGAGCATTGCCCCGCAGTTTCCGAGTAATTGGGATCACGCCGCGATCAAGACGCCGGACATGGCGATAAAGTTCACTAGTCGGCCCGGCGTCGTTCGATACGAGATCGAGACGGCCAAACCTGCCGCGCTGGATGTAAAATTGCCGCTTAGGGCGGGGAAAATCACAGATGTCACCGTGAACGGCCAGGCGGCGAAGTGGGACCTTCAACCGGGCTTTGGCTGCGGCATAATCCGACTTGACGTTGAAACGTGCCGGTCGGCGATAATTGAAGTGGCCTTCCAGCAGCCATTGCCGCAGTTCGCGGCCGAACATGTTGCAGGGAATGCGGGCCAGCGGGTGTCGTTGCGGGCAAAGGATGCGGAAATCATCGAGTTTCACGATCCGCAGGGCGCGCTGGCCGATGCTACAGTCAAAAATGGCGAAATTGTGGGCGAGTTGACGCACAACGCGGGCGAGCGTTTAGTGCTGGCAACGGCCAAGGCCGGCCAGACTCCACAATGGCGGCTGTTAAAGATAAAGCTGGCCGACATAGAAGCGGACGCGGCCAAGGCTGCAAAGCTGATGCACGAAGTTCCCCAAAATGCCCGTTGGAAATGCCTGGACATCGCCGGGCAATTCAATGGCGATATCTGCGGGATCTTCAAACAGCAGTACCTATCCCCGCGCCCTTTGACTTGTTCGCTGCGCCTGGCGACCGACGGCTACTCGACCTGGCAAATGAGCCTGGATCCCAAGAACCGTCCGCCATCGATCGACTTAAGCGGCGTGCAGAAAATATTGGATGGCGCGGGCCGCGTAGTCACTCCGCAAGGCGTGCCGTTTGCATGGCCGGGCAAGGTCCGCAATATTGCTTTTACCTCGCAATGGGACAACTGGCCGCGATCGGTATCCGTGCCGGTCGGCGCCAAGGGCGATGCCGTGTGGCTGCTGGTGTGCGGATCGACCAACCCCATGCAGGGCCGAATCGCCAATGCCGTATTGCGGTTTCAGTATGCGGACGGCCAGGAAGAAAAACTCGAACTCGTGCCGCCGCTGAACTTCTGGTCGTTGTGCAGGTTCGAAAAATGCGACTACGACTACAAGCGCGACGGTTTTGCCCTGCCGAAAGAGCCGCCGAAACAAGTGCAACTCGGCGAGAACTGCCGGGCGATGGTGTATGGATGGAAATTACGCCCGGGCGCGGAACTTGAATCGGTTACATTGGAGACTCTATCGCAAGAGGTTGTCATCGGCCTGATGGGCGTAAGCCTGATGAACCCTAATTGAGCAACGAATCCGAACGAATCGCCCAGCGAAAGAGCCGAACCTGCGACTTTCCCTTTAATAGTCAATTAGAGCGATTTCCAGATAAATGTAGCGTTTGTGCGGCGCTGGCATTATGCCAGTGCTTGGAAAAACAGGGGCAAGATGCCCGTGCCACCCAATCTCACCCGCTATATTGAAGCGAGATGCGGGCTAAGGCATTGGCTGCAAACCCTCGTAGCGGACTTTCCAATCCTTTGGAAATCCGGGCGCATGGGCGGTGTTGCCATCCCGGCCCGCCGCCCGGGCCGGTCCGGCGCCAATCCAAGTTGCAAAACATAAAAACGTGGCGACCGAAATTTGGAATCTTCGCATTGGCTTCTCGCGTATCTCTGATCTGAAATTATTCAGTATATTTACAAGTATATTTTACCATGTGGAGGGAGTTCTGGGATATAGGCATGCTAGGATGGAATTCAATCAGCCGGGGGCCGGCAATGCATTGATCAATCGGCCGCTCCGGGGATTAAAGACTTGGCACTCATTGGGCAACCGTGAACACCGACCACGGCATTGCCCAGTGTTAGTGCAGTGCGTATAATGGGCTGTATCCAATCCCAGGTTACTTATAAAACGAGGAATTGGCCATGCATTTTCTTTGGTTTATCTTGATTGGTATCGCGGCGGGATGGTTGGCTGGACAAGTGATGAAAGGTGGCGGGTTCGGCCTTCTGGGCGACCTGGTTGTGGGAGTGATCGGAGCCCTTCTGGGCGGATTCCTGTTCGGCTTGCTCGGCCTGACAGCCACCGGCCTGCTGGGAAGCTTGATCACCGCTACGTTCGGTGCAATTGTGCTGCTCGCCCTACTACGGCTTGTCAAGCGCGGCGTCTAGGAAACATGCCAAGCAGTGCCTTCCCGCTTCCTATCTTTTGACAGCAATCCGCTCCCCGACCATGCTACGCACGGTGCCCGGTCGCGGCTAAACGACGACTCTTTTTCTACCTACTACCTACCAACTACTACCGACTTTAAAACTCTTCCGCGGCGTATTCGCTGAATTCTTCGTAGGGTTTTTGGGCGAGATTTTCGAAGCGGGTGTGTTTGGAAAACCAGGCGAGTTTGACGCTGACGCCGCTTTGGCCGTTGCGCTGCTTTGCCACCATCACCTCGGCCATGCCGGAGGTGCCGGCATTTTGGGCTTCTTCGCGGTCTTGATAGTATTCCTCGCGGTGTATGAACATTACAACGTCGGCGTCTTGTTCGATTGCGCCTGACTCGCGGAGGTGGCTCAGCCGGGGCTTGTGCCCTTCCTTGCCGGGCTCGGCCTGGCGGTTCAACTGGGCCAGGCAGAGGATGGGGATTTTCAATTCGCGGGAGAGGATTTTCAAGCGCCGGGCCATTTTGGCCACTTGTTCCTGGCGGGGATCGCGGGTGTCGTCGGGCTGGATGAGCTGCAGATAATCGATCACCAGTAGGCCCAGATTGTGCTTGCGTTTCATGCGGCGCGCGCAAGCGGCGATTTCGGTGACCGAGCGGGAAGGGGTGTCGTCGACGAACAGCGGAGCCTTGCCCAGCTTGGCCGAGGCCTCGACCAGTTTGCGCCGATCGTCGCCGGATAGGAACCCGCTGCGGAATTTATTGGCGTCGATGTGGCCCTGCGAGCAGAGCATGCGTTGGGCCAGTTCGAGCCGGGCCATTTCCAGGCTCACGAACAGGGTAGCAACGTTGCCGGCGATGGTCACGTTTTCGGCGATGTTGGTGGCCAAGGCGGTTTTGCCCATGCTGGGCCGGGCGGCAAGGATGACCAGTTCGGAATCGTGCAGGCCGCCGGTCAGATTGTCCAGGTCGTGGAACCCGGTGGGCACGCCCACGCCTTCGCCCCGCTGGAGCCGGGCGTCGATGCGGTCGAAGGCCTCGACCAACAGGTCCTGGATGTTGGTTACCTGGTCGACGGAGCGCTGATCGTGGACGGCGAAGATTTTTTGCTCGGCTTGGCTGACGATTTCATCCGAATCGACGGTGGTGTCGTAGGCATCGCGGAGGATTTCGGTGCCGGCGTGGATCAGATCGCGGAGGGTGGCTTTTTCGCGGACGATCTGGGCGTAATAAACGGCGTTGGCCGCATAGGGCACGGATTGGGCCACCTCGGCCAGGTATGCCGCCCCGCCCACGGCCTCGAAATCGCCCGCCTGCTTGAGTTGCTCGACCAGGAGCATGGCGTCGATCCGCTTGCCAGTGCCGTGCATGGCCAGCAGGTGGCGGTAGAGTTTCTGGTTGGCGTCGGCGTAAAAATCCTCGGCGTGCAGGATCAGCGCGATCTCGTCGCACATATTGCAGTCCAAAAGCAGGCTGCCGATGACCGCCTTTTCGGCGTCCAAATTTTGCGGCGGCAGCCGGTCTAGGATTTCGGAAGTCAAGCGGCCGGCGGAGTGCGGGGCGTCAGTGCGAGCGGAAGTGGACATGGGAAACCGTAAATATCACCACGGAGACGCGGAGGACACGGAGGTAAATTATGATTAAAGCATCATAGAACTTCCCCGCGGAATTAGCAACCAGCCGAATAGGTGCTTCGGGCGCGGTTGTTGGAGCACCTTGCATTGTGTAAAGTCATTTTGGAAAAGGCAAGATTACCTAAAATCCGTTAATTACCCACTTCAAATAAATATTGACGTATAAAAAGCCCAGGGGTTGCAACCCCTGGGCTTGCAGATGGTGCGATATAGCAATTCGCCTCCACCAAAATGCGGCAGAAAGTCGCAAACAAACCCCCGGTGTATTCACCGGGGGCTAAATAGTTTACGTTGCCGGGTTTTCTTCATCGGCGGTAACGGATGGGACGACCCAGATTTTTACTTCGGCGTCGACGCTGGAGCCGAGATGGATCTTGATGGTGTACAGGCCCAATTCCTTTAGCGGGCCTTCGAGGCGGACCTGGTCGGCGGCGATGTGGAAGCCGGTGCGTTTCAGGGCGTTGGACACGTCCACGGCGTTGACCGATCCGTAGAGGTGGCCCTCATCGTTGGCGTTGGCCTCGATGGTGATGCTTTGCTTGGCCAGATCGGCGGCCAGGCCCATCAGGCCGGCCATGCGGGCCTTTTCGATGGCTTCGAGTTGGGCCCGGTGTTTTTCCACCATTCGCTTGTGGTGGTCGGTGGCGACCGTGGCCAGGCCTTGGGGGATGAGATAATTCATGGCGAAACCACGCTTGACTTCGACCACGTCGCCCTGCTTGCCCAGGTGTTCCACGGGCTGAATCAACAGCAATTCGATACCGCCGTGGGGCCCTTTTGGTAATCGCTTGCCCGGATGGCGGATTTTATTTTTTGAAGAAGTTTGTGTACTTACCATGGGATTGCACGCCTTTATAAAATTTTGTCTCTATTTGATTGATTATGATAAATCTTTGTGTAAAGAGGAAAAATGGGAAAGGGGGAAAATGGAAAAAGCAAATATATAAATGAATCAATAATTTTGTTACAAAAAAATAAATTCCCCTTTTTCCCGATTTCCCCTTTTCCCTTTTCTTACACTTTGTTCTAGAAGGGGATATCTTCTCCGCCGGGGGAATCGGGGACCGGGGCGCTGTAATCTTCGGGGGGGGCGGGCTGGGAGTATTCGGAATCTTGCCGGGCGGCGGGCTTGCCGGCCGGGGACGCCGGGCCGCGGCCTTCGCCCTTGGAACCTAAAAGAAGCAAACGTTCGCCTATTACTTTAAGCTTCGAGCGTTTTTGACCATCTTGAGTTTCCCAAGAATCGAGCTTTAAACGTCCTTCGATCATTGTTTGCGATCCTTTGTTGAGGTATTCGCCGGCAATTTCGGCGGTACGCCCCCAAAGAGTCACGTCGATAAACGTCGGTTCGTCGATCCATTCGCCAGTCGCATTTTTTCTTCGGTCGTTGACGGCCAATCCGATATCCACAACCGCCATGCCGCTTTGCAGGTAGCGAATTTCCGGATCGCGGGTCAGATTGCCGATGAGGATTACACGATTAAAACTGGCCATGATTATTTGCTCCTGTTTTATACCTGTTATTCCTCTTCAACCGCGTCGATGCTGACGGCTAATTCATCGGGGTCCAGTTCCACGGCTGGGATTGTTTTAGATTTTTCAGGGGGGGCCTCTTCGGTCGCGGCCGGTGCCGGGGCCGATCGGGCATGCTCGACCAGGGCGTCCACAATGCGGGGCTCGACTTTTAGAAACAATACTCGCAGCAGGTTTTCGTTGATCTGGCATTGCTTCTTTAATTCGGCCAATTGGTTGGTATCGAGCCGGAAATAGATGAGCCAATAGGTCCCTTTGCGTTGTCCTTTGATGGCATACGCCAGGCGGCGTTCCTCCCACAGGCGGGAGACGAGAATTTCGCCGCCGAGCTTTTGGATCAGGGCGGGGATTTGGCCCGACACTCCGTCGGGATCGTGCCCGTAGCGATTAGGGTCAAAAATAAACAGGCCTTCATATACGTTTTGAGCCAAAGCGTCGCTCCTCTTGGAAATTATGGTTATTCGTTTGCGCGACCGTTAGTCGCGGCTTTTTAATTTAATCTTTATTATACTGGTTCATGCAAGTTTCGATGCCATCGCGGGCCCAGACGATTACGGCCTCGACCGCCCGGCGGACGGCTTGTTCAATTTGCGGTAATTCCTCGGCAAAAAATTTGCTGAGCACGTAGTCGGCCCAGTCGCAACCATCCGGGGGCGAGCCGATACCAACGCGGAGCCGGGGGAAATTATCGTTTCCCAAGCGGCGTATGATATCGTCCAGCCCTTTTTGGCCGCCCGACGATCCTTGCGTGCGAATCCGCAATTTGCCCAGGGGCAAATTCAGATCGTCGCACAACACCAATAAATCCTCATCCGGAATTTTGTAAAATGTTTTGGCCTCGGACACGCTCAGTCCGCTTATGTTCATGTACGTGAGCGGGCTGAGGAGCAAGGCTTTTTGTCCGCCGATTTCGGCTTCCATCACCTCGCCGTGAAATTTGTGTTTGGGGGAGTGTGCGGCGGAATTTCGGGCCAACTCGGCCAGTATCGCGTAGCCGACGTTGTGCCGAGTGCCCTGGTACTTCCGACCCGGATTGCCCAGCCCAACCACAAGTTTCATACGCAATTACTCTTCTTTCTCCTCTCCTTCTTCCTCCTTCTTGGCGCCGATGACCTCGGGTTCGCCGGGCAGGGCCTCGGCCGCCCCTTCTTCGGGCAGTTCCTGCGGCACGATGCATTGCACGATGATGGCCTCCATGTCCTCGACCAATAGTTTGGCGCCCTGTGGTATTTGCAGTTGGGCCAAGGTGATCTTGTCTTCGAGTTTCAGGTTGTTGATGTTCACCTGCAATTTTTCGGGTATGGAACCGGCCGGGCAGGAGATTTGCACGTCGTGGATAAGTTGATCCACAACTCCGCCCTCGCGTACGCCGGGGGCCTCGCCGCGGAGTTCGATGATCAAGGCGACTTCGACCACTTCGTCGGCCGAGATGCGGGTAAAATCGACGTGCAAAACGTGGGTTCCCCAGGTATCCCATTGCATGTCGCGGATAAAGGCCGATTCGCTGACCGCCCCGGTCAGGTCGACCAGACGGCTGCCGTGCCGCAATGCCATGCTAAGGGCCTCGGCGGAAACGCCCAAGCTAACGTTCTCCTTACCGTGCCCGTATAGCACGGCGGGTATTTTTCCGCTGCGGCGGAGGCGGCGGTTATTGAGCTTTCCCCGCTGATCGCGAAGTTCTACAAGCATTTGTTCGGCCATGGGATTTCCTTACATATTTCATGGTGGGGCTGCGGTTTATGTTGGGGCGGCAGTTTAACTGCCGCCCCAACATAGCCCCCAACATAATGGGCATTGTTCAAGCCTAAAAGTTAGCAAACCTACTATTTTGGCCGAAAAGCAAAGAATTGCAATGCCGGGGCAAGAATTTTTTGGCATTAATTATACAAATAAATGGCTTACCGACTCGTTGCGGTGAATGCGTTTGATCGCCTCACCCAGCAGGGGGGCCACTGAGAGTACTGTAATTTTGGGGATTTGTCGTTCGGGCGGCAGGGGGATGGTGTCGGTGATAATGAGCCGGTCGACGGGGGCTTTTTGGATCCTTTCCACTGCCGTATCGCAGAGCACGCCATGGGTTGCAGCCAGATAAATTTGCCGGGCGCCGCCGGAGTGCATCATTTCGGCGGCCCCGCAAATCGATCCGGCCGTGCTGATCATGTCGTCGAAGATCCAGACCACTTTGCCCTCGACGCTGCCGCCGATTACATGGGCTTGTTTGGTCTTTTCCGCGCTGCTGCGGCGCTTGTCGATGATTGCCAAATGACCGCCGATGCGGGCGATATGCACCATCGCCCGTTTTATGCTGCCCTCGTCCGGGCTGACGACCACGAAATCATCCTCAATTCCCATGGTTTTGATGTAATCGTCAATTACCGGCGCGCCAAAAAGGTGGTCCATGGGGATATCGAAGAAGCCTTGGATTTGGGCGGTGTGCAGATCCATAGCCACCACGCGGCCTGCGCCCGCGCGGGTGATCATATTTGCCACGAGTTTGGCGGTGATGGGCACGCGGCCCTCGTCCTTGCGGTCTTGCCGGGCGTAGCCGTAATAGGGAATCACGGCGGTAATCCGCTCGGCGCTTGCCCGTTTGAAACTGTCGATCATAATCAACAGTTCCATGAGATTATCGTTGACCGGTGGGCAGGTGGGCTGGACGATATAGACGTCACGGCCGCGGACGTCTTCGTCGATTTTGCAGGAGATTTCTCCGTCGGGAAAATCGCCCATGATCGCCCGGCCCAAGGGCAATCCCAGGTATTCGCAGATTTTTTTGGCCAAAGCCGGATGGGCGCGCCCAGTGAAAAGTTTCATGGAGTTCATTTTAAAGTTATCAGTTATCGGTTATCAGTTCACAGTTTATGGTGTTATGAGTGTCAAGTACTTAACGTATTCATTTTTTATTGGGTCTCAGGTGATGAATATCGTTAAGCCCACGGGTTGCAACCCGTGGGCTTGTCTCATCGCGAAACCGCAAGCGGTTTAGATTATTAAATCCCTCATCCCTTATCTCTCATCGCTTTTAACATTTCCGCTTCGACTACGGCGAGTTCTTGCATACTGTTGATGGCCAGGACTTCGCATGGTTTAAGGACGGGCACCGCCCGAACCTCAAGGCCGCGGGAGAGCAAAACGCGGGGCAGGTCGGTGATGTAATACTCGCCCTGATCGTTATTCGGACGTATGTAGTCTAAGGCATCGAGCATGATTTGACAATCGAACACGTAATAACTCATGCTGACTTCTTTGATTTGCCGCTGGGCTGGGCTGGCATCGCGGTGTTCGACAATGCCCAGGAACTTTCCGTCCTTGTCGCGGACGATTCTTCCCAATCCGGCGGGATTCTCGGCATAAGCCGTGCCGATAACACACGCGGCAGGCTTGCGCTGGTATTCAGCCATAAGTGCCGCGACCGAATCGGCCTGCATCAACGGGGCGTCGCCGGCAACGATCAAGACCGGCCCGCGATGATCGGCCAGCAAATACCGGCAGACCATTACGGCATGTCCGGTGCCCAACTGTTGGGCTTGTAGGGCGAAAGTCAGGTTTTTACGGCCGTCCAGGGCTGAGCGGACCAATTCGGCCCGATATCCAACCACGGCAATGATTCGCTCGATGCCGCCTGCGGTCAAGGCATCGAGCACATATTCGATCATGGGCCGGCCGCAAACGGGCACCAAGACCTTGGGCAAATCGGATTTCATGCGCGTGCCTTTGCCGGCAGCCATGACAAGGGCCACTTTTTCACTCATCAGAGATCTCCGCGGGTATTGATAATTACCATATTTACCAGATCAGATGTATTTTCCAATCCCCGGCCCCTTCGTTCCTGGTCCTTGGCACCTAGCCCGGATTATTCATGAATTTACACTAGCCCGAAGCGCAAGCGAAGGATGGCAAACAGGTTACCCTCGCTTGCGTTTCGGGCTAGTGTTTCGCACTCTGCGCTAAAAAAATCCGAGGGAACGAATAATCCTGGTTAAAAATTGCCCTTCCCTCGTAAGGCTATTTTTGGTACTTACCGGACCGATTGTCTGGAAATAGGGCGATTCCAGCTTTATTGCAGAGGCGGCTTGCCTAGGTTTACCAGACAACCGATTTTCACAATAATCTCATCCTTTTCCTGGGGATTTCCCATGAAACGTCTTTTCTTACGTATTGGCGTGTTGGCAACGTTTGTTGTCCTGGGTCTGATCGCCTATGCCTATGCCCAGCGAGGCGCCGGCGAGAGATATCCTTCGGACGATGGCTCGGTAGAGAATGCATCTCCGCTTCGCGGACCCGACGCACAAAACACATCGCCAAATTACACGCTCAATCCTTTACGAGACAACACGCTTCGGGCCGAACCGGCCGTGGATAATTCGTTCGATAGAACTCCCGTTGTCGATTCCCGGGTAAAAAGAGTCGCGGCCGACACCCCGGCCACCGATTCAGGGGCTCGTCCAGCAGGCGATCCCTTTGGTCTGGCGTTGCATAAGGGCGGAGCGACGATCAAGCAAGCCGCTGGGCAAACGCTTCCTAATAATAGTATCCCGGACGCTGCCGCGCTCGATCCTCCGCCGACCGGGTATCCGCTTGCGGGTGGCGGCGCGGACCAATCGCGATATTCGCAACTCGCGGGACCGAATCTGAATAGTCAATCGGGTGCAGGACCGAGTTCGAACCGCGGCGATGCGGAGAACAATGCCGGTTATTTACCGTCAAAGCAAAGCCCATCCTACCCGCCGATGGTTGAGCAATATCCTGCCGGAGGCGGCGCGGCAGATCGCTCTGTTGCCGTTAACCGCAGCGGAGATGGATATAACGAGGCTGGAAATTTGCCTGATCGCCAGGGGGCATTTGGAAAAACGGCCGACCGCTATGGCAATCGGCCTACAGGCACAACGGCCTTGGCATCAAATGGCCTGGAACCCGGTCCGTTTAAGGCCGATCCGTCATCCGCGCCCAGGGCCCTATCGCAAACCGGCGAAAAGGGAGCGGATCGGAATTTGGGCGCAAATGCGGGAAATTTGGCAGCCGATGGTTTCGCAAACAGCGAAGGAACCGGCCAGCCCGGCTCAAAACAACTCGAGGGGGCGCAAACTCCACAAGTGACCATCCAAAAATTCGCACCAAACGAAATTCAAGTGGGCAAACCGGCGGTATTCAAAATCGCGGTTCGCAACACTGGCTCGATTCCGGCCGGCCAGGTGGAAATTCGCGACCAAACGCCCAGGGGAACGAAATTGCTGGGCACAACTCCCAGGGCGTCGCAGGGCCCGCGAGGCGAAATCGTCTGGACCATAGGCACGCTGCGCCCGGGCGAGGAATCGTCGGTGGAAATGGAACTCCTGCCCACGGCCGAGGGCGAGATCGGCAGCGTGGCAACGGTCCACTTTGGCGCGGACGCATCGGCCCGAACGATTTCCACCAGGCCGAAACTGGCCCTGGAAATGTCGGCAGCGGAAAAAGTGCTTATCGGCGAACAGGTGGTGATGTCGATCGTGGTCTCGAATCCGGGCACGGGCGTGGCCACGGGTGTGGTGCTGGAAGAACACCTTCCAGCCGGGCTGCAACATCCGGCCGGCGCGGAATTGGAATACGAGGTGGGCGATTTGCGTCCAGGCGAGAGCAAGAAACTCGATCTGCCCATGGCCGCCGTCTCGCCCGGTCAGGCGGTAAACGTGCTGACCGCCCGGGCCGACGGCAATCTGCAAGCCCAGGAACGCTTGGACATTCAGGTGGTTGCGCCAAAACTGGACATTGCCATGGAAGGCCCCAAGCGCCGTTATCTGGAAAAAGAAGCTGTATACCAGGTATCGGTCAGCAATCCGGGCACGGCCGCCGCCCAGCAGGTAGAGTTGGTGGCCTATCTGCCGCCGGGTTTGAAATTCGTCAGCGCCAACAACTCGGGTCATTACGACGATGCCAGCCGGGCGGTACATTGGCGCCTGCAAGAACTGCCCAGCAACGAAATTGGGGCGGTGGAACTGGTGACCATGCCGGTCGAATCGGGCCAGCAGAGCATCAAACTTCGCGGGACGGCCGCAAAAGGCCTGGCAGTGGAAAAGGAACAGCCCGTGCTGGTCGAAGGCATCGCCTCGATCGTTTTCCAACCGATGGACGTGACCGGCCCGATCGAAGTCGGCGGCGAAACTGTATACGAAGTCCGCGTAGTGAATCAGGGATCAAAGGCCGCCAGCAACGTGCGCTTGACTGTGCTCTTGCCGTCGGAAATGCAGGCCATGGCCGCCGAAGGGCCAACGCGGCACGCCATCGAGCCCGGCCGCATCGTGTTCGAGGGCCTGGCCCGGCTAGCACCCAAGGCCGACGCCAATTATCGCATAAAAGCCAAAGGCATCCGTCCTGGCGATCTGCGAACCCGCTTCCAATTAGTCACCGACGAAATGCAAACTCCGGTGACCAAGGAGGAAAGCACGCGGGTTTACGCGGATGAATAAATAATGGGCAGGCTTAAGAGGCGAGACTCTAGCTCCAGGCATCATACTCTATTACACTAAGGTGTAATAATCCCATGATGCTTGTAATCTATTATGCCTCTATATCTTAATGTTTATGCTTTGCCTAAGTTCGCCGATCCCGATGCGCTTGCGGGCGGGACGGCGGTTGTGATTGACGTGCTGCGTGCGTCGACGGCTATTATTTACGCGCTGCAGGCCGGGGCGAAAACGGTTATTCCTTGCGGGGAAATTGAGGAAGCCCTCCGGATTGCCGCGGGGTTTTCGCCGGATGAAAAAATCCTCGGCGGCGAACGCGGCGGGCTGCCTATTGAAGGATTCGATTTGGGCAATTCGCCTGAGGAATATACGCCGGAGCGGGTGCGAGGGAAAACGGTGGTCTTCACCACCACTAACGGAACCCGAGCATTGCTGCATGTCACAAGGGCAAGGCAAATCGTGCTTGGGGCCTTTGTCAATGCAACGGCAGTCGTGCAACATATATTCGGACAGGAAGAAGTGCATCTGCTTTGTGCCGGCACCGATGGACAACCAACCGACGAAGATTCCATGTTGGCCGGCATGCTGGCCGAAAAACTCCAACGCCGGGGGGGTGGGCAATATAAACTTAACGACCAAGCCATTGCCGCATGCGAGTTATGGCGGCATACTTTAGAGATTATCCAGGCGCCGACGACCGAACCGCCTGAACCTGAACCATTGGCGAAAATACTGCGTCATAGTCTTGGCGGCAAAAACCTGGTGTCGCTGGGTCTGGACCGCGACATACTGGCCGCCGCCCGGATCGACCGCTTTGCGATCGTCCCAAAATTTGATCCGGAAACGTCGTGTGTACAAGTTGTGAAGTAAAATTGATTTATTCCCGCATTCGCCTATGGCTCGCGGCTAAACCAATTAACCACAAACCTTTATCGACTAATAATCATGGAAATGGAACAACTGGTAGCACTGTGCAAACGCCGCGGATTTCTCTTTCAATCCAGCGAAATATACGGCGGCTTAAACGGCTTTTGGGATTACGGACCGCTGGGCGTGGAACTGAAGCGGAACATCCGCGAAGCATGGTGGCGGGACATGGTCACCGGGCACAACGAACTGGATGTCCCGGCCGGGGCCCCGTCAGCCTATGAAATGACCGGGCTGGACTCAACGATCATCATGCACCCGCAGATTTGGAAATGCTCGGGCCACTACGACTTGTTCATCGATTTCATGGTCGATTGCAAAGAGTGCAAATCTCGCTATCGAACCGATCAAGTATCGGTGGCCATGATGAAGACCGAGAAAGGACATATCGTTGCGCAGGATACGTTTGTATTCGATTCGGACACCGGGATGGGGATTTCTTCGACAAAGGCCAAGCGGCTGGATCAAGCATTGCTCCGGTATAACAAGGAAAAGGGATTGAATGAAGTTGGCGCGATAAGCAACGTCACGCTTGACAAGTATTTGGCCAATATCTCGGCTGATGACATAAGCGCGCGTCCGGAACTGGAGCCGAGGTGCCCGGCCTGCGGCGGAAGCCTCACGGCGCCGCGGGAGTTTAACCTGATGTTCGAAACGTATTACGGGGCGATGCGCGATGAAAACAGCAAGACGTTCCTGCGGCCCGAGACGGCCCAGGGGATTTTCGTAAATTTCAAGAACGTCCTGGACAGCACGCGGGTGAAAATTCCCTTTGGCATCGCACAGATCGGCAAGAGTTTTCGCAACGAGATCACGCCCCGGAATTTCACTTTCCGCTCGAGGGAATTCGAGCAGATGGAGATCGAGTTTTTCTGCCATCCTTCGACCTCGCCGCAGTGGTACAAGTACTGGCGCGACAGGCGATACCGGTGGTATGTGGACCTGGGCCTGGCCGGCGACCGGCTGCGTTTGCGGGATCATGAGAAGGCGGAACTGAGCCATTATTCCTGCGGCACGGCCGACATCGAGTACGCTTTCCCTTTCCTGGCTCCAGGAGAATTCGGCGAACTTGAGGGCGTGGCCCATCGCGGCGATTTCGACCTGCGCAGCCACATGGAGGGCAAACTTGTGCGTTCGGGCGATTCGCTGGTGGTGGAACTCGACGCCGAAGGCAAGCCGAAATATCGCGGAAGCGGCAAAGACCTGACCTATTTCGACGATCAGACCCGGGAACGATTCATTCCGCACGTGATCGAGCCGTCGGCTGGTGCGGATCGGGCGACTTTGGCGTTTCTTTGCGAGGCTTACAACGAAGACGAAGCCCCGGACGAAAAAGGCGTGCCCACAAAGCGGGTGTTTTTGAAGTTCCATCCGCGCCTGGCCCCGGTGAAGGCGGCCGTATTTCCGCTGGTCAAAAAGGACGGCATGCCCGAGATCGCCAAGGAAATCTACTCGGCGCTGAAGCCGCACATGAACGTTTTTTACGACGAGAAAGGGGCGGTGGGGCGCCGCTATCGCCGGCAGGACGAAATCGGCACGCCGTTCTGCATTACCGTAGACGGCCAAACACTTACCGACGGCACCGTTACCATCCGCGACCGCGACACGCTTAAACAATGGCGCGTGAAAAAAGAAGATTGCTTAAGCGAGATTACACAACATCTAGAGGCATAACGAAGATAATAGAATTCCTTTCTCCCTTTGAGAGAGGGTTAAGGCGAGGGCATATTATGAGCCGATTTTTACTATATATAATCGTTGCGTTCGGCTTCGTTTCAATCGCTTGGGGAGAAGAATCGGTTTGGAATATCCAGGGACGAGTGATTGACGAAGCAGGGAAACCTGTTGCAGGTGCTGTGGTTGATCGTAATTGGAGTTGTAATGGCACCAAAAGGAATCCGGATGGCATGTCGCTTGATCTATCTAAAGCTGATCAACTTCAAGTTTTCTGGGGGCATCTAGGGAAGATGGAGCCGCTTAGCAAGAACGCTGCCAAGACGGAGATTGATGGTTTATTCAAAATGGCGATTCCAGATATCTTCCATGTAGTCATGGCAATGGATAAAACGCGTGAGCACGGTGGATTGGCTTTCCTTCCAAAGGGAAAAGAAGAACAACCTATAGAAATCAAACTTCAACCTTTGGTCCGAGTACATGGAAAATTAGAGTGCGCCGATCAAAGTAATAAACCGGAATGGACTCACGTCTATGTGAATCTTCCAGAAGATCAAACACGGCCTTTAGACATTTGCCGCATTGCGACATGCGGTTCCTTTGAATCACTTTTTGAATTTTCGCTACCGCCCGGTGATTATGTGCTTGATGCTTATGGCATATCATCCTTAAAAGAAGATGACATAGATTTGAGAGTAACCCCAGATCCCAAACTCATTGTAAAGAGCGGCGCAAAAGAATTAAACATGGGAATATTACAGCTCAAGAAGGTCACTCAACCTTCTTTTCGGAAGCGGGTTGAACAGGCTAAGGACGACGGATCGTGGAGCGATTACAGCAAACACTACGGTGAGCCACCTCCCCGCTGGCACGTCACCGACTCTCGGGGCGTAAACAAGGATGTTCAGATCTCTGATTTCCGAGGCAAGTGGGTACTTCTTGCCTTCTGGGGCTTTAGCTGCCGTTTTTGCTTGTCCGAAGAATTGCCCAAACTGATGAAATTCTACGAAGAGCATAAAGCACAGCGCGAGCAATTCGAGATCTTGTCGATCTGCATCGATTATGAAGGCGATTTGAAGTCAATGGCCGACGTTGATCATGCACTTGAACCGATCGTTAAACACGTTTGGGGTAAGACGTTACCATTTCCAATCATGCTCGACACAACATTTAAGACCTTGGAAAGGTTTGGATCGGGAACTGGAACGATTGTGTTGATTGATCCAGAAGGCAACATGGTCGAGGGCGACGAAACGACGCTCGCCAAGAAACTCAAGTGATTGCATTCTTAACCGTAGTCTTGATCCCCGATCTTCATCGCCAGCGAGTCCAATTGAGCTTTCAAATTGCTCAATTGAACATGGGGATTCGCATCGCCGGCCGGATGCGCGTAGAATTGCGGCGATGACGGGCCGTGGATGGTGCTTAAAAGGTTAGCGGTTGTTTTTAAATCGTGGAGTTCTTCGTCGACCTCGTCGAGCTTGACGACTGTCCGATGGTTGTCGTGCCAGAAGCGGTCGATCTGAAGCAGCAGGCCGATCAACAGGGAAATCTGGCCGCCGGCGGCGATGGGCAAACCGATTTTCCACAACTCGCCGCGTCCGGTCCAAAGCGACCAACCCAACAAGATGCCGCCGCAAACCAGGGCCGCCGTTCCCAGATACAATGCCGCCCAGATAAGCAGGGCGAGCAACGAACCGGCAAAGCTCCCGCTATGGATTTCCGATTTCCGCATCTGCGAAACCGGGATTGGTGGCGCGTGACGCGGATTGAGGGCATCGTGGGCTGGATCGTGCCGGATCGTTTCACGCAGGTCGCGCTTTTTTTGGCGATAACCGGGGGCCGTGTCGACCTGCAATGCCTGGGCGATGCGCCATAACTGATCGTCAAATTCCCAACAGTCGTAAGACGGTATTTCTTCGACGCACGCGGACTCCGGCGGCGGATCGGAGGGGAGAGTTTTCGCGTCCGTATTTGATGGGCCTTGGCCGCCTACGGCCTCGCCACATCGCGGACAGCAAAACTTCCTCTCGCCCGAACTTGCAATAGCAGGGACGTCTTGTTGACAGTGTTGGCACCACATGGTGTTGATAAAATCGGCCGGAAACTTGGTAAACTGTAACGATTTCGTAAGATTTACCGCCCGATAGCGGGGCCTAGTGAAAACATAGATAAGATGGGATATTCCGGGAAACTGGCAATTAACACGGAGGCACGGAGAACACGGAGGACGGAGTAAAGATAATACATAAGCGTTACCTTGGTATGTTACATTGACGGTATCGAACGATGTCTCAATCTGATGGAAACCATAGTAAGCACTTGACGTGCCAGAAGTTTTGGGGGTAGATTCGCCTTTACGAGGCCGAGTCATGTGCCGCCGAAATGCCGCCATAACAAATTATGATGGTGTCGGCCTAGTATCAGAATATGTACTTTTTTGCTCTGTTATCCCAGGAGTTTAGCAATGGCAGCATCGACGCCTTATGAGACACTCGTAAACGCCGGTTCGTCCCTGATTGGCGCGGAAATTCTCGATGATTGTGATGGGGCCGACATTACCGCTGTGCGATCGTTTATCGCCAACAACCATGATTCGCTCGAATTAGCTCGTGAAGCGCTGCGTGCGAAGTGCTCCGTTCCACTGAAATACGAGCTTTCGTTCTTCTCGGAACACTTAGACGATGGCATGCCTCTTCGGAATTTGGCCCGCGCTTTCACGTTAGAATTGCGATTTGCCGAATCCCAAGGGAACTTCACTCATGCTGCGAATATTGGCATGGACATGTTTGAATTGGCAAATGCCATCCGACGCGGCGGATTGATCACTGATTTTCTCTTTTCTTTGGCTATATCAGGTTTGGCGATCGATCAGTTCCGTCGCATACGTCTTCATCTGGATTATGTGTGTCGCAGGGACTTGATCAACGCCCTTGACCGGATCGAACGAGATCAGGAGCCGTTCTCCGACATTGCCAAACGTGATCGGCAATGGGAGAAGGCCGTTGAAATACCAGACAAACCATCCGACTTCACGAAACAAGAAATTATTGATCCCGCCGAATGCGGTATATCAGAAGATGGGCAAAGAGCGATGTGTCAATGGGTCCAATCGTTCGCCGCTTTGCCGAAGAATGAGCAGAATGCTTTTCACGCGGATCAGGACCGACACAATATTGCATTGCTGAGAATGCTTGCTATTGATCTTGCACTTCGTTCGTACTATCATGCCAAATCAGCGTATCCCGGCGGTCTTGGGTCGCTAATTCCCGACACCCTCAGTTGCCTGCCACTCGATCCGTTTACCGTCCGACCATTTTTGTATCGAAGACTTTCCGCTGATTCGTTTACGTTGTACAGCACCGGTCCGAGCAAGATCGATCACGGCGGCGTTTTCGGTCCCTGGATGATGGTCGCTGCCGGCAATGCTGACTTATGCCTGGACGCCGGCGAGAACACAGATTAAAGGCATTAAAAAATCAGCGAATTAAGCCTGAAATAAAAATGGTTTAAATTCTCTATATTTTCACCAGAAAGATCGAAAAAACGAAAACACGAAACATTAACACAAAAATCTTTTTATGCTTTCGTTCATTCGAAATATCGTGATAAAAAAGTTGTTTCTTTTCTCCGTGTCCTCCGTGCCTCCGTGTTGATTATTTTATTATCGTGCAGTTACTTTTTGGCTTCCGGTTCGAACCACTGGCCGCGGAGCCAATCGCTGAGGAAACGGATGGATTGCTGGGAAAGGATATTTTTTGCCGGGTCGTTGGTTTCGGCATAGGAGAGCATGCGATCGTTTTTGTCGCCAAAGAAGCGTTTTGACTTGGGATCGCCGATCATGGCGGCGGTCCATTGGGCGGAACCATAGCCTGTCAACTCGGGCGCATCGCCCAGCTTGCCTTTGTCGCGGAACTTGTGGCAGCCGGTGCAACCGAAATCATCGACCAGTAATTTGCGGCCTTCCTCGATAATCAAGGCATCCTGGGCATCGATCTCGCGCTGCGAGGGCAATTGGGCCTCGGCCGATATGGCGATGACGACTTTGCGAAGATTATCCTTTTCCTCGTCGTCCAATTTAGAACCGAGATTTTCTTTGACAAAATCGGCCATCCCGCCTTTTCGGAGTTTGGTATCGCCGTAATAATTGGAACTGACAATGGTTTTGGGATTCAACAGGCCGGCAAGCCATTCTCGCGTGGCAAAGCCGTGCAAATTGGGCGCGGAGGATTTTTCGGCCATAATGCCCGCGCCATTTTGATCCGTCCAATTGTGACAACTGGCGCACTGTTGCTTGAATAATATGAATCCCTGGGTCTTGGCATCGTTTCGTAATAGCGTAAGGGCGCCGGTGGCGGGAATGCCTTTTGCCCGGGCAAGTTCTATTGCCCGATCGGCCTGGTCTTGTTCATCGATAATTGTCTGTTGCTGTCGGGGGTCGGCGGCGTCTTTGGCAAACGAGCGATAGGAAAGAAAGACAAGGCCGGAGAGCAAAACCAGGGTCACGGCGACATTGAAATAATGCCCGATCCTTATTCGGCCGATAAAGGGCAGCAGCAGAAAGAAAACCAGTATCAGACCTGGTACAATGAAGATGGGCAGGATGGCTTTTTCGCCGGGGAAAAGCCGTGAAAATTCATACAGGCCGCGGAATGCCCATTCGGGCCGGGCGGCGGCGTAAAAATTGGCCGGATCGAGATCGGCGGGCGAGCCGATGGCCACGCCCGCATGATCGCCCGAAATGCCGTGCTGCAGGGACAAAATCAAAACCGCGGCCAACACTAAAAGACCCGCAACGGCGTTGCGCCATGCCTGGCCGGGCCAGTAAGGCTCGAATTTTTTTGGTGCAGCCGACTGTTGGGGCGACAGTTCAACTGTTGCCCCAACAGAGGTCTCCCCAACAAAGGCAGCCGCGTTTGCCCGCCGGGTACAAATCCGATTCAGCAGCAGCAGCAGAAAAAATCCGCCGGCGAAAAATCCAATGTGCAGGGCCAGGAATCGGGTCAGGGTGAGTTGTCCGAACTCCGGGCCGCCGATGGCGATTTTATAGAGCGATTCGCCCACGCCTGGCAAAAGCAGGAGGAACCTGGTCCGCACCTGGGTGGCGGCGTAGCTGTTTTGACTCCAGGCCAGCAGATCGCCGGTCAAGAGCAAAGCCAGAGTGCACAGGCACATCAACAGGGCCGTCCAATAAACCGCTTCCCGGGGCGGTCGGTACCAACCGCGGATGATCGACTGAAGCAAATACAATCCCGCCAGCACCAGCAGCGTTTGGCCGGCATAATGGTGAATCGCCCTAAGCAGCCATCCGCCGGCGACTTCGTATTGCAGATAGTACACGCTTTCCCAGGCGGCCTGCGTGCCGGGGCTGTAATATGTCCAGAGAAAGAAGCCCGTTATGGCCTGGATGCAAAACGCGAATAGGATTGCGGCGGGCAGTGTTCGACACCAGCAGGCGCCGCCGGCCAGTGGCGCATCGGCAATATTTCCAAGTGCGTCGCTCAAACCGGTTCGATCATTAAGCCAGTTAAGGATTTTTTTCATATTCAATAAATCACCACGGAGTCGCGGAGGACTCGGAGTAAGGGAATTATTTTAACACGAAAAAACGAAAGAACGAAAACACGAAATACACACATATAACCTATCTCAAACGTCATCCTGAGCGAAGCGAAGGATCTCGCTGGATTTGAGATTTTGTCAGTATTTCCCACCCAGATTCTTCGCTTCGCTCAGAATGACGCATCTGTTTGGGCATAAGCTCATAGTGTTTATTTTTCGTATTTTCGCAATTTTGCGCTTTCGTGATGAAAAAGAAAATTGTTGTGGCGTTATTTTATCGTATTCCGCTAAATAAAAGGAATATAAATCTCCGTGATCTCCGTGTCTCCGTGTTGAATAAATAGGACTAGCCGCTAACCATTTTATTCGCGGCACCGGTTATAAAATTCTGGAATTTCACCCAAACTTCGTTGTTATTGCGGATTTCGGTTTCCAGCGAATCCATAGCACGCGGACTGGGCGAGTCGGCGTCCAGGCGTTTGCCGGCCAGATCGAAGCTTGCGGCGTGGCAAGGGCAGAAATATTTCTTCCCGTTCCCGGCCGCTTCGATCCCTATCGAGCAGCCTGCATGGGGGCAGACCACTTGCAGGGCTTCCACTCGGTCTTTGCCCGCGCGGCGGAGATAGACCGCTCCAACCGGTACATTGGGAAAGAAGTTCCAGGCGTCGGTGCGATCGGCGATGACTGGAAATTTCTGCGGCGAGCCGTCCTCGGGCAGGGCGTCCAAGTTCGTCACCCGAATAAACCCGCCGGCCCGACTTTTTTGTTTGAGCGGATTTAAAAACGCGATGATTCCCACCGCCGCCGGCGTAAGCAAAACCACACATCCGACGATTAAAGCCGTCAATTTAGCCAAAAATCCCCGCCGCTGTGATAACGGAGTGGAATCCCGTGACTTATCAATAGAACCGGACATAAATGATTCCTGTCACCTTCATTCAATTTTCCTGGAAGAAATACATGCAATGGCAAAAACAATCAGCGAAATGACGAGTACCGAACCGAGCTCCAGAAAAACACCTATTGTTTTTAAATGTTGCATATCAGGTTGCCGTCCGTGTGCAAGGATTGTCATGACGACTCCAGTGATGAATCCGGCACTAAGTATGACGGGAAAAGTGGCAATTAGAATAATCCCAATCACATAGGCTGGAATGCCTTTTACAATACGATTCCGCGTGAAAGAGAATTTTCCTTTAGCCAATGTGATAATACCAAAAATCGTCATCGTAATTTCGGCTATTAAACACAACATTAGGTTATTACCATGAAAAAATGGAGTAAGGAATTATTTATGTAATTTGAAGTATTTTTACCACCGCTTGACGAACCGCTTCTACAAATCCCAAGCACTTACTACAAATTGCATTATCGGCAATGAAATCGGGCAATGCACTTCCAAGGGGATATTTCGATGGCAGATACACAGCATCAAGAAGATCCATGTCTTCCGGCGATAAGGGAATCGCGACTCTTGATTCTCCCAATAATTGTGCTAATTCCTGAATACTGTGCGTTCGCCGGAGCGGCAATCCTTTTGCCAACAGCACAGTCTTGAGA
>JBEKZY010000269.1:0-6894 GCA_049509395.1 Thermoguttaceae bacterium | reverse complement strand
GTACCGGATCGCATCCATCGCCAGTTCGCCTCGCTGGCCGCGGTGCTGGAGGGTGTGGACCGCCAGTTCGGCATGTTGGTCCACGGCTTGGAGGAATTCAAATCCAACTTTGGCTCTTACCATGAGCGGAAAGAAGTGGACGCCGAAATTGCCCGGCTCCGCATCGTACACTCTTATGATTCGCACAACGTGGACATGGCCGTGAAGATCGCCCAGCTTGCGCTTTCTGTCGGCAGACACGAGGTTGCCCTGGAAATATTGGAACCCTACGTGGCCCAAGCGAACCAAGGCGTCGAGCGCGTCCGCGGCGTTACCCTGGTGGAAATGCATTGGGATGATCCGCGCAGCCGGGAGTATCTCGAAGGCCGCCGATCTCTTGAAGCGGCCTGCGCCCATCGGCAAAAAGACGCGGAAACGTTGTGTGCGCTGGCTGAAAGCTGGGTACGCGACGACGAGTCCAAAGTTCGCGACCTGTTTCATCAGGCGGTGACTATAGACGCCGCGGCGCCGGAGGCGCTGGCGCGCTACCTTGAATTCGAAATCGCCCATACTTCAAACAATACCGTTGCGCGCCTGGCTGCGCCGATGATCCACAGCGCGATCGACCGTTGTAGCAAACAGATCGAAGCCCGCGTAAATCTTCCTTGGGCCTGGGCCAGCCGCGCCTTTCTCCATCTCCTCATCGAGGAGCCGTACGAAGCCCTCGGAGCCATTGGGCAATTGATTCGCCTTTGCGAGCCACCCGGCGACCCATCGGCAGCCGCGGAGGATATTGCCTCGCCAGAACGGCTTTCCGCCGCCGGCCGTGCACTGCTCAGGACCCGCGATGCGTTCAAGCGGATTCAATGCATTCGTGAAAAGCTGCCGGGCTTCGACTGGTGCCAGCGCGTCGTTTTGCTTGGGCTGGCCACGGCCGTGAAAGATGGCCAGGCGGCCGACGCATTACGAGAGTTCGCGTCCTGGGATCGGGAAGAGCCGCATCTTTCTTCGAGTGAGGGGATCGTCATCCTGTCCGGGGGTTGCACACCGGAGGTGCAAAGCGCGATCGACATCTTCAAGCCGGTCTTGTTCCGCGCTTGCGAGGGCCTCTCGTTCACCCTTATAGGAGGCGGCACCACATCCGGCATCAGCGGCCTGGCGGGTGACGTGGCCCAACAATCCGGCGGCCGGGTGCGGGCCTTCGGTTACCTGCCCCGGTTATTACCCCGCGGCGTCCAGGAGGATCTGAATTCCGATCGCTTCGTCCGGCGTTTCAATTCATCAGGCTCCGATTTCACCCCGCTCGAGCCGCTGCAAGGCTGGACCGATATTTTAGCCGCCGGCGTGGACCCCCGGCGCGTAAAGCTTCTCAGTTATGCCGGCGGGCGGATCTCATACACCGAATGCATCCTTGCCGTCGCGCTGGGGGCGCGGGTGGGCGTGGTCGAAGACGCGAGTTTGCCAAACAATCGCCAGTTCAACGAGCCGCAATGGCAAGAGTGCCCCAATTTCGTTCAACTCCCCATGGACCCCATGACCATCCGCGCCTTCCTCATGGTGGACGAACTCCCATGCAAACGCGATGAATTTGCCGATGCCGCACAAAAGACCCACGAGGAGTACATCAAGTCGGCAATTCCTAAAGAGCCTTCCTTGCTCCCCTGGGAAGATCTTCCGGAAGCCCTGAAGATTTCCAACTTTCACCAGGTGGTCTATGCCGAGAATATCCTCAAGACCGCGGGCCTGGGCATCCGTCGGATTACCAATCTCGCCAAGCCGCCGGTCAACATGATGGAACTCTTGGACAAGGCCGGCTTGGAACGTCTGGCCGAGATGGAACACGGCCGCTGGAACGTCGAACGCCTGCTGTTGGGCTGGCGCTGGGCCGAGACCAAGGACATAGGCCGGAAACTTTCTCCATATCTCGTGCCCTGGGACAGGCTTCCGCCTGAAATCCAGGAATATGACCTAGATGCCATCCGCGGCCTGCCACGGAAGTTCCGTGAGGCCGGGCTGGAGGTGTACTCTCTACGCGAGCCTGCCGGCAGTTGAGGGCGAAATGAATCGACGATTCATGAGAACTTCCTTGTGCCCGATATACTTAGCGATCATCGTACTGCTCCATGCGTCACAATGGGGTTTGGCCGCGGGGCAGGCCAGCGGGGAGGAGAGCATCGCCGACCAGGTTAATGCCGCGATCCGGCACGCCGAGACCTACTATTTGCTGAGCGTATCGGAACAAGGAGACGTGCCAACTTCCCAAGCAGGACTGCGTGAATTGGAACACGCGGAGGAAATGTTGAAGCGAGGAACCTTGCCGACGGAAGAGGTGGATCGACTCAGCAGGCACATCAAAGTCCTCAAGAGCGATCTGCAGGACCGGATCGAGATTATGCGGTGGACCCTGGAGGGCGTATTCCCGCTGACTAGGTTTATTACGGCGTCGTTGTTTACCGACTCCGGACCTACCGCTATCTACCGGTTGATCGATGATCCGGCAATCCAAGCAACCAGGAACGCCGCCGCGGACCTTGTAGCACGTGCAACCGAGGTGGAAAAGAAACAACCTCCACTACCGGTGGTATTTACCTGCGTTTTCCAAAGAAAAACTCCGTCCAGCGCGGCGCTCCAAGCTGAAGACAGTGACCTGGACGGCCTCGGGGCCCGGACTCTGGAGCACGCGGCGCGCCAAGTGTTCCACGGATCGCCGCAGTTTCGGGTGCAAACGCATGCCGCGGTCGAGGATGCACTCGCTGAAACTGGAAAAGAGACGCCGCCGCGGGCTCGCGACGATTTCCGGGCCGGGCACATTACAACCGCGGTTGAGGAGAAGTTGCTACAGGCTTTCGGGCCGAGGGTGCTGGTAGTCGTGATTCGCCAAGGCGATATTATCGGGGACGTCCACTGCTACCGAATGGAAGGACGGATCCTCGAGGCGAGCAATCCGCGGCAGGAAACATTCTCGACATCCGGTTTTGCCCGCGACCGGCGCGACCGGCTGGCCTGGATCTTATGGGCCAATGCCGCACTGTTGATCATCTCTTATGCCGCCTACGCGCTGATCGCGCATACCCATCGCGCCATGGCAGGCGCCAGCACATGGACCACGCTTCTCGTGCTACCATTAGTTGCTTTTGTCGTGGGGCGCACCTTGCCTTACGCGGTTTCCCCGCTGCTAGGATCGATACGGCTCCCATCGGGAACGCCGGCACTGGCTTCCTTCTGGATTGCGTGTCTGGCCGGGCTGGGTATTATCGGCGCACCGCTGGTGGCCTACTGGATGGCCGCGCCCTGGCTCGCCGAACTGTGGCCAAGCCTCAGTCTGAGGAATCGCGGTGGCGCACTGTTCGTAGCGATGGGAGCGGGCATCGCCGCGTACCTTGCCGGCCCAATGCTGCTGTACACGGAAAAGCATCCGGTAATCGACGTAATGCTGATGAGTATAATTGTCATGGTTTTGGCTTACTTGCTCGGCCGAACCTTGGATTATTCCGACCCTCTGTCCTTATCATTAGTATCTGTTCCCTTGATTCTTACCATGCCTGCAGGAATGGCATTGATCCACACCGATGCGATCTGGCTGGGGTTTGCCGCCGGATCGATCGTCATGACGGCAACGGCAATCGTGGTTGCGAATGCGATGTATAGGAAGCGCCGTTTGAGGACTGTCAAAGCGAACTTCAATCCTTCTCTTGCCGACCAGGCGGGGATTGGCGGCGGCATCCCGACCGATGTTCAAGAGTTAGTTCGGCGTGCCGAAAACCCGGTCTATCAGCGGTTTCCTGCCTTTGACCGGGCCTGGGATCGGATGAGCGAATTTTTCGGCGGTCATTGTTGTCACCTGGGATTGTTCGGCTCCAGAGGCGCGGGCAAGACGGCCACCGCTCAAACAATTACAAGGCGTCTGGCACAGGATCTGGAAAAAAAGGGTTCTTGTCCCGCGCTTTTGTGCGGAAGTTGCCCCCAGCCGATCAGCGAGCCCATTTCATACGCTCCCTTTCGCGAAGCGCTTGCCCAGCACTTTGAAGTCAACCTGTTGGCACCTCCGGGGCCCAAGATGCAGCAAATCAGCCAAGCGCTGGGGGGGCTGTTTGGGTCGGTCATTCCATTTGCACGGATTCTGTTTCCGCATTCAAAAGGCACTGGTGATGCCGCAGCCAAGCCGGATGAGATCAATGCTTCCATCGTGTGGATGCTTCGCCGGATGTCAAAAACCCGGCCGATCCTGCTCTTCCTTGACGACGTACAATGGCTCGACGAAGCCTCGGCGGCGCTGGTGAGGTATCTGCTCGAGGAGTTTCCCGCAGGCGGCAACACGCCCGTGGCAGTCATTCTCGTTGCCAATAGCAAATCGTGCCTCGCGGATCTGGGATTCGACGTCGCCCGATACGGCATCGATATCACGTATCCATCCGTGACGGAGCAGGCGCAGATTCTCGAGCGTGGAGTAGGCCTCCAGGCAGCCGTTGCGGATGATGTCCTTGCACGCACGGGCGCGTCCCGAGAAACCGACGGGGGACTGCTTTGGCCGCTGCAGGTGGCGGCAAAGCTCGCCCGTTCGTGCGCCTTGGTGCGCACTGATGAAGGATTCGCCTGGGCCAACGGCGCTTGGCCGGCGGACTTTGCCATTCCGGCCCACATGCAAGCGGCGATCCAAGAGCAGTGGAACAGCGCGGCGCAATATCATGCGGTCCTGGCATGCGCGGCGTGCGGATGCGACGGCTGTGAGTTTCATGTCAGCGTGCTTGCCGACGCCCTGAACCGCACGTGCCTCGACCTGCTCATCGTGCTGGATGAGATTGAACGAACAACAGGCATGGTTCACGACGTTCGGGATCGCGATGACGTGTACGCCTTTCATTCGTCCTTTCTGCTGGAGGTGATTCGCGGTAAGCTCGGCATTGCAGGCCATGGTGTGCGAAAAGCCGATGTCCCCCAGATCGTTCGCGAGTACCACGCCCGGTTGGCCATCGCTCTGGAAGCCGGTTTGAAGACTTCCCGGGGCAATCTCTATGAAGTTGCCAACCATTTCTATGCAGCCGGCGCACGGTATGCGGCGAAGGGAGTCGAGTATTGCCTTGAGGCAGCCCGCGACTCTGCCGCCAGTTATGATTTTCGACGCGCAAAGATTTACCTGGAGATGGCTGAAGAGTGCGCTGAATTCACGGCAGCCGGCCCTTTGGTCGAAATGGAGAAACAGCTTATCCGTTGCCAGGAAGCCCAGGTGGCGTCTCAGGGCGAGCAGCGAGCTCAGGCGGCGACAGCAGGATTATCGTATTTGAAGGAACACCCCGGCGCTCCGGCCCGACTGGTCCTGGCGGTCGCCCAGTTGTGTTACGATGTGGGGCACCGTAGCCACGAGCCGAGATGGTATGAAGACGCGACACGGCTTTGCCGACAAATCGTTGCCCATCCGACCTCGCCCCAAGAGGAAGCCGATGCCCGGCATATCATGGCTGTCAGTCAACCGTACGAGCGGCGTGAGGAACGCATCGCCGAACTGCGCAAAGCGTACGGACTTCTGGAACACGCGCCAGTGGAAGACCAAGAGGCGTCGCGCGGGTTCGCGCAAATCGTGAATTCCCTGGCAAAAGAGCTCAGCAAGGGGACGGCGGATGAACGGAGCGAGGCAAAGCGGCTCTTCGAATGCCGGCTGCAATTAGATGCCCAGCGGGAGTTGGGAGACCTCCGCGGCACCGCCATGGCGGTCGCTGGATTGGGCCGCCTGGAATGGTACGCTGAAGCGAAGAACGTCGCTACCGCCGAGAAGCACTTCGAGCGAAACCTGGAAATCTCCGAAGCGATCGGCGACATCATCGCACAGGTCAAGATGCACAGCCTGCTCGGGGCCTGCGCGTTGGAAAACGGCGATTCCGATCAGGCCCTAACTCATTATCAGCGGTCCTGGGAATTGGCCGGCGATTCGATCGACCGATGCTTCGCTGCCGTCGGTTTGCTCCGGTGTTACCAACTACAGAATCGCCCCGATCAATTCGAGGACATGGCGCAACAGCTCTTGGGCTTGCTTGAGCGCGAGAAAATCCCTTCCGATTGCGAGAGCCAATTGCAGGCGGTACTCAAAACCTGCCCCGTGAAATCCAGGGGCGAGGCAGTAAGAAAACTATGGGATCTCGCGCAGCGCTGAGTCAGCTGTTGCATCTTGGGCCGGTGCATCTCGCACCTCAACAGTCAGCAAGAAGTAATAATGTGCGAGAACAACGCTTGGGAAGCTGGAGAAGATGGCGAGTATTTTCCGTTTGTGCCGGTCATGAGGCGCAACTCTGCTGAACCTTTTGTCGTTCACACTAATTCCGTGTACCCATTTCGCCCGCATAGCCGATACAATCGTTACCACCCCACTTGGTGAACAACTTTGCGCGCGCCGCATATCCCCGTTTATCCGAACAACCGACACAACAGGACTGCTCCCCCCCAATACTCCACTAAGACATAGGCCAAGAGATTAATGACTCGCCACTGCTTAATCATTGTGTGTATCTTGTGGGCGGCTTCAGGATGTACCCATGTCCAGTTGCGGAAAAACAGCGTAAACCAAGCCGGGTCGGTGCACGATCTGCAACAGCAGCAGGTGTTGGATAACCTGGCCATGTTCGTGTATGACTATAACTCGATGCCCTATTTTTCCTATGCCAACCAAAGCGGGGCGCAGGTCACCGATCAGGCAAATGCCAGCGCCTCGTTGGGTTGGGGCCGCGTCAATGAGTTTGGCAGTACGACCGGCCTTAAAGGTTTTTTCCCGTTTCCATTGCTGCTGAACACGATTGGTTTGTCCGGCGGCGGCCAGCGGTCGCAGCAGGAAGCGTTCACCATCACACCGGTCAACGATCCTCGTAAGCTGGAACTGATGCGCTGCGCATACCAGATGGCGGTCAGCAGTTGCGGGTGCGGCGCAGT
>JBEKZY010000268.1:0-12787 GCA_049509395.1 Thermoguttaceae bacterium | reverse complement strand
CTTGTCAAAGCGAATTTCCTTGCTCCCTTCCATGACGGCGCTGCCTCGAACAAGACGGAAGTTTTCGACCGGCTTTCCGTTTTCCTCATCGACGACCGCCCCCTGAATGACCAATTTGGGATACAGGCTGATGAGGTGCTCTTCTCCGTTGGGCGTAAGCGGATAATTGCGGATGGGCATATATCCAACCGGAAGAATGTCGAAATATACCATATCTTGCGGCGCGCTCTTCCAAGCAAATCGGCCGTCCTTGTCCGTGGTCATTTTGATATTCAAACTATCCATTTTCCATCGTGCGGCAAAGACCCACACTCCTTCGACCGGTTTACCCTGCGGATCGACTACTTTGCCGCTGATCGTAGCCCCGGGCTCCAGATGGTAGGCCAATTTCATGGGTTCTTTTGTCGGAGTGAACATCTCGAATTGCGGGGCAAATCCATCCGCTATTATCATGATCCTGGTTAAACGGCCGGCCTGGCAGGGTTTAAGCTCGAATCGGCCGTCGGCGTCCGTTTTGGCTGTAATGGAGCCAGGCCTGCTTGGCCCGGAAACGGAAATAGAAGCCCCGGCCACAGGTTTCATGTCTTCGTTAAAAATCCGGCCCGTGACAACCAATCCGCGCTCCATGCGAACAACGTGATTTAATTCCTTCATTTCAAGGTCCGGCCGAATAGACTTTTCAATAAAGTCCGGATTGATAAAAGTAATATTGTGCATTTCTGCAAAATCTTCAGGCGCACAATCACATTGCCAGCGGCCCTCGCCATCGGTCTTTATATCCGCCAGATGAAAGGCATAGTTTTCCCCGCGATCAGCGAATGTAGCCGGCAATGTAATGTTGATGTCGGCGTTGGAAACAGCCTTGCCCGATTCGTCTTCCACACGCCCGCCGATTTTTATCCCCTTTTTAAACCGCATCGCAAGCAGCTTAGAATCTATAACCGGGATATGCGACTGATAGATTCGGGGTGTCCATATATAGTATTGCGGCACATATCCGGCCGGCCTTATCGCTATGTTGATGTAGTTTCTTTTCGCCACGTCCGGGATCACAATTTCGGCCTTTCCTTGCTCATCGGTCTTTTGCGATGTATTTTGCGGATCGCCTTGATTTATATTGGAGGTGCTTATCTCTATCAGCGCGTCGGCCAGCGGCTTGCTGGTGCCTCCATCCACTGCCTGAATCACAATTTTTAAATCCGATGCGGGTTTATTTTCTCCCGTTGTCGATTCCATTTGTGTTTGTGCATATCCCGTTTTGGGTATCGCACATGAAACCAACAACATGCCCTGAACCAACAATATCCAAACCAGTTGCCGATGCACCGCCGAAGAACGTCGCAGGCCGATAACGGCTG
This sequence comes from Thermoguttaceae bacterium, assembly GCA_049509395.1. GTDB lineage: Bacteria > Planctomycetota > Planctomycetia > Pirellulales > Thermoguttaceae > JBEKIK01. The sequence continues at coordinate 11,429 of JBEKZY010000268.1, read as the reverse complement.
TTGTCGCCAAAACAGGAAGCATGGTGATTCTGAGAAGAATTTCTATAACCGATAATATTTCTCCACAGTCCGGCCCTACCTGCCGTATGGAATCGAAAGTATTAGTCATGGCATTCCTCCAATTTATTTAGAAATTGATGCTCCATATTTTCTCCACTATTCCCTAACCACTCTCCACTATTTCTTCACTCCACGCCGGCAAATATTGCTTCGCATATACAGGCAACACTTCCACCGGTTCGGTAACGGCGTATCCGGCCGGATTGGTGCATTTTATGTAATCCTCGAATTCCGCCCGGAATTTGCGAATCGCGTTTTTCATCGGCCAGGCCGCGCCGTCGGCCAGGCCGCATATCGTGGTGCCGGGCATAATGCCGATCGAGTCGGCGATTTCCAGCAACAAGTCTAAATCCTTGAGCCGTCCGCGCCCGGCCTTGATCCGCTCGATCATCTGCAAGGCCCAATGCGTGCCCTCACGGCATGGAGTGCATTGCCCGCAGCTTTCGTGGGCGAAGAACCGGCAACTATTGTGCAGAAAATCGACCATCGAATACGTTTCGTCCATCACTATCGCACAACCGGTACCCAGCCCCAGGCAATCCACCTTTAGCGGTGCGGAAAAATCCAAAGCCGTATCCAGTTCGTCCTCGCTCATCACTCCGGTGCTCAATCCGCCGGGCACCACGGCCTTGGCCTTGCGGCCTTTCCACACGCCCCCGCCGAACTCGTCGATCAACTGCCGGCAGGTGATTCCCAGCGGCGCTTCGTAACAGCCCGGCCGATTGACGTGACCGCTTAAACCGTATAATTTCGGCCCGTAACTGCCCGGATCGCGCGGATCGCCGGGCGCGGGCGGAGTGCCCATCGACCGAAACCACGCCACGCCACGCTCCACGATGTGCTTCACGCATGCCAGGGTTTCTACGTTATTAACCACCGTGGGCTTGCGAAAAAGTCCTTCCACGGCCGGAAAGGGCGGCTTGATCCGCGGCCACGCCCGTTTGCCCTCCAGACTCTCGATTAGCCCGGTCTCTTCGCCGCACACATAAGCCGCCGCCCCGCGATGAATATACACATCCAGCGAAAAACTGCTACCCAGAATATTTTTTCCCAAGTAACCGGCTGAGTATGCCTCGTCGATGGCCGCTTGCATCCGCTTCAGACACAACTGGTATTCGTAGCGTAGATAAATATACGCCGTGCTCGCCCGGGTGGCGTAGCAACTTATGATGATCCCCTCGAGGACCTGGTGCGGATCGAGTTCCATCTGCACGCGATTCACAAACGTGCCCGGCTCGCTTTCGTCGGCGTTGACGCACAAATAAATCGGCCCCGGATGATTCTCCGGCAGAAAAGACCATTTCAGCCCCGTGGGAAATCCCGCCCCGCCCCGTCCGCGCAAGTTGCTGGCGCGAACCATGTGGGCAATGTCCTGCGGACTCTTTTCCTTAAGCGCCATCCGCAACGCCCGATACCCGCCGCTCGATTCGTAAACAGCCAGGGTGTGGCTATCTTGTTTATGGATATTCGCCAGTAGTACGGGTTCGTAATTCGACACGGTATGTGATCAGTGTTCGGATTTATTATGGGGATTCTATCGTTTATTGAATATCAGAAATTAAATGTCGTATTAAAAGTTTAGCCCGGGAGCCTGCTCCCGGAGCGTTATCAGCAATTCGTCAATCTTTTCCTTCGTCATGTTTTCGTGCAAAACGTCGTTAATCATGATCGCCGAGGCGTGGTCGCATTCGCCCAGACATTCGGAAAAATCCAGCGTGATCCGGCCGTCGGGCGTTGTCTCGCCGGGTTTAATGCCCAGCTTTTTGCTCAAATAATCCAGTAATTCTTCGCCGCCGCACGCCGCGCAACTGAGCGAACGGCAAAACCAAATATGCGTGGTTCCCATTGGTTTATCCTGCTTGAAAAAGCCGTAAAACGACAATGTATCCTGCACCTGGGCCGGTGAAAGCCCCAACAACTCGGCGATTTCTACCACCGCCTGTGCCGGCACGAATCCCAAACGCTCGTTAACGATATGCAACGCCGGCAAAACAACCGCCTGCTTGGTCGGATAGCGTGGGAAAAGTGCCTCAATGGCCGATCGCAGCTCCTCATTCAAAATGTGGTTGGAATTTTGCATTGAGCTAGTTCTTATATTGTGGCGTGCGAATTCGCAAGCGGTTTAATTTTTAGTAACTCTAACAATACCTCCCCTCTTTCTTTGGGAGAGGGTTAGGGTGAGGGCATAATGCATTGTAATTTGTTCTCCATCGTTGATTTTCTCAAATGATAAAGCGGTTTTGTTAGAGTTCCTCAAACTCCATTATCGATCCAATTCCGCGGCGATGATGTTCAAACTCCCCAATATCGCCACCACGTCGCTTAGTGTATGTCCGCGAATTAAATGCGGGAAGACGGCAAAGTGCAAAAACGACGGCGGGCGGCAGCGGGCGCGGTATGCCCGTTGGCTGCCGTCGCCGACGATGTAAAACCCCAACTCGCCGTTGGGGGCCTCGACCGCCGAATAAACCTCCTCGTAAGGCACGGTAAAACCGCGATTGGTCATCACTATCTCAAAGTGCGAAATCAGCCCTTCGATCGTGGAATATACGCGGCCCTTTTCCGGCAGAATCGCCCGACTGTCGGGCCCCACGTTCACCGGCCCGCCGGGCAAATTCTCCAGGGCCTGCTCGATGATCTTCACGCTTTCCTTCATCTCGGCCATGCGCACCATGTACCGCGAATAGCAGTCGCCGTCCCGGCCGCAGCAGGCCTGGAAATCGAAATCGCCGTAGGCCGAATACGGCTCGTCTTTCCTTATATCGCGTGTTACGCCGCTGGCCCTGGCGACCGGTCCGGAGCAACTGCGGTTAATCGCTTCCGCTTTGCTCAGTACGCCCACGCCCTTGGTCCGGCCCACAAAAATTCGGTTGCGATTCAACAGCCGCTCCATGTCGCTGAAGGCCTTGGGAATCTCCTTGAGGAATTCGCGGATCATGCCGATGGCCTTGGGCGAGATGTCGTACATCAGTCCGCCCACACGGGTGTAGCTGTTCGTAAACCGCGCTCCGCACATGGCCTCGAAGATGTCGCAAATCGTCTCCCTGGGATTAAAGGCGTAGATGAAGTGCGTAAAGGCACCGGTATCCAGTCCCATGGCCCCGACGGTTAACAGGTGGTCGGAAATTCGCGCCAACTCGCTCACGATCACGCGGATGTACTGGCAACGCTTGGGCACCTCGATGCCCATCAGTTTTTCCACCGCCAAATGCCATGCCACGTTGTTGGCCATGGGCGAGACGTAATTCATGCGGTCGGTGACGGTCACGTATTGATTGTAATCCAGTTCCTCGCCGAGTTTCTCGAATCCCGAGTGCAAATACCCGATGTCGGGCATGGCATCGACCACGGTTTCGCCTTCCAGTTTCAGCACGAGGCGCAAGGTAGTGTGCGTGGCCGGATGCTGGGGGCCGAAATTCAGCGTCCACAGGTACGGTTGCGGCTCGTCGTGCTTTAGATCGCCGGGATTGAAGGCTGCTGTTATGGGCATTGTTAACCTTACAAGTGTGCCACTGCTTGGAACAAGCAGTGCATTTTTTAGGTTTTTTACAGCACTGCTTCTACAAAGCAGTGGCACGGTATTTTTTCAAAGGGTTTGTTAACCTTCGGCCGATGTAATAACCGGAAAATTATGCCGCTCGCCGCGGCCTTGCAGCGGGTAGTCCTTGCGCAATGGATGCGCCGTAAATTCATCGGGCAAGACGATCCGCCTCAAATCGGGATGGCCGGAAAACCGAATCCCAAACAGGTCCCACACCTCTCGCTCCAGCCAATTGGCCCCTTCCCATAGGCCGACCGCCGATGGAAGCGTCGGATCCGGATCGTTGATAAAACACCGCACAGTGATCCGCTCGTTGGTTTCGCTATTGGCCAACAAGTAGACCAGGCCGAAACGATCCTTTGCATCGCGGTAGAGTAAATAATCGACGCAGGTAAGATCCACTAAAAAATCGAAGCACCACTTTTCCTTAAGCGCCGTTAGAACTTCGTAAAGCAACCCGGCCGGCGCAACTACCCGCATCTGCCCGCGAAATTCGCTAAAGGCCAGCGTTGGGAAAGAGGTTTTCAGTGCGTCGATTGTTGTTTTTTCAGCCATCACTCATGCCTTATCCTTCTAAACCGGGCAATAAATTGCCCGGCCCACATCTCTCATCTCTCATCCCTCATCAATCCTGCAACGCCCGCTTGGGAAGCTTTCGAGAAGGGGCGTCCAATTCTCGGCACATAACTGTGCCTTCGCGCTGAATTTTTTCCTGCAAGTCGATTATCGATTGGATCAATTGCTCGGGGCGGGGAGGGCAGCCGGGCACGTATATGTCCACGGGCAAGAACCGATCGATGCCTTGCACCACGCTATAGGTGTCGAACTCTCCGCCGCTCGACGCGCAGGCCCCCATCGATATGCACCACTTCGGCTCGTACATCTGTTGCCAGATTCGCTGGTGGCCATCAGTTCGATGCCGCAGCAGGCCGTGGCAAAGGGCATGGGCCATAGGCTGTTCTTGCGGCACCAACTGACCAACTCGTCGAGCTTGGTAATTTGCACGTTGTCGGGCAGTTCAGCCGCCACGGGAAAACTCCGATTGTCGGTTATATGCGTTATTCAACGCCAATGAAAAATCCCTTTTCGCCAGTCGTAAACAAAGCCCAAGGTTAATAGAGCGATAAAAAGCATCGCCCCGGCAAACACTAAATTGCGATTTTGCACCAATCCACCTACTACCGCGGCGTCTATTCCCGGCGTCACTGGGGGCGATGTTTCTTTATCCTCGGCAGCTTGGACTGACTGGACGCCTTCCAGCCGGGCAGGCCGCGTGGCCACCGCCCAAGGATAAAGGAACAATAATTCCACGTCAAATACCATAAAAGCAATCGCCAATAGATAAAAACGCACGTCGAACCTTCGCCGGGTGTCGTGAAAGGGATCCATTCCGCTTTCATAGGGCATGCGTTTGACGCGTCCCGGCCGGATCGGGTTAAAAAGTTTGGCTATTATCAGTAGGACGCTCGCCAAACCGATCACGCAGACTACGAATATAAAGATAGGCCAAGCAACGGTTTGCATACCCTTCACGCCTTATTACAGGATACCTCCGGCACTCAACCCATTTTAAGAGTGCAACCGATTCGGTCAACCTGCTCTGGGATACCGCCAACAGATGTATGCCGGCGAAAAAGATATTCTCAGAAGTCGAAAAAAAGGGACAATACGGATTTTTGTGTCACGGTGAAGTGGCACGACCATCTTGGCCGTGTTTCTTCACGGACTGGAAGTTCGTGCCGCCGCTTGACATAGTATTTCTTACAGCCACCCCTTTCGTTCCGAGAATCCCATGGACAAGAAAAAAAGTAGCCCTTCATAGGCGGGGCAGGGACCTACGAAGGGCAAGCAATGAGGTTTAACCCTCACTGATGCTGAATATCGTAATATTACCGAACCAACTCAATCCCAGTTTGTCGTATTGAATAACCCGTTTCGTGGATACTTCTGCCATGACGTGGTTTTCAACATCTCTTGACCTGTCTACACGTTATAAACCACGGTACCGACCGAGTTATTTCGATCTCTGGACCGAGTATACAAGCGCATATCAAACCCCAGGCAAATTAGTTTTATTTGCCTGGGGCTTTGCTCGCTTTCCCATTTAAAACTTAGAAAATATCCATCACGAAATGATGTCCCTGATAGTAGCGTTCGCCTGTATGGCGTTCACTCTTGCAGCAAAATGGGGTTAGTTCATAAACCGAAAAGGGGTGATCCTTTTCGTGTTGCGGATAATAGTTTTCCCATTGTTTGTTGTACACCGGGATCCGCATCTCAGGAGGATATCGATAATACATATCGTCGCTGCTACGGTAGTAGTCATTCCCCCAGAAGTTCTGGGGATAATACACATACGGGTAATGGTACAAACGATTCCAATCCTGGGCGCTGTAGGTATGCCCCCATTGACGTCCATAGGCCATTTGGGCCTGGGCGTCGGCCACGTTCATGATGGCCCAAATCGAGGCTGCGCAAAGCAGCATTAGGAAGATCCTACGGATCATGGATTCCCCCCTTATAACTGTCTAAAAAAATGGCAACTTATGCCGTTTATGCCGTTACACTGGGTCGGTTATTTAGTCCATCGGCACTCCATACCACCGGCATTGAAAGAATATCCGATACAGACCATATAAACGTCAGGACTGGTAAAAAAGGCAAATTATTCTAGATCCCACACTTAGACATTGCCTTTTTTTGTGCATTTCTCTCGTTCATTGCATCTTTAAGCCCGTAATTCATCCTCCCCCTTCTGCAAAAACCGCATCTAACCCATCTTTATAGGTGTAGTATTTTAGCTGGATGCCCAATTCCGTCCTCATTCGGGCGTTTGTCAGTCGCTTGTTGCTCGAACCACGTTTTTTATCTGTCTGCCAAGTCGCTGGTTCCTGAAATTGAAGATTGGCAACATTTAACATTTTGGCAAGATGGGTAATGTAGTCGTAATATTTTACCGGATGACCATCGGCAACTATATATGTTCGAGGCGGTTTGGCATGCTTCTCTGCGGCAATCACTATCGCGGCGGCATCTTCTACGTGAATAAGGTTCAAATATCTGTCTTTTACAGCCACGATTGGATTACCGGCGAGCAAATCCTTGGTACGGCGTAATAAACGTCCAGGGCCGTAAAGCCCTGCCAATCGCAAAATCACCGCACATGGGCCGAATTGAGAAGCCGCCAGGGCATTTTCAGCTTCCAGGAATGCCAAACCCGCTTCTGTAATTGGCAAGCATGGGGAATCCTCATCGATCAACTGCCCCTCGGTCTGGCCGTAAACCGCCGTGGAACTTATCAAAATAAACCGTTTGGTCTTCGGCGATAACGCCTATTGCACTGCCTGTAATCCATTTACATAATAATCCCTCCGCGATCGGCCGCTTGCGGCATCATATCCCACGGCAAAAAGCACGGTCTCGGCCTCCGGCAATAACTTAAGCGTTTGCGGCCTGGCAACGTCTACAACCACGCCTTCGATGCCCTGCTGTTTTAGCTCATCAGCCCTGGCCGCACTGCGAGTAACGCCGACCACCGCTTGACCGGCTTCAAGCCATTGCTTCGCCACACGTAAGCCCAGATATCCGCAACCTACGATCAGCTTGGTCATGGCCCATCGTCCAAGGCCCGGGGATTGTCCCGCTTTTGACCGCACAATTCCAGATACGCGCTAAGCATTATTTGAGCGGCCAGCATGTCAATGCGTTTTTTACGGCGCTTGCTGGTCAGGTCGGCGTCCAGTAGCAAATTTTCAGCCTCGACGCTGGTAAATCGCTCATCGAAAAAATCCACCGGCACTCCCGTGACTTCACCCAGCCATTGGCCGAACTGCCGGGCTTCGACCGATTTGGGGCTTTCCCGGCCGTCCAGATATACCGGCAATCCAACCACAAATAGCGTGACCTCTTCCTCTACGGCCAACCGCTTAAATCGTTGCGCATCCAGTTCCGCATTCCGGCGAGTGTAGGTCTCCATCGGGCTGGAAATGCTCCGTGCCGGATCACTCAGCGCGATGCCCACCCGCACGGTTCCATAATCTATGCCTGCCACGCGGCCGGGATATTTTGGTTTGGAATGCATGATCATTTATCCAGCCGATGCCGCTGGGCTTCAGATATAAAATATCCCTTTTGCAGATATTGGAGCGTTAGTTCCTGAACTTTGGCGTCGTTCATGATAAACGTGTGCAATACCGGCAATACGATAAAGTCGCTTGCCCCCGGCAGCTTGGCCGTCTCTACCGAAATTGTGCCGTCGTTATCCCCGGAAAGCAAGGGATTATATCCCTTGTCATTGTTTTTTCCGCCGGCGATAATGCCAAACTCGCAATCGGGCGCGGCCAAATTCCGCTCCAGTTCTTTCCACTGCCGGCCCAGTTGTTGTCCCGATTGGCCGGATACCGTTTTAAATACAATGTTGTCGCCAAACGCTGTGGCCATCTGCGCCTCGTGGTTTGGCGGGGCCAGCATGACGAAGCGGTGAAATGCCGGCCGCTTTTTGGGGACTGTCCCGATTTTTGTGTCAACAAAAATGGGACTGTCCCCTTTGCGCTGTTTATCTTCCCATGCATTCTCCGGCCCGATTGACGACTGATTATTTTCCGCCTCCTGTCTCCGCAAATCGCCAAAATAATACCTGATTACTATGTTGCCCATGCTGTGCCCGACGAAATTCACCTCCTCGACGCCGTCAAGGTTGTCGATAACATGCCCCAGCGATCGGGCGTGCTCGCCTATGTCGTCCCGGGTGCTGGGATATGTCATGTTAAATACTTCATACCCCCCCTGCTCGGCAAGATAATCGCACAGGGAATCCATCGAATTGCGCGAGCGGAACAAACCATGCAGCACGATCACCGCCTTGCCTTTCATCGGCGCCAGCCCCTGCTTGATCTTGATGTCGTCTAATGCTTCGCGGCATTGCTCGTAAGTGCCCGATGCATGCCGCCGGTCTTGCGCGTCCAAAAGACGGTAATGCCCGGTGAATACGTTACGCTGAATCCGCCATTTGTGGAAAAACAATTCGTCCGACCAGAATTGTTTTCCGCCCATCGTCGGCATGGCGAAATCCGATTGATTTGTTTCTGACATGTCTTGCGAGCGCAAATAGTATGCTAGCGTAATAAACAAAATTAAACATCCGCAACCGATTATTTTCAAGCGGGAAAGCATGGCAATATCGTCCGAGATCCTTTAAATTATTGGCGTAATCGATGGAATGATATAACGCCGCCCTGGTAAAATCCAGGAATATCAAGCATAATTATTATATGACATCCTGAATCAACAACCAACATTGAAAACATTTGTCCGTAAGCTTATTCTTCCAATAATATCCGCGACTATTTCGTCTAATGCCTGCTCGACTCATTGCAATTGGCGACATTCACGGCTGCCTGGCTGCCCTGCGTACTATTTTGGATGCAGTCGCGCCCGCAAGCGACGATACCATCGTCACTCTGGGCGATTACATCGACCGCGGACCTGACAGCCGGGGCACGATCGATTCCCTTATACATTTGCAGTCTTCCTGTCGCCTCGTCCCGCTCTTGGGCAACCACGATGTGATGCTGATAGATATCCTCAACGGCCAGCCTGAATTGTTGGCCGATTGGCTGCTATTCGGCGGCAACGCCACGTTGTTGTCCTATGGCACAATAAAACCCCAAACAATTCCCCAGGATCATATCGAATTTCTGGAAAACTGCCCGCTGTATTACGAGACCGAAAAACATATCTTCCTGCATGGCGCTTACGATCCCAAATTGCCGCTTGATCGTCAAACTTTGCAGACGCTCCTCTGGGATAAAATCCGCCCCACGCCCCCCGGCCCTCATTGTTCCGGCAAGACGGTCATCGTGGGCCACACCGCCCAACGCACCGGCGAAATCCTCGACATGGGCTACCTCAAGTGCATCGACACCTGCTGTTACGGCGAAGGTTATCTTACCGCCATGGACATGCAATCCGGCCAAATCTGGCAGGCCGACAAGACGGGAAAGATGAGGGATGAGCGATGAGAGATGAAGGATGAGGGATTATCGAGTTTTTTAGCCGCGAAGCGGCGCGCGATAATAGCCCAGGGCGGAGCGGAGCGCAGCCCTGGGTCGGCGGACCATACCGAACCCCCAAGCCCTGAAAGGGCGGGCGAACCTTTCAGATACGACTTGCGGTTTTGAGATGAAGGTGAAAAATGTGCGAAAATAGCATTTGGGCAGCGAAAGCAGAACTACCTCGCAGCAAGCTTGATAAATTATCCCCCCGGATTAAACTAGATTTGACATTTCATCCTCGCGGCCGTCCCAGAAAAGTCGAAAAGCGATAAAAAATAGTTCTGACCCTTCTTTCACCCCCTTTTTCACCTTAGGGGAAAAAGATGCGTGTATGATTGCCGTTTCCAGGTCTCACTGCTGGGGCAAGCCAGGAACCACACCCGACGTTTACTCTGGCGCCAGTTGACCTAGTATACTCTGAGCAGTAAAATACCGTCTTTCCAAAAGAGTGGTCTTTTAGCGAAAAAGGGGTATTCTTATGGCAAAGAATATTGCGGAAGCAGTCACGAAGATTTATCAGTTGCTCAAGGGGCTTGACCCTGCAGAACGTCTGCCTGCCGCGAAAGCCGCGCTGACGATGCTTGGCCAGGTAGCGGACGGCTTAGGTGGCTCTGGATTAGAGAGCCCCGCAGGCGATTTTCACGCCAAGGCTAACGTATGGATTAAACGGGTCGGTCTCACGGCGGATGAACTAAGTGAGATGTTCCACATGGACAATGGGAAGGTCGAACTGATACTCGGCAAGGCGATGGGGACAGACAAACGCACGCAGACATTTAATACCTATCTTTTGACTGGCATTGCGACGTTCTTAGAGTCCGGCACTCCTGATTTCTCCGACGAATCTGCCAGAGCACACTGTAAGCACCTGGGGTGCTACGACGCTGTCAACCATGCAACAACCACGAAGAAATTCGGAAACAAGATTACGGGATCCAAGGCATCCGGGTGGAAACTCACCGCCCCGGGTCTCGCGACTGCCGCCAGTCTAATCAAGGATAGCCAACAGGACAGTAAATGATCAGTCCGTCGCAGGCTCTAACTGCTCTCCCACCCGGACTCCGCCAACCGTTGGTGGATTGTTACGCAGAAATTGCCAGAAATTTTGCCGAGCACCGTTGGGAGCCAGCCGAGTTGAACGGGGGCAAGTTCTGCGAAATCGCTTATACCGTTATCAAAGGTGCACTTAGCGGAGCGTTTCCCGCGCGTCCAGCCAAGCCTCCAAATTTGCTTGACGCATGTCGGGCACTCGAGGGGGTGCCATCGTCAGCAGCCAGGACGGGAGATAGAAGTCTGCGAATCCTGATTCCTCGCGTACTACCTGTCCTGTACGAAGTAAGAAACAACAGAGGTGTTGGCCATGTCGGTGGTGACGTTGACCCGAATTTCCAAGATGCCATCGCGGTTTATCAGATGGCCTCCTGGGTTATGGCCGAATTGGTCCGGATTTTTCATCAAATTTCACTCCAAGAAGCTCAGGATGCAGTTGATGCTCTTGTAGAGCGTAAACATCCAATTGTTTGGCAAATAGGAGACATTCGTAGGGTGTTGGACCCATCACTTTCCAAGGGTGACCAAGCGTTAATCTTGCTGTATTCCGTAAACCTCTGGGTCGATGAGAGTGAACTGATATTATGGGTTGAATATAATAACCTTACACAGTTTCGTGCGAGGATATTGAAACCCATGCACCAGAGTAGACTAGTTGAGTACGACACTTCTCTAAGGAGGGTCCGACTGACACCCCTTGGAAGTCAAGAAGTAGAAGAAAGATT
>JBEKZY010000267.1:0-6941 GCA_049509395.1 Thermoguttaceae bacterium | reverse complement strand
ATTGAGCATAAATCCTTACTACGCTCCGACTTATTACAACATGGCCATCGCCCTCGCTCAGACAGGCCGGATGCAAGGGGCAATCGATAATTTCGAGAAAGCCCTGATAATAAATCCTAACTATGCCATGGCACATAATGACTTAGGGATAGTTCTGGCAATGAATGCAAAGATGCCGGAGGCGATCGAACATTTCAAGCAGGCCCTGAAACTTTTGCCGAAAGAGGCAAATATTTATAAAAACCTGGGAATGGCCATGGCCGCTACGGGCCGACCGCAAGAGGCAATCAAACTTTTTGAACAAGCATTGGCGCTTAAACCCGATCTTGCCGAGGCACATTATCAGTTGGGCCTTATCCTGGCAGATCTGGGCCGAAAACATGAGGCAATAGAACATTTTAAACAAGCGCTGCGATTTGACACCGATCACCCAGACGTCCAATATAACCTGGGGCTAAACCTGGTTGATACAGGCCATGTGCGGGATGCAATCGAGTATTTCATACAGGTTATTAAACTCAAACCAGACTCTATCGATGCCTATACCAATTTGATGTTGGCCTATGCCAGTCTGAACCAATCGGCCGAGGCTGTTGCCTATGCGCAAAAGGGCTTGGAAGTCGCCAGATCCAAAGGACAGACAGAACAGGCAAAAAAAATTGAGGATTGGTTGAATTCCTACCAAGCCGGACAGGGGATTCTGCCCGGCACGCCGCCATCTTCCAAATCCGTTTTTCCAAAGCCGTGAGGAAGGACGGCGGAATGACGAAGGATGAGGGATAATCGCCCTCACCCTAACCCTCTCCTGAAGGGAGAGGGGACTTTTGGGATAGGCACTTAATCTTTAACCAGGACTTCGGCAAGTTCCTCGAAGCGGCTGATGTGCACGTCGGCTTGGGCGTCGGGGTCGTAATTGAAGGCGATTGTAGGCATGCCCACGGCCGTTGCCCCGGACAACTCCAGATGATCGTGGCCCACGAAAGCGACTTTATCGGGTGGAAGTTTCATGCTCCGCAGCGCGGCCAGGTAGGAATCTGCTGCGGGCATGCAGGAGTTCAGGTCGATGGACGAGACCACGGTGGGAAACATTTTTTCGATGCCGAATCGATGCAATCGCCCCCGCAATGCCAGGGCATTATGCTCGGAATTGCAGATCACGCCCATGGCAAAGCCTTGCTGGTGCAGGCGCCACAGGGTATTTCGCACGCCGGGCAAGGGGCGGCAGTGGGCTTCCAAGTGCCTGCGCCGTGCGTGACTGGCCGCCTCGACCTCGTCGATCTGCCCGGCGCTTAAGCCCGCACATTGCAAAAACGAGGCGAAGGCCTGGCGGAATTCGCGCCGCCCGCGGTGCACCTCGTCCAGATATTCGCGATCCCAAAGGCGGAAAAAACTGCAATAATTGGTGCTCAATCCCAGGCGCGATAAAAGCATCAACACCCAGCGACGCCATACCGTGTCGTCGTACAAGATGTTGCACATATCGAAGAGGATGCCGCTGACGGCTTTAGCCAGCGGTACAGGCTCGATAGGGCGGCGAAAGCGGCGAATATGCCGAGACGCGCGTACCGGGATTTGGGAAAGGGGCATGGGGGAAGGATGAAGGCGGAAGGATGAAGGATGAAGGATGAAGGATGAAGGATGAAGGATGAAGGATGAATTATTAATATGGGGCGTTTTCAGATTTTTTATTATTTCGATTACTATTATCAATTTAACCTGGAATCAGATATTTTGCAAATTCATTCATCCCTCATCATTCATCCTTCATCCTTTTATAATTACCATTGAGCGTGGACCGTGTCGCGGTTCAGGGCGGCCATGCGGCTGCGCAAGGCCGGTTGCTGATCGAGCAGGTGGGAGATCCGCCGCCAATCCATTTTTTCCGGGCCAAGGGCTTCGTAGATCGTCAGGACATGGTCCCAATCCTCTTCCATCTCGACGGTCAAGCGGACGTCGTCGCGGTCGATCTCGGCGGGTGCCGGGATGAGGCGGATGTTGAATTTTTCGGGATGGGAATAAATATACCGGGTGACGTGCTCGCGCTCTTCGGGATGTTTTGCATGACGGGCCGCTTTGTGCAGGGCGCTTGCGCGGATCCATTCCGCATAAACTCCCACCGGCGAAAGTATGGCCGGCTGGCCGTCGCGCGAACAGTAGCTGATGTAGTCGCATTGCGGATGCTCGGCCGCGGTGCTCACCAGGCGGTCGATCAGGGCGGGATCGATAAAAAGATGGTCGCCGCGGATGCGAATCACGTCTTGGGTGGCGTATTGTTCCAGGGCCTGAGAAAAACGGCCCAGGCTGTCCGGTTTGGTGCCCACGAAAAATGGCACGTCGGAGGGAACGAGATTTCGCATGAACCGATGATCGGCGTCGTCGCACACCAACACGATCACGCCGTCTAGGCGCAGGGAATCGGTAACATGGCGGATGACCCATTCCAGAACCGACCGTCCCCCGAGTTTTCTTGCCGCCCTGCAACGGAACTGGCGTGCATGACAACACGCCTGGACTATTCCAAGGGTTTTGAGCATCCCGCTTCTCCTTGTACAAGTCCTTTAAAAAATTTCCAATTGAATCGTTCATCCACAAAGCTGTTCCTAGAGCATTGTTGAATGTAACATTTTAACATTGCAATAGTCAAGGGGGGGAAAGGATTTTCCTTAACCCGAAAGTAGGGAAAAGGTGGGGTATATTATGTATAGATCGTGAAAGCCGCAAACGGTTTATTTGCATGGCGCCCAGACAAAGCCATGACAGCAAAGCTTGCACTTACAATAACGGCGGCGCGTATTCTTTTAGAACCTAAACCGAAAGTCATCCTGAACGTAGTGAAGGATCTCGGTTGCAGACTATATTACCCATTTTTGCCATTGTCTTCCTTCTAGATTCTTCGCTTCGCTCAGAATGACGACTATTGTTTTGGGGTAGGCTCTAAGCCCAAAACCTTATAAAGCCTTGGATCGGATAGGTTTTCAACGACCAACGTTGCCGAACTGAAATCCTGCGTGCGGCTGTGCGAGGCAGGCACGGCCACGGTAAAGGCGCCGGCGGCGGCCGCCGCTTTACAGCCGTTTTGGCTATCCTCCAAAACTAGTAACTCGCCCGGGTTAAGATCGAAGCGGGCCGCGGCAGTAAGATAGATTTCCGGATCGGGCTTGCCACGGGCGATGTCTTCGGCAGTTAAAAAAAAGCGAAAACGACGGTGCATGCCAAAACGCGTAAGACAAGCGTCCAACAAGGCCCGGGCGCTGCTGGTGGCGATGGCCTTGGGAATGCCGGCGGCCTCGAGCGCATCGAGCAAATCCATGAGGCCCGGCATGGGGGCCAGGTGCTTGTCTAATAGTCCGATGAAGAGGATGTTCGATTCGGCCGCCAATTCCCGCCAGGATTCGCGTAAATTGCAGCGGCGGATCATTATCTCGAAGGATGTTTGCGGTGTAAGCCCCATCATCTCGTTTTTCAATTCCTGGGTAAACTCCCGCCCCCTGCGGCGCAATAACTCCGTGCCTACCAAGGTGTAAACGTCCTCGGTATTGAAGATCAAACCATCCATGTCGAAAACAACGGCTTTCATAATAGGCAGTAGGCTGTAGACATTAGGCAGTAGGCTTTAGGCTGAAGTAAGGTGACAGGGAAATAGTTTTCAGTTATAAGTTTTTCATCCTCCGGCCTCCAGCCTTAATCCCTTATTTTATAAATAATGTAGCTTTCGTTTCGATAGACGACTTTTAAATTCAAGGGCGTATCGGCAGTTTCGGTGATCAGGAAATCGGCCTTGTATTTGCGGCCTAGTTCATCGATCCGCTGGGGGCTCAATTCGTTAAGGGATTCGTAGCGCGGACCTTCGGGATCGCCGCCGTCGGCGGCAAAAAGATCTTGCATTCTTGTCCACCATTGCACTATTTCCGCGGCGTTCTGGGGCACGTCTTTCCACGTGGCTACTTCCGCACGGCCTGCGTACCATTTAAACGTCTGCGCACTGCGCGGCGTGATGAATCGGGCCGTAGGCGGCGCGTTCCGTTGGTCGGCCGCCCAAAGACATGCCTCTTGCCAGTCCAAGGGATTTGCCAGGCGCTCGGCTCGAGGTGTAGTGGGCTGCAACCGCTGGATCGCCATCGAGCCGAAATGATAAATCAATGCCAGGCCGGCGATGACGGCCGCGAAACGGGCGATTGCCATGCGAGCGGGCCGGGAATCGACGATCCACAAGCATCCCAGCATTGCCACGCCCAGGGGCACCGCCACGTCGGATAGCCGAAACCAATAATATCGCAGCAATCCGGCCGCAAGATCGCGATTGAAAAACACCAGCAAATTAATGGCCGCACCAGCCAGAGCGATTATTATCGCCGCGGTGACGAATGCGCGGAATCGCTTTAGCGAGGATTGAATGTCATTAAATGTTCTGGAATTTGATTGCAAATTGCAAATTGAAGTCAAAAAGTTACGAAAAGCCGTTCGGCCGGCATTTGCGGAGTCGCTGGTATTGGTCGGGTTTGCACTATTCATAAAATCGCCCCCGGTCGCGTCCTTGAAGACGATCAGCGAAACTCGCCAACTCAAGGTGAAATAGAGCAATGTCAAAAGCACGAACCGAATTATGAACTGGGGGTAAATATGAAAAATGTCCAAGTGGTGCGGCAATCGCTCGAATACATAGATTTGATTTGCCTGACGAACGGTTTCCGCATCGGCATTGGCGTTCAGCAAAATCGCGGGCAACAATCCAGGCAGTGCCAACAAAAGGCCGCCCAATAATGACAGCCACATCGATCGCAGCTTGGGCCGGTCTGGTCCGATCAAAAGCCAGGCCAATCCAGCCGCAATCGCCGCCCAACCGCCCACCAGTACGTGCAAGGCCGAGGCTGCGCCTAGCAAGAGCCATGCCCGATTCCAACGGTTTCGGACCAGCGATTCCAGCCCCAAAAAGACAAACACGTAGGCGAAACCCTTGGCTTCCACGCCGCCGATCACCCATTCGCCGGCCATGTGGAAGTTATCCATAAGCATGGCGAACAATGCGGCGCTCAGGATCGACCAGCCTGGCCGCGGCAGCACGGCGAAACTCAGTCGCCGCCAGGACCATGCCAAAAGCCACCAGGTAATTAGCCGGCCCGCCCAGGCAAGAGCGGTGGGCGTCAAGCACAGCGAGAGCCATCCGAAGGTGAGATAAAAGACTTTATGCGTGTCCTTCGAGTCCAGAAAGAAATCGCCTGCCGCCCAGGATGGATTCCAATAATGAATCGTCTTGCCCAGGTAATACGGTTCATTCACATCGGGCACGGGCCAGGCGCCTTGGAGGAAAAAGACCGCGAATACAAGAGCAATCTCGGCGAGTATTCGCCATCTTGGCACAATTGAGCCGGATTGATCGATCCCCGATGACATGGAGGAATATAAATAAGGATGGAATGGCGGACTTTTATTTTTCCAGCGCGGCAATGCTCTTGAAATCGTCTTTCAGCGAACGGTATAGCTGCTGGTACAGGGGGAAAGCCTTGTCGTAGTGTTTTTTCGCCTCGCGATCGGGCAACGTTTCCGAAACCACTCGGATTACCGCCGCGCAGGCCTCGCGGATGTCCTTAAACGTACCTGCTCCCACGGCTGCCAGCAAGGCCACGCCATAGGCCGGGCCTTCCTCGCTGTTGATTGTAACCACCTTGCGCCCGAACGCGTCGGCCTGGATTTGCCGCCAAAGACCGCTCCGCGCGCCGCCGCCGGATGCGCGAATCTGTTTGATAGGCACGCCCAGGTGCTCGAAGATATCCAGGCTGTCGCGCATGGAATAGGTTACGCCCTCCAGTATTGCCCGAATCAGGTGTCCCCGGCCATGGGCCAAGGTCAGGCCGATAAAACAACCCCGGGCGTAAGGATCGGCGTGCGGCGTTCGTTCGCCCGACAGATAGGGTAGAAAAAACAGACCCTGGCTGCCCGGCGGGACATTTTGGGCCTCTTTGGTCAAGATGTCGTAGACTTCTTTTCCAGCCTTTTTGGCGGCGACTATGTCGGCCTTGCACAGTTCGTTGCGGAACCACTGCAAAGAACCGCCCGCCGAAAGATTCACCCCCATCATGTGCCACTTGCCTCGCACCGCATGGCAGAAGGTGTGAACGCGTCCTTTGGGATCGATTTTTAGTTCGTCGCTATGGACGAACACCACGCCGGATGTGCCTATGGACGTGGAAAGAACGCCCCGGTTGACGATTCCGTTGCCCACCGCGCCGGCGGCGCAATCGCCGGCCCCGCCAACAACAACACAATCGGATGTAAGGCCCAGGATTTTAGCGGCGGCGGACGTGAGTTTGCCCGTTATTTCCTCAGATTCATAGCAGGTGGCAAAAAGATTGATGTCTAGTTCCAAGGCCGAGAGCAATTCCTTGGACCATTTGCGCTTGGCCACGTCCAGAAGCAGCATGCCGCTGGCGTCACTGACTTCGGTGGCGAATTCACCGGTCAGCCGGCGGCGGATTTCGTCCTTAGGCAAAAGAATCTTGCAAGTTTTCTCGAAATGTTTCGGTTCGTGGTTTCTAAGCCAGAGGATTTTTGGAGCGGTAAAGCCTGTCAAGGCGGGATTGGCCACCATCTTTATTAGTTTTGCCCGGCCCCCGGCGCGGCGTTCGATTTCGGCGCATTCGGCCGACGTCCGCTGGTCGTTCCAGAGGATTGCGCGGCGGATGACCTTGTTTTGCTTGTCGAGAAAGACCGAACCGTGCATCTGGCCCGAAAGACCTATTGCCTTTACATCGCCCGGCTTGAGTCTGGCCTTCGTTATGACCTTGCGAACCGACTGGATCGTGGCCTGCCACCAGTCTTCAGGGTCCTGCTCGCTCCACAATGGCTTGGGTACGTAACAGGGGTAGGTCCCCATCGCTGAGGCCAGGATTGCGCCTTTTTCATTTATTGCCAGGGTCTTTGTGCCTGAAGTACCGATGTCGATG
>JBEKZY010000266.1:0-6978 GCA_049509395.1 Thermoguttaceae bacterium | reverse complement strand
GTCATATTCAAGTTCATACACCTCATAGAAAAACAACTTGGTATTGTTTAAGTTAATATTATTCTCGGCTGATAAACTGAGGATAATATATGGCGAATCAAAAAACCAATATCCGTTATGTTTCCAGTATTGTATGTAATCTGCGAAGTTGTCTGACATGCAGTTGCTGATGGAATACAAGTCAAACACCCGATCAGTCTTGAGCCATTCCGGCTTTGAGACTACATTTTTTGCCATGTATCCTACTGGAATCATAATTGGAACTCATAAACATGAAAAAATGGCGAGTAAAATGTCATGTTTTCGTTATGAAAAAAGAAATCACTACATTTTTCCACGCTCCCCTTCGGGTCGCGGCTAAACATCATTTTATTTCCACTTCGGCCGGGGCAATGACGCGGGCGGAATCTTTGCTGCCGGTCCAGGTGGGCAACTCGCATTTCGCGGCTTCCCAGCCGGGATGAACCAGCCGTCCGCGAAAAGGCGGTTCGCCGGCAACGTTTCCGGTCAGGCGGAATCGCCCGGCGTCGAATCCGGCGGACACGTCAACCTGGGCGCCTTCCTCTTGCGGCGCCGCGGGCTTAAGGGCGAATAGGCGATCGATTACTGCGGCCGAGTCGCGATGCACGTCCCGTGCCACCGCGCCGATTTGGGCGTCGCTGTATCCGGCCAACGACTCCTGGATGAAATCGACAAATCGCGCCTCGCGCTGCAGTGTGGCCAATAGCGTGATCGCGTCGCTGCGTACCGGGAGTTTGGCCGCCGGGGGCTGCTTTGGTTGCAGCGGTGCGGGACTTGGCGCCGCTTGCGCTCCGCCGAGCAGTTTATCGACCTGCTGGGCAATCGCCGCTTTAAATAAGGTCAGGAAAAAAATGCGGATGGCCAGATAAATGCGATGCATAATAGGGTTCAGGGTTCGGGGTTCGTGTTCAAAATTTGAAATACTCCTTTATTTCTGATATCTGAACGCTCGGAAAAGTTTATTCGATCATTTCTCTAATCGATACCGGTAGCATGTTTTGAAGCTCAGGATAAACTTCAAGAAGTCTCAGTATGTCTGCCAGATCTTTTTGACATTTGCTTTTCCGCCGGGTTTCATCTTGATAAGCCCAAAGTTTGCCTTGCACGACGTCTTCCTTGCGGGCGACCGACATTTCATAGCCTAAAACAGTTTTCATCTCCGCTCTTGCGGGAAAATCCTGGTAGCGCTCGTCAAGTTGAATTTGGATTCTTAAATCCGATCCCGAGGCAGTCAGATTGATGCTGTGCGGAAATTTTTCGATCTTTAATCCTTGTTGTTCCGCCTTAAGGCAAATTTCATCGATTTTTTGGGCAATGACTACGACATCCAAATCGAGACTTACGACCGGCTCGACATAAGCGTTAACAGCCAGCCCGCCAATCACGGCGTAGGGTGTTTTGCTTTCGCGGAGAATATCCAAGAGAAGCTGAACTATATCCGCTTTTCCATTTGTTATCGCCTTGAAAAATTCCTTTGATGTCATAAAAACCCGAGTCCTGCGAGTTAGTGGACGGCTAACGTAAATTCTGAACCCTGACCCCCGAATCCTGACCACTATTTCCAGCGATCGCTGGGGCGTTGCAGGATTTCATTAAGCACGATTGCCTGGCGGAGATTGTCGATATTATTAAGCAGCGCGGCCAATCCGGCGGCGGGCAGGGCAGCGGGTTGGTCCTGGAATATTCCGGCGGTCTGAGGAGTGGGCGGGGATGCTGTTTCGCCGGGCTTGGCGGCCAGTTTGCTGATGCCGTGCCCGAAGACCTCCTTCAGATGCTGTTCGATTTTCGTATCTGCCGCGGCCACTTCGCCGCCGAGTTTTGACGCACGCTGGTCAAACTCCTTTTCATCGAGATACTTTTTGACGTGTTCGCTGACCGCCCCGCCCACGGGTCTTTCCCGCACCACCTCGGCCTCGACTGGTCCTACCCGTTGAGCAAGCGGGGCCATGGGTTGCGAGATGCGGCGGGTGGGATCTACACGTTGAGCGAGCGGGCTCGAGGGTTGCGAGATGCGGCGGGTGGGATCGGCTGGAGTTGCCGGCCCTTGCTTTTTCTGGGCGGCGCGGCTGAGGAACTCGTCGATTTCTTCCTTAACCGATTTGGGCCGGGCCGCTTGTGCCTGCGGTTGCTGCGCCTGCCGAGGTTGCTGAGGAGGCAAAACAGGAGGTCGCACCGGACCGGGGGGGCGCTGCGGCACGCGCATAGCGGACACCAGTTTCCCGATCATTATGATCACGAATACCACAAAGGGTATCAGGACCCTGACAACTACGTCGATGTTGATAGCCGCCAAGGGCAGCGGTGCGTTCATGCCGCGGTACCTGTTTTCGCCACCGTGCCGATGCCGGACTTGGCGATTGCCGTGCGCATGTCGGTATCGGCTTGGATGTTGCGAAGTTTGTAAAATTCCATAAGACCCAATTGCCGGTTGCGGAAGGCGTCGGCGATAGCCTTGGGCACTTCAGCCTCGGCCTCCACCAATTTCGAGCGGTTTTCCTCGATCTGGGCGATCATTTCCTGTTCCTCGGCCACGGCCATGGCCCGGCGCCCTTCGGCGTTCGCCCGGGCGACGCGCATGTCGGCCTCGGCCTGGTCGGCCTGCAATCGCGCGCCGATGTTCTCGCCCACGTTAATGTCGGCGATGTCGATGGACACGATTTCAAAAGCGGTTTGCGAATCGAGCCGCCGTGCCAGTACGGTTTTGGAAATCCTGTCGGGCGAGGCCAGGACTTCGGAATGTGTTTTGGCCGTGCCGATCGCGCTGACAATGCCCTCGCCCACCCGGGCGACGATGGTCTCCTCGGTGGCACCGCCGATCAATTGCCGCAAATTCGCGCGGACCGTGACGCGGGCCTTCACTTTTAATTGTATGCCGTTTTGGGCCACGCCGTCGAGCGATTCCTTGCCAAGACCCCGGCTGGGGCAGTCGATCACCTTGGGATTGACACTGGTTTGCACGGCCTCGAGTATGTTTCGCCCGGCCAAATCGATGGCCGCGGCCAATTTAAAATCCAGGTCCAACTTGGCCTTGGCCGAGGCGATCAAGGAGCGAATGACCAAGGGGACATTGCCTCCGGCGAGATAATGGGCCTCCAGGGCCTTCGATGTCACGCCCTGGTTCTCGTCGATGCCGGCCTGCACGGCCATGATCTTGCTCCGCACGATGACATCCGGGTTGACCTTGCGGAAGGTCATGCCCAAAAGGTCCAGAATGCCGATGCCCGCCCCGGTCATCCAGGACTGAACCCACCAGCGAAAAAAGCGGGCGAAAACAAACAGTATGAACAAGATAATTATGATTACGGCAATGATGCCGAAAATGATAATATAATTCATTATATTTACAGGCGGTTCCGGCTGGGCAAAAAGGTACATGCAATGCTCCTTTTATTTGCTGGCGGTGGGTAATGGTCTGATAGATTAAAAATAAACCGCTTGCGGTTTCGCGCAAACTGATTGATCTTCCACTGACCACTGTCTGGTTCTACCCGATTGGGCCAAACTGTCAAGCCGGGTGGTCTTGGAAGGGATCTTCGAGGATGGCGTCGATGGGACGGCGCATTGGGTCTTTGGCGGTTTCGGATGGGGCGTCCAGTTCGATGGGCCGGACCACTACCCGCTTTCCGCGGATTTGAACTATCCGCACCTCCTGCCCGGCTTCGATGGGCATGCCTTCGGTAACGGCCTCGATGTTGCGACCGTCAACTATCACCACCCCACTGGGGAGCAACTTGCTCTTGGCCTTGGCCGCCCTTCCCACCAATGATTTTAGGTATTCCTTGCCTCGATCTTCGGGCAATACGTCCTCGCTGGTTGGGGCCGATAGCAATACCCGGCGGCCAAACGATGTCCGTGGCCAGTATTTAAAGGCCAAGACTATGGCCGTGGGCATGCCAGCCATGGCCAGGATCAAGATCACAAAACCGGCCACCGGCCCCTGGTAAAAGGCCAGAATTACGGCCACCACAATGGAAGCGGCCGACAGGAAGGCCAAAAGACCCGCCGAGGTGAAAAAAACCTCCATGATCCCAAGGCAGATGCCCAGGACCAGCAATAAAACAGCCCAAACCCAATAATCCATAGTCAATGCTCCAACCTTTATTAACATTCTAGCAAATTTTATCGGCCCATGCTAATCGTCCCCGCTCTTTCTGGGTGATGGTGTTTTGTTAAGTCCCCTCTCCCTCCGGGAGAGGGTTAGGGTGAGGGGCGAACTGATTATATGATGGTTTTAGTATTTTTTCCCTTTAAAGCCGCGACCAGCGGTCGCGCTATGGGGGCAAATGAGTGCTGAGCCTCGACATTGGTCGCGCGACTCCTTCTGCGCGACCAATGGTCGCGGCTTTACAAACATTTTTGCTAAACTGGACACGGAGATATCAGATGGATATTTTAGGAATATCATGCAATCCAATAAACGAGGTTCGATTTCATCGACGCTCCTGGAATCGGTCAAGGCACGGCGACCGGAGGCCTGGCGCCGCATGGTCGATTTATACGGGCAGGTGGTGTATCGCTGGTGCCGCAAGTCGGGCCTGAAAGCGGAAGATGCGGCCGACGCGGTCCAAGAAGTGTTCGCGGCGGTTTCCACACATGTGGCCGATTTCCGCCGCGATAAACCATGCGATAGCTTTACGGCCTGGCTGTCGAGCATCACGCGCAACAAGATTTGCGATCATTTTCGGCGTATCTCCGGGCGGGCACAGGCCCAGGGCGGAACCAGGGCGCAAGAGCGCATGCAGGAAATTGCTCAGCCCGAGGAAAGGGGGCAGTCCCCTTTTTCTCTGCGCGAAAAAGGCGACAGTCCCCAGATGGATTCAAGTTCGACAGTCCCCAGCGAGTTCGACTTAAAAGAAGCCGAAAAAATCCTATCGCAACGGGCAGTGGAGCTGGTTCGGGCCGAATTCGAACAGCGCACCTGGGAGGCCTGGTGGAAAACGGCCGTCGAGGGCCGCCAGGCGGCAGACGTGGCAGAAGAAATGGGCATGTCGCTGGCCGCGGTTTACAAGGCAAAGTCCCGGGTTCTGCTCCGCCTCCGCCAGGAATTGGCGGGCTTACAGGGTTAATATTGCATATTGACCATTGCAAAATGCAAATTGCAAATTGAACAAGCATAAATACTTGCGCTCGCCGCTTGGCTTTTCATAATTAATGTCAAACGCCCGCGTTATATCTTATGGGGAGTAATTGCGGTAATGTGTAAGTTTAGCCCCGGATCTTGCTCCAGTTGTTCAATTTGCAATTTGCATTTTTCAATTTGCAATAAAAACAAAGGATAAATCATGGTCGCCACGGCATGTCCTACGGCGGATGAACTTAAAAACTACACGCTTGGCCGTTTGTCCCAGCAGGATTGGGCGGCGATTGCCGAGCATCTGGAATCGTGCCGGCAGTGCCAGGCGGCCATTGCCACGGTCGATGACGTTGCCGATACCCTGGTAACGCAACTCCGCGAGCCTGCGACAGGCGACTCTTTTTTAAATGAGTCGCAGTGCGAGGCCGCGCTACAGCGGGCACGGGATATTAAAAGTGGCACTGGCATCTTGCCAGTGGAACCCGAGAACAACACGGGCAAGATGCCCGTGCCACCCGGCGTGGAATTCGAGGGTTATCAGATTTTGGAGGAATTGGGCCAGGGAGGAATGGGGGCCGTGTATAAGGCCCTGCACACCAAGCTCGACCGCGTGGTGGCAATTAAAATTCTTACCCGCGGCCGCGCGGGCGATGAGCGCGCGATTGCCCGATTCGAGCGGGAAATGAAGGCCGTGGGCCGTTTCGACCATCCGCACATCGTCCGGGCGTACGACGCCCGGGAGATTGGAGGCGCACCTGTGCTGATAATGGAATTCGTCGAAGGCATGGACCTTGGGCGCCTGGTGCGGCGCTTAGGCCCGCTGCCGGTGGCCGAGGCCTGCGAACTGGTCCGCCAGGCTTGTTTGGGACTGCAATACATACACGAGCAAGGATTGGTTCACCGCGATCTAAAGCCCTCGAATCTGATGCTCACCCGGCAAGGGACCGTCAAGATTCTGGACCTGGGGCTGGCCCGGTTTCATTTCGAGCAGTCCGAAGAAGAGATGACCAATTCGGGCCAGGCCATGGGCACGGCCGATTACATGGCCCCGGAACAGGCATCCGACAGCCATGCGGTCGATATCCGCGCCGACATCTACAGCCTGGGCTGCACGCTTTATAAACTCCTGGCCGGTTTCGCGCCGTTCGAAGGCAGCCAATACAAGGGCACATTCGAAAAGATGACGGCCCATGTTCAACAGTCTGCTCCTCCGATAGAAAATCTTTTACCCGAAATTCCCAGGGAATTAGCGGCCATCCTGGAAAAGATGCTGGCCAAAAACCCGGCCGATAGATTTGCCCAGCCGGCCGACGTGATCGAGGCATTAACGCCATTTTGCGCCAATGCCGCACTCTCGGCGCTACTCAAACGGGCCGAAGAGACACAAAGCGAAAGTCCCCTCTCCCTCCGGGAGAGGGCTAGGGTGAGGGCGGACCAAGTCGATGGTTCAAATTATCCAGCAACGCAGCCCAATCGCCGCCGGCCATCTATCCTCGTCGCCATAGGACTTTTGTTGTTCGTCTTGGGTTTCGCCTCCGGCTTTAGCCTGGGAATTATAGTGATGATCAAAAAGGGCGGAGAAACAACCACCGTTGAAGCCCCGGAAGGTAGCAATGTTCATGTTGATGGTCAAGGGAATGTTGGAGTCGATTTAAATGCAAATAAATTTGCTAATACAGTTGGACCGGAATCTTTTAAGATTTTACCAGGAGACGTTCTTCACATTACGATTAATGAGAGTAATGGATGGCCGGGTTCTATAAATGGAGATTTTAAAGTCGATCAATCAGGGATGCTTGATTTTAGCACTGCTAAAATCGAAGGGATAACCGAGGCCAGGCAGTGGATAATCGAACATTTTAAAAATCTTGAACCAGTCAGTG
>JBEKZY010000265.1:0-6988 GCA_049509395.1 Thermoguttaceae bacterium | reverse complement strand
CGTCTACGCCCAGATCGAGCACGAAAACAGGCACGTTGGTGATTTTTAATTTATCGCTGATGGGAGCGTTGTTCTGGTCCAGGCGTGGAAGTTCGAGCGAGTCGATTATGTAACCGGGAACAGAGACCGAATTGCCGGCCGCGCCCTGCACGTCGATGGTTGTGGCCGGCGCGTTAAGATCCAGGCCTAAAGCAGCGGCGACTTTTGTCGAAATAATAGTCATCTGCGCCCCGGTGTCGAAGAGAAACGTCTTGCCGCTTATGGCATTTGTCCCTTGATTCAATGCCACGCTGTTTTGAACCGGATTAGGCCCTGATGTAACCGAATTGCCGGGATGGGCGTAATTGTTCTCGCCCAGCAGTTGCAAAGGAATCCTCACGGGCGTGGGCGTGAATGACGTGCCGGGCAAAACGGCGTCGGTGGTTTTAGGGGCCACAAACTTCAAGTCAGGAATGCCGAAGACCAATCCGTCGCCGAAATCGAGCTTATAACCTTGCATGTCGACTTTGCTTACCATGCCCGTGCTGTGGATGGGCGTGCCTGTGATGCTCGGCAAAGACGCACTTCCGCTGGCAGTGCCTACGAAAGTTTGGATGTTCGGCACCGAGATTGCGTGGGAAGTATCAATAAGCGGATTCATGTTAAATATATCACTGAGATCGAGGGTAAATGCGTGTAACCCGTCGGCCAAAATGGTTCCCGGTTTGGAAACGTCGCCGACCAGATCGCCGCCTATGCCTTGAGCGGCTGCGCCGCCAGGCTGTAAAATCGGAATCGGCGGCGGGGTTTCCAAGTCGAGAAAAAAACCGCTTTGGTCATCGACGGAGATGGATATTACCGAAGCGCCCGTATCGTAGATGCCAAACATTTGATGATCGACGCCGGATTCTCGATAGACTTGCACGGTTTCTATTTGGCTGCCGATTTCGTCCAGCCCAGGAATAAGATCGATTTGTACATCCTGAGCCCAATAACTTGGGGGCGTTTGGAGGAGAAGAATCCAAGAAAAGATAAACGCCGTTGCCGTAAGGCGATATAGCCCCATGTGTCTCACCGCTGCCTCCTTTCATGTAACAAAAAAGTTTAAAGTTCCAACCTTAATGCGGCATAATAAACCCGCAATAACCCCCCCGGTGTGTCTGCCAGGCCTAAATAATTGACGCGGAATTTCATACAACATAATCAAATTTGTGCGTAATTGCAAACAATTTATTGAAAGAAATCCACTTAATTCACATAATCATCAAAATGCGCATTTTTTGGGGAGCCTCTAACAAAATGGGGACGGGCGCACTGCCGAAATCCTTTTTTCAGCGGTTTTCCTGGAAATGTCGGGAGCCAGTCCCCATTTTGTTAGATGTTATAGGTATTTTGGAGTGGAAAGATGATCCAAGGTATAAAGGCATATTGCAAAGAAAGTCAACACTGGATCGTCAATTTGGGTGGAATACAACCAAATATGGTTTAATCATATCTTTCAGTAGTATTAGAGCGCTTGGAATAACAGTTTGACACCCTTGATGAATAACATAGAGTTGATTTAGAGACATAAAGCTTTTCACCGTTTGCTTTCGGGATAACGCGGGGACGCCGTATCGGCGGCACAATACGGATAAATGCCGTACGGATGCACAGGCGGCAGTTTGACAAGATAAAGCGGCGTAAATGGAATAATTTGCCACAAAACGCCGCGCTGTCCCACCGACCCTCGGGTCGGAAAGGAAGGCTTTGCCATGCGTTTTTTATATAATTTTTTCCTGGAAGAAGAGGCGGCTACAGCCGTTGAATATGCAGTTGTTTTGGCCATGATACTCATGACGCTTATCAGTGCAATCGGTTTGGTTGGGGCCCAGGCCGGAGGCATGTGGGCGGGAATCGTGAATAATCTTCATGACATTGGTTTTTAAGACAATAGTGCATTAAGTTGGGACAGCAGTTTAACCGCTGTCCCAACTTAGCGGCAGCGGGCATCTCATCGCATGAACCGTTCGTAGTAAAGCAATCCCACCAGGGTTTTGGCGTCGCGGATTTCACCGCGGCGGACCATGGCATGCGATTCATCCCAAGTGCAGGAGAACGGTTGGATATCTTCCCCTTGCTCCAGGGCCATCTGCCCGGCCGTTAAGGCGGTTGCCAGAAACAAGTGCATTTTTTCGTCCAGAATGCCCGGAGACATGCAAAACGTCAGTAAAAGTTGCATGTTTCCGGCTCTATATCCGGTCTCTTCGGCAAGTTCGCGTTTAGCGGTAGATAGGGGATCCTCGGAACGATCGAGGGTGCCTGCCGGCAGTTCGATAAGGATTTCGTTTACTGCCGCTCGATTATTGCGTATGAAGACCACCCGGCCGTCGTCCAGAAGCGGTAGGATCACCACCGCTCCGGGATGACGGACGATTTCCCGAACGTATTTGGAGCCGTCTGGAGCGACTTGGAGCACGCGCTCGACGCTAAAACGTTGGGCTTGAAAAATAACCTCTGATGAATCAATCATTCGAACGGACTCCGGCATCATGACAAGCGCGGTCAATATCGGCTGCAATAACACGTCTTGGTTAAGGAAAAATCTTACGATCCATTCTTAAGGGGTAGTTTCTCGTAAGGGAAAAAGGCAGTCATTTCCAGCATTATCATTATAAGCATCTTAATTCCCCACGACATGACTATCCACCTCAGAAGCATAGGAGACGCAAAGTGTTTTGCCCCTTGATGTAATGTGACATAAATTTATCTAGATAACCAGATTAAGGTTGCGTTTTTAGATTGCGTACCGCGAAACATCGGATATTGATGATTTAGTCATGCCGACTTCCGACGCACTTGCACCCGCCGATAATGGCACGGTCGCTAAAGGCAATTATATCGCCTTAAACAGCGATATTAAAAAGTTGCTTGGACGGAGCTTTCGCGCGCAATTTACGATTTTCGACGGAGTTACGGGTGAAGTCTTGGAGGAATCGCCCGGGTTGCCCTCCTGCGATTGGTCTTTGCGCGGCGAAGTATGCCGCATCGTGGCCCTCCACGGCAAACCTGAATTTCTCGATGAAGAAAACCCCTTCATCCTGCTGGCCCTGCCGATTCCCGACGGCAAGGGAAATTGCCTGGTTGCCGTAAGCTTGTTTGTTACCCGACTCATCGAGCCGGGTGAATTGTTGGAGCGGCAGGCCCTGCTGCTTGGTTTAAAACCAGAGGAAGCGGCGCAATGGGCGATGAGACAAATTCCTTGGGCGCCGGAGATTTTGCAACACACTTGTGAATTGCTGCTCGACTATATTGAATCGCGGCAATGCATCAGGGAATTGCAGGAGGAAACCAGCAGCTTATCCGTCCATCTTGCGGGCAGCTTCGAAGAAATCAGCCTGCTATATCGCCTTACCCATAATCTGAAAATTTCGAAAAGCGACGAGGAATTGGGGCGGATAACGCTCAAATGGATGGAAGAAGTGCTGCCGGCGAAAGGTTTGGCGCTGCAGCTTATTCCCATAGCGGGCGACGATAAATCGGTGACTCAGACGGCCCGAAATTCCACGATCACAATCACCCACGGCGACTGCCCTGTGGATAATGAAGAATTTTCGGCTCTGATACGATATTTGGACTTGGAAAATAATTGCCGCCCGGTTGTGGTCAACCGGCAGATTACAAGCCTGGAAGATTGGCCGTATCCATCGGTTCGACAAGCGGTTGTGGTTCCCATGGCCGAGGGCGCGAATCTCTTCGGCTGGATGGTGGTCTTTAATCACCTGACCGATGCTGAATTCGGCACGGTGGAAGCGAATTTGATGAATACGGTTGCCGCCATCCTGGGCATCCATAGCGGCAACGTCGAGTTATACCGCCAGCAGTCGGAATTGCTGGCAGGGTTCGTCCGCGCCTTCACATCGGCCATCGATGCCAAAGACCCCTACACCTGCGGTCACAGCGATCGGGTGGCCCGCATTGCCGTCTGCCTGGCCAAGGAACTCGGCTGCGACGAACAAATGCTCAATACGCTGTACCTTTCAGGCATGTTGCACGACATAGGCAAGATCGGCATTAATGACGACGTGCTTCATAAGCCGGGCAAACTCAGCGTAGAGGAATTCGAGCACATCAAAACGCACGCGGAAATTGGTTCTCGAATCCTTCGTGATATGAACAATCTGAAAGATGTAATACCGGTCATTCTGCATCATCACGAATCCTGGGATGGGGGTGGATATCCTGATAACCTGGAAGCGGAACAGATACCTTTTGCCGCCCGCATTGTCGCCGTGGCCGATGCTTACGATGCCATGAGCAGCGACCGTCCCTACCGCGAAGGCATGTCAGAAGAAAAAATCGAACAGATTCTCCGCAACGGAGCGGGAAAGCAGTGGGATCCCGACATCATTAACGCCTTCTTTAGGGTTCACGACGATATCCGCAAGATAACCCAAAATCAGTCCGAGCTCTTGGAAGCGGCAATGATGTTGTAAAGTACGGCCGGGCATCTTCTTTTTTAAAAATCCCCCTAGGAATCTGTTCGAGTCTTGATTGCAGTAAATATCAACAACCCCCCGTGTATCCACGGCCGGCTATATAAAGTTTTTGTTTAAGCGTACACGGTTATCCTACTTGCATCTTTTCGGCAATTAGGGGTATCCTTATAGCAAAGATGAGATGCCATCCGTGGGATGGCATCCCCGTGTTTTCGTCGGCGCCCCATTTTGTCTTTTTGCCATAAGGAG
Organism: Thermoguttaceae bacterium; assembly: GCA_049509395.1. Classification (GTDB taxonomy): domain Bacteria; phylum Planctomycetota; class Planctomycetia; order Pirellulales; family Thermoguttaceae; genus JBEKIK01. The sequence goes on along the minus strand of JBEKZY010000265.1, from coordinate 2,282 downwards.
TCCAGTCGTGAAGCCATCCCCGGGTCTGGTATATATATCTCAATTTATCGCGGTGATTTTCGCATCTTTGCTATTGTGCGGCTGTCCAAAAACAAGCGCTCCGCGCCAAACTGATGCAAAAATACAGCCTTCCGAGTCGGCCGGTCCTGATGCCGGCAGCCTTGAAAAACAGGGGGAGCAAATCCAAGCCGGCAAAGAAAAGAGCCAAGTGGAAGAAAAACAAGAGGGCCGGAAACAGCCCTCGGCCGCAACCACTGCCTCGGAGACCGAGAATAATGCGGCCGAAGAGTCGATGGAGATGCCCCGCGACCTTGGTCCGCCGCTGGTCGATAAGCCCGAGGACCTGATCAAACTGCATCCGGTTTATCCGGTTTGGATCGACAAGAAAAATAAAGAGGTGATATTGATCGGTTCCGTGTGCAGGGCCAACTATCCGCTGGAGTTTTTTGCCACCTATCCCGATCGAGGCTACGAGTCCGTGGTGGTGATATACACCAAGCCCAGTATCGTGCATGGCGCCCTGTTGGTCTTAGGCGCCAAACCCGGCAAACCGGTGCAATTCGATCCTAAGTATATCCCTCCGTCAGGCACGGAAGTGGAGATTGAGGTTGCTTGGATGGATCAGAATGGCAAACGCCAAAAGGCCAGGGCCCAGGATTGGATCCGCGATATCAAAACCAAAAAACAGCTCGATGTCAATTGGGTTTTCGCGGGCAGTCTGTTCTGGGAAGACAAAGACACCGGCGAAAAATCCTATCTGGCCGATCGCGGCGATTTTATCAGCGTCTTGAATCTGCCCACCGCGCTTTTGGATGTGCCCATTGAGAGCGCCTCGGCCATCGAATCGCGTTTATTCGAGGGTTTTACCGAGCGGTTGCCTGCTCCCGGCACGCCCGTCACGCTGATATTGAAACCGAAACTGGAAATATCAAAAACCGATAAAACGCCTTAATGGGTCGTAACAAAATCAAGCAGCCAAAACAAGATGCCGCACATTATAAAGTAGCCAAAAAAGGCGGCAGGACATTCTTGTCTGGAGTGAAAAAAACAGGCAGGAATGCCTGTCCTCCTGGTTAGGCCAGCAGGCGATTCACGCTTTCCAGCAGTCGGTCCATGGCAAACGGTTTTCGGATGTAATCGTCCACCCCCAGCATTTCGGCATAGGCTTTATGCCGGCTGCCTTCATTGGCGGTTATCATGATCACTCGCAGGGGAACAGGTCTTGTTCGCCGAACTTTTTCCAATACCAGAAACCCGCTCCGCTTGGGCATCATCATGTCGAGAATGACCAGGTCGGGATCGTCTCGCTCGACCATGACAAGTCCCTGGTTGCCGTCTCGGGCGACGAGAATGTCATATCCGCTGGCCTCCAAAGCGATACGCATGGATTCCACGATCTCGCGGTCATCGTCCACCAGGAGGACGCGTTTTTTCGGATTTTGAGTGTCTTCGGTTTTGGTCTTTTCGTCGACCATAATGATATTACCTTGGTTGTTTATATTAGCATGTATACCTTATACCTAATACCTAATGGACACGAAGCTGAAATGCAAGAGCCCGCGGCCAAAGGTATTCATTGAACAAGGGTAAACCCCCCCGCTTTCCCCGCCATATAGGTTATTAATTTTTAAAAAAGTTAATTTAAGTAAAATATTTTGGCTCAGTACAGTAAAGTTTAAATACCAACACAAATAAAAAATTCCAAATTTTAAATGAAAGTTGATTCTACACGGATTGACCAAACGGTCCTGGGGTGATAGAATCCCCTGTACTAGCGTGTGTATTTTAGTGAAAAAAAAGGTCATTGGATAATATATAGGAAATCAGGCAATGCGAATCCACCATAACCCGGTGGAGGTAATCGTCCAAGCGCCTGCTAAATTAAACTTATTTTTCGAGGTAATTGCAAAACGTAGCGATGGATTTCATGAGATAGAAACGCTCATGTATCCTATTAATTTATTTGATACTCTACGGTTTTCTCCAAAGTCAAGCGGAAATATAGAATTCAAATGCGAAATGTCCCTCGGCTTCAGTTCTATTAATGGAACTGGGGCTGGGGAAATACCATTAGATAATAGTAATTTGGCGGTGCGGGCGGTTGAATTATTAAGGGAGCATGCCGGGATCCGTGCCGGAGCGAAGTTGGGCCTGATAAAGCGAATTCCAACCGCGGCGGGGTTAGGCGGGGGTTCCAGCGACGCGGCTGCAGCTTTATCAGCGGCTAACCTCGCGTGGGAGCTTAATTGGCCATTTGATAAACTGGCAAGTTTAGGCGCAAA
>JBEKZY010000264.1:0-6990 GCA_049509395.1 Thermoguttaceae bacterium | reverse complement strand
TCTATGCCACAATAGTTCACGGCCAACCTCCTTCTGTTGGTAAGGACTGATAAAGTGTAACGAACAAAATCAGTATCCTAACCGATGGACGCGAGGTTGGCTCACTTCATAGCTTCTCCAATTCTTCTACCTGGGCCGATAATTCCCGGCGAATTTGTACCGCACATTGTTCATAACGTTCCAAGGGACCGCCGATCGGGTCGCATATGTCCGAGCCGTCGCGGCTCAGCAGCCGCGTGCGGCTCGAAGCCGACGGCCATTGCGCAAGAATCGCCTCGCGATGCGACTTGGTCATGGCGAAAATCAAATCGGCGTGCCGCACCAGCGATTCTGTCAGCGGTTGTGTTTCGTGATTGATTATATCAAGTTCCATCTGTTCCATTATTTGCATGGCTTCGTGTGTCGCCCGTCCTCCCATCATGGCGGCGATGCCGGCCGACATCACCAATACGCCCCGGTCTTCCAATTCCTCGTTTTTACAGCCCAGGCGCTTGGCGATCAAATCGCGGCAAATGGCTTCGGCCATCGGACTGCGGCATGTATTGCCCGTGCACACAAATAGCAGCATCAAACTCGAAAGCCGCTGCAGCGTGCGCTGGGGAACCACGCCTTGCCGCAGGACTTCCAAATGTTTCCCTTGTACCCGGACCACCGATGAAGGCTGCCCGAAACGGCACCGCCCGTCGTCTAAAACCAGGTCCAGTTCCTCTCCAAAGTTTTCCAGAACCTCCTCGGCCGTAACCGCCTCCGCCCGCCCGGAACGATTGGCGCTGCTAAGGGCCAATGGTCCGGCCAGCATCCGCATTACGTCCAAAATTACCTGGTGGCCCGGCACGCGCAGGCCAATGACGTTTTTCGGCGATACCGCCTTTTGAACCAGCGGCGGCAATCGCCGTACAAGGCTTTCCGGATGGGAATCGTCTATCACCAACGTAATCGGTCCGGGCCAGCAACGCCTTGCCAGGCGCTGGGCCAATGGGCACATGTCCGGGGCATAGTCCAAGGCCTCTTCCGCGCTTTTTATTGCCAGCGTCAGTGGTTTGTTTTTCGCCCGGCCTTTGATTTCCACCATTCGCACCACTGCACATTCGTCTAATGCGCTGGCGCCTATGCCGTACACCGTTTCCGTGGGAAAGGCCACTAATCCCCCTTCGGCCAATGTCTGTACGGCGCGATGCACCACATCCCGCCAATCTTCTGCGCTGCGGACGTCGATCACCATCGGGGGCATAATTTCGCCTGATGTTTTCTCCCTTTATTTATCCAAACATATTAGTATATCACCCCTTGCGACAAATCGTCAACCCGCGGCCTAGGGGTGATTTGGGCGGAATTTCAACATGCAAAACTCAGAATCAAAAATTACCATCCCCGCCTTCTGGAATAATTTCCAAAAACTAAGTACGCTTATGGGGGGAATGTTTGTGGAGAGATTAAAAGCCTATCCCAAAAGTCATCCTGAGCGCAGCGAAGGATCGAGGCGGATGCAACATTTTGCCAGTATTTCCCATCATTCTCCACCCAGATTCTTCGCTCCGCTCAGAATGACGCATATGTTCTGGGACAGGCTCTAAGTATGAAAGCTGCGGGATGAAACACTCCATTATTTTCCTGCTCCTGCTGATAGCTATATCGCCCTTAGGCTGCGATACCGATCGATCCTCCATCGGCAAGCTGCAAGCCGTTTGGGGACGCCAGGGCATCTCCGATGGCCGTTTTCAAAGACCCCGGGCAATGGCCATCGACCGCCGCGATCACATCTACATCGTCGATATGACCGCCCGCATCCAGGTCTTTAATCCGGACGGCACTTTTATCAATAAATGGCAGACTCCCGATCACCAATTCGGCAAGCCCACCGGACTATCGATTGCCAACGACGGCAATGTATTAGTGGCCAATACACATTATTACGAGGTCCTGATTTATAGCCCCGACGGGCAACTGATTAAAAGACTTGGCGGCACAAAGGGCGAGCGCCCAGGCGAGTTCGGATTCGTGACCCACGCCGTCGTGGATTCGCACAATAATATCTACGTTTCCGAATACGGTGAATTCGACCGCATCCAAAAATTCACTCCCCAGGGCGACTTCATCCTGCAATGGGGCGGCCACGGATCCGAGCCCGGTCAATTCATCAGGCCCCAAAAAATGGCCGTCGATGAAAACGATCACATCTGGGTCGCCGACGCATGCAACCACCGCATCCAGGTTTTCGACTCCCAGGGCAAGCTGCTCCATATTTGGGGAAAAGAAGGCGGCGATCCCGGCGAACTTTATTATCCCTACGACCTCCTCTTGGCCCCGGACGGAACCCTCTACGTCTGCGAATTCGGCAACCACCGCGTCCAGCGATTCACCCGCGACGGCGCCTCGATGGGCTGCTGGGGAAGCGAAGGCCGACAAGAAGGACAACTCAACAACCCCTGGGCCCTGGTCCGCGACAGCCAAGGCATGATTTATGTCCTCGATACATACAACCATCGCGTGCAAGTCGTTAAAATGTGAGGAACCATGTTCACTTACCGCCTCGCCTTCCTGTCCCCCTGGTATCTGCTGCTTTTAGCGCTGATACCCGCGCTTTGGTGGTACAGTTTTCGCAAAGTGGCGGGCTTGGGCAGCGTGCGGCGGATGGTGGTCTTGATCATCCGCAGCCTCGTGCTCCTGGGTCTGATCCTCGCCCTGGCCGAAATTCAAATCGTCCGCACCAGCGACCGGCTGACAACCATTTTTCTCCTCGATCAGTCGCTCAGCATTCCCGTGCAAAGCCGCGAGGCGATGATCAAGTATGTCAATGCCGAGATCAGGAAGCATCGCAAGGACCGCGATCGCGCGGGCGCAATCGTCTTTGGCCGCGACGCTGCCATCGAAATCCCGCCCTACGACGACAACGTGCAGATGGCCTCCAAGATCGAAAGCATCTTCGATCCCGAATACACCAACATTGCCGCGGCCATGAAACTCGCCCAAGCCTCGTTTCCCGAGGACGCGGCCAAGCGGATCGTGATCATCAGCGACGGCAACCAGAATTTGGGCAACGCCGTCGAGCAGGCCCGGGGCCTGGCTCAAGCGGGCGTGGGTATCGACGTGATCCCCGTCCGCTATCAAACCCGGGCCGAAATCATCGTCGAGCGAGTGGCCATTCCCGCCGACGTCCGCCGCGGCCAGCCCTTCGACCTCCGCGTCGTGATAACCAACACCGCCGTGCCACGGCCCGGCGATTCGGGCGAAGTCCGCGGTCGCCTGCAACTCTCGCGTTCCGCCGCCGGACGCACCGACATCCTCAGCGACGAAGCGGTGATCCTGCCGCCGGGCAAAAAAGTCTTCACCATCCGCCAGGAAATCGACGCCCCGAATTTCTATTCCTACGAAGCCCGTTTCACCCCCGACCGGCCCGAAGACGACGCCATGCCGCAAAACAACCGGGCCACGGCCTTCACTTACGTGCAGGGCAAAGGCCGCGTGCTGTTTATCGAAGACGCCCAGCGCCCCGGCGAATTCGCCGTCCTGGTCGAACGACTGCGAAAACAGGGCCTGGAAATCGACGTCCAATCCACCAGCCAGCTCTTCACCAGCCTTGCCGAACTGCAGCCCTACGATGCGGTCGTGCTGGCCGACGTGCCCCGCGCCACCAGTCAGGACGTGGCCTTCAGCGACGCCCAAATCGCCATGCTCGTGCGAAACACGCAGCAAATGGGGGCCGGCCTGGTGCTCATCGGCGGGCCCAATAGCTTCGGCGCCGGCGGCTGGACCGGCACAGAACTCGAAAAAGCCATGCCCGTCGACTTTCAAATCAAGTCCGCCAAGGTGGTTCCCAACGGCGCATTGGTCATGATCATGCACGCCAGCGAAATGGCCAATGGCAACTACTGGCAAAAGGTCATCGCCCGCGAGGCCGTCAATGCCCTTGGCCCGCAAGATTTTTGCGGCGTTATACATTTCCAAGGCCGTGAAACATGGCTTTGGGGGCCGGGCTTGTTGCCCGTCGGACAATTCCGCGATCAAATGCTTACACGCCTGGATCGCATGTCGCCCGGCGACATGCCCGATTTCGAGCCTACCCTGGTCCTGGCCAAGCAGGGTTTCGATAAAGTCCCCACTCTGGCCGTCAAGCACATGATCATCATCAGCGACGGCGATCCTTCCCCGCCAAGCTCCTCCATCATTAGCAAATTGAAAAGCATGCAGGTTACCATCACTACCGTGGGTGTTGGAACGCACGGTCAGCCCGAAAGTTCCCGCTTAAGCAGCATCGCCTCGGCCGCGGGCGGAAAATATTACGAGGTAAAAAGCCCCAATTCGCTCCCAAAGATATTCCAGATCGAAGCCCGCCGCGTCGCCCGGCCCTTGATCTGGGAAGTTCATCCCGTTAATCCTTGCGTCCGGTTCCCTCACGAAATCCTCAGCGGCATCGACGACCCCCTCCCGCCCATCAAGGGTTTCGTGCTTACCGATAAAAAGGAAAATCCCCTGGTCGAGACCCTGCTCACCTCGCCCGAGCCGGCCGGCGATAAAAACAACACGATCCTGGCCACTTGGACCTACGGCCTGGGCAAGGCGGTGGTCTTTACCAGCGACGCCGGCGCGCGATGGACCGGCGACTGGGTCAACCGCGAATTATATGATAAACTATTCGGTCAAATGGTCCGCTGGTCGATGCGCCCGGCCGGCGGATCAGGCAAATTCACCGTCGCCGCCGAATCCGCCGACGGCCGCGTCCGGCTGGTCATCAATGCCCTCGATAAAAACGACGAGTTCCTCAATTTCCTAAACATGAACGGCACCGCCGTGGGGCCCGATATGCTGCCCGTACCTATGAAAATCGAGCAATCCGCCCCGGGCCGGTACGTGGGCGAGTTCGCCGCCAAAGACGCCGGCAGTTATTTTATCATGATCAGCCCCGGCGCGGGCCAGTCGCCCATCCGCACTGGCATAAATGTGCCTTATTCCGACGAATTCCGCGAACTATCGCCCAACGAGGCCCTGCTCGATCAACTCGCCGGCATGACCCCTAAGGACGGCAAGCCCGGCCTGGTCATCGAACCCAAAACTAAAGCCGCCGACCCCCTGGAACAATTGCTCGCCGTCAACACCTTTCGCCACAACTTGCTCAAGGCTTCCAGCAGCCAGGATGCCTGGCAATATTTGTTGCTCTTCGCGAGTTGCCTGTTTTTCGGCGACGTGTTCTTCCGCCGCGTGCAGGTTAACGTGGCCTGGGTGCCGCCGCTGGCAGGCCGGGCACGCGATTGGCTCTTGCGCCGTCGGCCCAAGCCTGTCGCCCCCGAGTTCATCCGCCGCCTCCGCGGTAAAAAGGCCGAAGTTGCCGAACATATCGAGCAAATGCGCGGGGCGGTCCGCTTCGAAATGCCCCAAGCCAAAAAACCGGCCGATCTTACCGTCCTCGAAGAACCGCCCGCCGCCGATAAATCATCCAAACCCGCCGAAAAACCCTCGATCACCGAACCGCAAAAAACCGAGGCCGAATCCTACACCGAACGCCTCCTCCGCGCAAAAAAGAAAGTCTGGGAGGACCGCGATAAAAAATAGTCAATTTTCAATGTCATATGAGAGCCACGCATAATAATTGATTGCAATTTTCAATTTGCAATAAAAAACGATCCAAATCGCACTCAATTACCGAACCACTAACCACTATCCACTAACCACTAACCACTAACCACTATTTTACCCATGAGCATCGCACAAGAGATGGAAAAGCGTGCCCGCCAGTTCGTCGATCGTTACACCGCGGTCCGCGAGCAGATTCACCGGGTGATTGTCGGCCACGACGAGATCGTTCACGGCGTACTGACTTGCCTGTTTTCCGGCGGGCACTGTCTGCTGGAAGGCGTGCCCGGCCTGGGCAAGACGCTCCTGGTCCGCACCCTGGCCAAAACCCTGAACCTCGATTTCAACCGCATCCAATTCACCCCCGACCTTATGCCCGCCGACATCCTCGGCACCAACATGGTCATGGAAACCGTCGAAGGCAAACGGTTTTTCGAATTCCAACGCGGGCCGATCTTCACGCAAATCTGCCTGGCCGACGAAATCAACCGCGCCACCCCCAAAACCCAGTCCGCCATGCTCGAAACCATGCAAGAAGGCTCGGTCACCTCGGCCGGCAAACGCTATCAACTCAAGCTGCCGTTTCTGGTAATGGCCACGCAAAATCCCATCGAGCAGGAAGGCACTTATCCCTTGCCCGAGGCCCAGTTGGACCGCTTCTTCTTCAAAATGCTGGTGGGATACTCCGGGCGCAAGGAATTGGCCGCCATCATCGACCGGACCACGCGCGGCGAGCAGATCGAGCCCGTAAAAGTCATGGATGGAGCGGAAATCCTCCAGTGGCAGGCACTGGTTCGCGAGGTGATTTTGGCCGCCCACGTTCAGGATTACATCGTCCGCCTGGTGCTCTCCACTCATCCGAACGGGCAGTTCGCCCAGCCGATCACCAATCAATATATTCGCTGGGGCGCCAGCCCCCGCGGAGCGCAAACCATCGCCCTGGCCGCCAAAGTCCGCTCGCTTTTAGACGGCCGCTACAACGTCAGTTTCGAAGACGTCCGCCGCGTGACCCTGCCCGCCTTGCGCCACCGCATAATCCTCAATTTCGAGGCCCAAGCCGAAAGCATCGAGCCCGACAAAGTCCTAGTGCAATTGCTCGAACAAGTCCCGGAAAAGGCGGAATGAAGCAGTGTGGGTGCCACTGCTGGCTTGTCCAGCAGTGCTGGGCGGTTTATGATGATTGGCATGGAAAATCAGCAAGGGCATTGAAAACAAATAAAGCATTGCCACGGTCTGGGGCATTTACATGAGTTAACTTATCTTAACGATCCGCCCAGACAATATCCCGAACTTCCAACCCTACACAGTCTGTCTGCCCAGTGGTTGGATGCCCCCAAATAACCCGCCATCCAAGCACTGCTGGACAAGCCAGCAGTGGCACCCGTGTGTGAATTAACCTTTTTCGATTCGTGGCATCAGTCG
>JBEKZY010000263.1:0-7003 GCA_049509395.1 Thermoguttaceae bacterium | reverse complement strand
GATTTAAAACGATTGGAACAACTCGATCCGGCCAAAGACATGTCGCTAGCCGACTATGCCGAATCCTGGGCCTGGGTCTACTTTATGCTGGAAACGCGCCATGAATACGCCGACGTGCTAAGGGCATATATTTCCGACCTGCGCCGCGACGGGATTCCCACCGCCTTTTACGAACGCTTAAACGCGGCAATTCCCGATCCAAACGCGGCCCTGGCCGATTTTCTTCAAAGCCTGATGGCCGGAAAGAATTAGAGCCTATTCCAAACAAATGCGTCATTCCAAGCGAAGCGAAGAATCTGGGCGGAGAAATATGGGAAATGCCGGCAGAATAACAAATCAAATGAGATCCTTCGCTTCGCTCAGGATGACTTTTAATAATGAGATCCTTCGCTTCGCTCAGGATGACTTTTAATATAGTCTCTTAGTTACAGATTGGCGTTTGTCGGCTGAGGGGAAGGATACGCAGCGGGCGGCGGGGGCGTGTAAGGCTGGCCGGCGGGCTGCTGATACGCGGGCTGCATTGCCGGACTGGGCGATGGGGGCGGAGAATATGCGGGCTGCACCTGCTGACCCGGTTGCGCGAACGTCTGCGGCTGCGTATAAACCGCACTGGGTTGCGCATATACGGGGGCCGGCTGAGCATATACCGGGGCCGGTTGGTAGTACGCGGGCGGAGGCGGATAATAATAAGGCGGAGGCGCATAATAATACGGCGCAGGCCCTACATACACGCGATATGGGTAGGGATAACAGTACGGGTGCGGATGATAGACCGGGATGCCAAGACCAATGCCGACGCTTACCCCTCCGGCTTGGAGCGGGGCGCAGGCAAAGGCCAAAACGGCCAATAGGGCGCAAATGAAAAAGAATTTTTTTGCATTCATGGCAAACCTCCTGTCAATGCAATCATGCCCGCCCACTTCTTTGGAACGGCCGATCCAAAGATTGGATACTACCAATCATCAGGGAAGAAGCAAATAGCGTTTCTATTATCTAAAGCAGGCCGGCAACGTCGGCTGCTAGCATTGACATCACTATTTCAACTTATTGTCCCGCATCAAAAAGATACCCGGTTACATTCTGGTTATTGTTTTGCGATGACCAAAGAAGTGCCAGCAAATCGCCGGTTTTGGCATCGATTTGCGGGCTGGTCTGATTTTCAACGCTGCTAGTATCGGCCGTACTGCTCGAATCGTCCGAGTCATTGTCGTTGGTGGTTGCGGCGGCGTCGGTCGTTTGCCCGGCGGCATCAGTCTGTTTGTGATGCCCGTGGTGCTTGTGACCGACGTTTCCCGTGCCCGCGGCGAATTGCTCCTGGAGCTTTTCAACGTCAATTCCGTTGTCTTTGAGGGCCTGTAACACGGCATTTTGAATCACGGATTTCAAATCGCTCGTATTGCCCGATTTCTCGGCTTCGGCTATGGCGGATGAAACTGCCTGGCGAATTATCTCTTGGAGGCTGTTTGCATTAGTCGCATCGGTGCTGGACGTGCCGGTCTGGGTGTCCGTGCTGGTTACCGGCAAAGTATCCGCGCTGACCGAATCGGTAGACGATCCATCGCCGCTCTGGGCGGCAATCTGGGCAAGGATGTACAAAAGGTTCGTGTCATTAGAGTTGATTCCTGAAATTCCCGACATGGATAAGCACTCCTTTAACCAATCTTTAGGGTGGGACGGATTATACCCAAATATGTGCGCCAACTATTCCCTACCCCTTCTCCAACCGTTATAAATCGACATGTCAGGTTGAAATGCTTAATAGACATTAACTATTTACGGATATCCATCCAATGAGATCACTCAGAAGGCTCTAAAAAGCCAACGCATATATGCCAAGTTGCAGATTTAACCGATATTAACATCAGTAGTTTGCGCGTATTTGGGAATAAGCAAAGCCTTTAGCAGGCTTATTGGATTACAATCGCTCTAGTCTATTTGGAAATCATTTGATACACTCCCGCCCACTTTTCAAGAAAGTTAGACGGCTGGAAACTCGCCCCATTTTCTCTGGTGTTCACACCCAAAAAAGTTGTGCTAAAGATCCGGGGAAGCGGGCGACGGCGGGCGACAGTCGTCGCTTGATCTCGTCATAGCAAAGCGGAGGAGCAAATATGAGCGGAAAAATGACGTTCCGGCTCATTGTTTTCGGATTGGTATTAGCGGGCTGTTGTTGCGCGCAGGTGCGGGCCGCGCCGCCTTGGACGGATATGGTTTCGTCCAAACAAGTTGAGGCCGAGCCCGACAAAACTTATACTCTTACCGAGAACAACGGCCCGTGGATGATCATGGCTTGCAGTTTTTCGGGGGATGGAGCGGAAAAGCAGGCCCAGGATCTAGTTTGCGAACTGCGTAAAAGATACAAATTGCCCGCCTATATCAACAAAGAGCAATTCGATTTCGGCGATCCCAAGGGATTGAAACTCGATCGTTACGGCGCGCCTGTAAAGATGCGATATTACAAGAATCCAAAAATCACGGAGGTGGCGGTTTTGGTGGGCGATTATTCCACCGTCGACGATGCGGAAGCGCAAAAGGTTTTGAAAAAACTCAAATACACGGTGCCGCAATGTTTAGACGTCAAAACAAACAAGGGAACTTATCAGACCTTGGCGGCCTACAGATCCTTGCAGGCGATGGTGGGCAGTTCGAACAAGGAAAAAGGCCCCATGGCCCATGCCTTTATAACCACGAATCCACTTTTACCGAAAGATTATTTCGTTCCCGGCGGCCTGGACCCGCTGGTGATCGAGATGAATAAGAATGTTCCGCACAGTCTGCTGGATTGTCAGGGCAAGTACAGCGTTCAAGTGGCGACTTTCAAGGGACAAGTGATTATCAAGCAGAATGAAATCGAGGAAATTGAAAAGGGCGAAAAACAATTCAACGGCGACCTGACCGAAGCGGCCATGAAGGCCCATCAACTGACCGAGGCCCTGCGGATGAAAGGTTATGATGCCTACGAGTTCCACGACCGCAACGCCAGCATTGTAACCGTAGGCAGTTTTGATTCGGTGGGCATGCCCCGGGCAGACGGCAAAATCGAGATCAATCCGAAAATCCACAAAATAATGCAAACCTTCGGCGCAAAGCCCCTGGACTTAACCGCCCAATTGCCTAAAGATACAATACCCATGGCGTGTAAAACGGTAGCCGGGATAAATTTGGACATCCAGCCGATTCCCATCATGGTGCCCAAAAAGAGCATTAGCGCGGCCATGAGCCGTCCGCCGGTGGAATAGGCGGAGAGTGGACAGCGGGCAGCGGATAGTGGGCGGTGGGCAGTGTGGGGAATGGAGAGGTCATGGACAAAAAAATCAAGAAGAAAATCGATACTCTCCAACAGCGGATCCAGAATCTCCGCCGGCAGATCGCGGGGACCAAAAAGCAATTGGACGATCCGGCTGATCTGAAGAACCTGGAAAAACAACTCTCCGACGCCGAAGCCGAATTGGCGAAAATCAAGGAATAGATCGCTTCCTACCGAAATGCGGCGAGCCGACGCCGCGCTGGCTTGGCCACACAATACAACCGTCAGGAAAGCGCGCCAGCGACGCGCGCCGGCATGGCGGCCGACACGCCGCCCCATGAGAGAATCCGGCCCTTGCGCCAGCGGGCAATTGCGTTCTCGATCTTCGAATGTCATTCCCCCCTTTCCCCTTCCTTCTGGTGCTCTAAATTGCAGGTTTTAATGTCGGCAACAGTTGGCAAAATACTTTTTCAAACAAATTACTTGCTTTATTTGCAGTAAAAAGTTGTAATCCAATTACAGTTCTATTTCTGTAGTCTTGGAAATCATCGAGGCAGCGTAACACTCCGACATCCGAATCCCGAATCATCCGGATGACCCGGCGTGTATTCTTCAATTTGGCTAACTCGCAGCGAGCCGATTTTCCATAGTGTAAACGGCAGGGATTTCCTATTTGCATTATTAAACCAGGGCGAAAAGTCGCCCGAAACCGGGGGGAGATTGTGACATGAGAAAGCTAATCGTGCCTTTGGTCGGAGCAGTGTTATTAGCCAGCGCGTATACTACGAATGCGCAAAGCTATCAGTTCGTAAAGAGCATAGTTGGTAGCGGTCCGGGCAACCCGCAGTTCAGGTCCCCACAAGGCGTAGCCGTGGACTCGTCGGGCAACGTGTGGGTCGCCGATACAGGCAACCACCGTGTCGAGGAGTTTAGCAGTAGCGGAACATATATTACTAAGATTGGCGCCGGCCTCGAGGTGGACGGACTTGAATCGCCAGTTGGCGTGGCTGTGGACTCGTCTGGGAACGTCTGGGTCGCCGATACGTTTTTCTCTCGCATAAAGGAGTTCAGTAGCAGCGGAACATATATCTCGCAGTTCGGTGGTATCGGTAGCGGAAACGGGCTGTTTAGCAGCGTATTTAACGTGGCGGTGGACTCGTTTGGCGACGTTTGGGTCGCTGATACGTATGCCAATCGCATTCAAGAGTTCAGCAGTACCGGAACATTTATCACGCAGTTCGGCACCCGCGGCAGCGGAAACGGACAGTTTCAATTTCCGAACAGCGTGGCCGTGGACTCGTCCGGTAACGTCTGGGTCGCCGATACGGTCAACAACCGCATCCAGGAGTTTAGTATCAATGGAACATATCTCTCGCAGTTCGGCAGTTTAGGCAGCGGGGACGGGCAACTTCATGTTCCACTTGGTGTGGCCGTGGACTCGTTGGGGAACCTCTGGGTCGCCGATTACACCAACAACCGCGTCCAGGAGTTTAGCAATAGCGGAGCATATCTCGCGCAGTTTGGCAGTGTAGGCAACGGGAATGGGCAGTTTTACGGCCCCGTAAGCGTTGCTGTGGATTCATCGGGTAACGTTTGGGTCGTCGATGAGCCGAACAACCGAATTGAAGAATTCGCTCCAGTCCCCGAACCCGGTTCGATAATCCTGCTCGGTGCCGGTGCCATCAGCCTGCTTGTCTATGTTTGGCAACGGCGGAAGTGTCTGCTCCACCTATTAATCGCGCGATATTAGCCTATACGCTTTTAAAAATTGGGTAGGCAACCCGAAAAACATATCGTCGCGAAGAATGCGTGCGCGATATCGACTGCAAGAACAAACGCTAGTCGGTATTGCGCCCGTGCCGCTATTCCAATGATCGTACCGCATAACGGGAATTGCACCAGCGCGAGCACAATCAACGGCGCAGTGATCGTGTCGTTTACATAGAAAGTCAATAGCATACTGTAGGGAAAGAATAACTTGGCAAAGGCATAATCACCATGACCAGCCCCTCCTGACAAGATCGCCAAGAATACGACCACTGGGGTCACGAGTATGCCGATCAAAATACTGACCATTACCCTTTTCGTATTCATCAATATACCTCGGAAAGAATAACCACGTCTGGTAATAAGAAACATTCGACTCAAAGTCTTTCGTATGCTTCCGACCGGTTTCGGCGGCGCGCCAGTTCGCTGGCGTAGCGCAGGCCCAACTCTCCGGCATGTTCGCGGGCCCAATCGCTTAGCCTGGTAGTGCACGCGGCCGGCCCCTCGATGTGCAGAAGATCGGCTGTCAGTCCCTTGATCTCGTCCCAGGTGAACATCTTGTCGCGCAGGAACCAGCCCAGCACGCTGCCGCCCAAATAGCCCAGGACCGGCGGCGTCGAAACAAGCAAACGCCGCTTGCCTAGAATCTCGCCCAGTGTTCTCACCAACTGGCGATAAGTAAAAGTCTCCGGGCCCACGGCATTGATGATGCTGTTCTCATCGCTCTCGCCCCGTTCTACCGCCAGCTTTGCTAGGTCGTCCACGTAGGTCGGCTGCAAATGATATTGCCCGCCGCCGAAAATAAAAAACATGGGCATCTTTCGCAGCGTCCAAGCGATGTTGTTAATGAGGATATCTTCCCGGCCGAAGAGCACTGCCGGGCGCAATATGGCGTAAGACATGCCCGAGCGGATCAAGGCACGTTCCAATTGGGCCTTGCCGCGGAAATATTCCAGCTTGGAATTTTCCGAAGGGTTGGTGATGCTCACGTGAACCACCCGGGAGACGCCTGCTTTTTTGGCGGCGCGAAAGAGCGTTAAGGTGTTATCGACCGCCGTGGAGTGCTGAAAACCGGCATAATTGAAGCGGACCCAATAAGTATTATACAAGACCTTTGCCCCGGACAAAGATTCAACGAGTTTATCTTCATGTTCAAAATCGAGGGGGCGGACCTGGATGGCATCGCCGAATGGATTGCGGCGCCCCATGGAGTTGGTCAACGTGCGGACCTGAAGCCCGGCATCAAGAAGTCGCCGGGCGATATACTTTCCAGAAAATCCAAAAGCTCCGGTAACGACGTGCAATTCGTGGGCTGGCGCGGTTGACATGGCAAACCCTCCCCGTGATTTTTAATGACAATGCGCCATTTTAGACGTGATGCCGGCTAACGAACAAGCCCCGGCCGCGGGCACTAGTGGTCGGCCAAGACTAAATGTGTGAACCAGTTGGGGCAACAGTTGCACTGTCGCCCCGGGGTGGCAGTACAACTGCCACCCCAACATCCACAGTTTAAAAATTGGCGGAATACTAGTGAGTCTCATAGTAATTATCTCACCAGCCAGTGGTCAAAGAGCGCCGGAAAATTCGCGAAATCCTGCCGGCGGTTGTTAACCACCGGCTATTATTAGTGACATTTATTACTTGAGACTCAATAATAGTCCGCCGGCACCGGTTATCTCAATCTTCATTTTCCATGAGCGAGCTTATTTTATCCGCATGTTCCATAAGCAACTTGATTATATCGGCGAATTCGTTCGGGTTATCGGGGGTAAAAACGATGTGTTTCAATAATCCCGATTTCCTGGTAATCGCAATATGAGGGTATAAATCGGACAGATCGATTTTTACGCCGCGAAAACTGAGCGATGCTTTTCCCCGAAGCAAATCCCAGAATGAAAAAGGAGATTTGATCCGAATATCGGCAATTTCACGCACGGGGATTTTCAGCGTATGCAATGCGATCCAGCACTGCAATTCGATTCGGTCCAG
>JBEKZY010000262.1:0-7026 GCA_049509395.1 Thermoguttaceae bacterium | reverse complement strand
GCAATGGAAATTTTATCAGGCATTATTATACCTTTTTCCCAATTATATCTATAGAATATACCTGCATGCAGTTGTTGTCTTTTCTACGGTCCGTCCTCGACAGGCTTTCATCCTTGACGGCTTATTCCTCAATTATTACGTCTTGGTGGTAGAATCTCCAAGGCCACCGCAGCCTGCTCGCGTATGACTGGGTCTGGATCATTTAATAATTTCTCGAATACGCTTCTCACGTCCGGATGACGTGTGCCATACAGTCCATGTATTGCCCTCAAACGTACGAGCGACTGTTCGTTTTTGAGCAATTCCACCAAAGCATCGAAACCGGCTTGGCGGAACAAGGCAATGTCTCCACCAACAAATTCAGCCTCGTGTTTTGCCTCAGGCCGAAGGTCTTTCAATACCTCGACTAATATTGGCACGGCGCGATCGTCTCCCATTTCAGCCAGTAAATTAGCTGCGGCGTGAAATCCCGAAAAGTGCCGCTCTCGAAGCATTTGGAGAAGCGGTTCTCGCAGGCGTTCGGGAGCTAACCTCTTGATCGCGTACATGGCGTGGACCGATGCGTTACTTCCCTCCTTTAGCATGTCCATCAGATGTTCAACCGCGCGGGGGTCGCCGAGTTTGCCGAGAACATCAGCGATTTCTTGCCGGAATGGCGGAAAGTCCGTCTGTCGCAGCATTTCGACAAGTTCGTCCACAGTCCATTCGCGGAGATATCGAGCTAAAACCTTCGGCTCTAGTCTTCTCTTTTTCCTCACATGCCTTTTCGCGCTGCCGGGCGATCCTATGTATTCATCCGGCAATCCTCCGATGATGCCGGTGGGTTGCTTCCATTCGATCCCGGCAAATTGATGATATTCCGCAATCATCATTTCCAGAAATGAACGATAACGATGCGCTCCTGGAAGCCAGTTGGCAAAGAACCAGGCTTCCAATTCTCCATCCTTCGTGATTATCTGTGGATTCAACAGGTAGACGGCAGCATCGCCCACATCGCTAATTTGCAGTGTTTCCTTCAGATGCGAAGGATGAAAACACTCTACTTTCGATTCATAGGCATAATATTCATCGTCCGGTATTTCATCTGTGGGACCGAAGGATGCCGGGGCAACGTAGGCATCGATCCAATCACGATGCTTCTTTCGGAACCAACAAATTTCATGAGTGCCCCAGACTCTCTCTATGGCGTGCGTCGTCCGCCTCCATCCGTTAGAAACTTTCAAAAACTCCCGGTAGGACGGCGGCAGGGCGATCTTCAATCTGATCTCGACCTCAGCAATGTCTAAATCGCTTGCGGGATCAAAACCTAGCCACCCTGATCCAATTATCTCGTCCGGTAGCGTCCTTCCCAGCGGCGAGGATAGCATATCCTTGCTCCAGCGATCAAGAAAAGACTTCCAGTCGAATTCAATCATTGTTCTGATCCCGCTAAACGCCGGGTTGCCATGAACCTAGGTCACGAATATCTATCAACTCACATTGTCTGCGTGGTTCTCGCATTTATGCGGAATTATTCACCTCTGGACGCCAGCCAGCGCTCGGCGTCCAGGGCGGCCATGCAGCCGCTTCCGGCGGCGGAGATGGCCTGGCGGTAATAATCGTCGGCCACGTCGCCGGCGGCAAATACGCCTTCCACGCTGGTGTAAGTCCGGGCGGGCGTGGTCCACTTGAGGTATTTCTTCTCGGTCAAGGCCAGTTTGCCTTTTAAAAACACCGTATTGGGCGTATGCCCTATGGCCAGGAACACGCCTGTGGCATCTACCTGCAAATCTGGCTCGCCGCAGGTGCTTGTCAGGCGCACGCCGGTTACGCCGTCTTTGTCATTGCCCAGCACTTCGCCCAGGTGACGGTTCCAATGGATTTTGATTTTTGGATGGTTCATGGCCCGGTGTGCCATGATTTTCGATGCCCGGAGTTCATTCCGGCGATGCACCATATTCACGATACTGGCGAACTTGGTCAGATAGTCGGCCTCCTCGACGGCCGAGTCGCCGCCGCCGATAACCACCAAGGGCTTGTTCCTGAACCGCGGCAAGGCCCCGTCGCAAACGGCACATGCGCTCACGCCCCGATTCTTGAATTTTTCCTCTGATGGCAGACCGAGGTAATTCGCTCTGGCCCCGGTGGCCACAATCACCGCCAAAGTCTCGTAAGTTTTGCCGTCGGAGGCCGCAAGTTGGAATGGATGCACGTCGAAATTCACATCGACTATATCTTCGGTTATCACCCGCGTGCCGAAATTCACCGCTTGCTGGCGCATCAGTTCCATCAGTTCCGGGCCGGTAGCGCCTTCTTTCCTGTGCGGTGGCATCATCTGGCGCGTCGATGGATTGATGGCCGTATCGAGATAGGCCGTCAAATCGCCCGTAGGAAAACCGGGATAATTTTCCACTTCCGTGGTCAGGGCCAATTGACCGAGCGGAAGGGTGCCTGCCATGCGATTTTCTTCGGTCAAAGCGCCTTCAAAAAGCAAAGGCTTTAATTCCGCTCTAGCGGAGTAGATAGCCGCGGCCCAACCGGCGGGTCCGCTGCCTATGATGATGACTTTCTCAGGCACGATGTCTTTCTCCTTTGGGGATTGGGTGATAGGGAATCAGGAATCGAGGTCAGGAATTAAAGAACAATAGATTGCGCAAAACCGCAAGCGATTTCCATAGTGATTTCAGTAATCAATTATCATACGCAGATTTTTTTATTCATCCTCCATCCCCCATCCTTCATCCTTTTTCTTCTGATTCCGCCCATTATAAGAGCTTTGCTTTGTCCGTCCACCCACGATTGTGGTTGATATAATGGTCCGCAAACAATATGATGAAGACTGTGCTCGGGGGCAACGGAGTACAATTAATGAATTCTCTATGGCTGGTTATTACCGCCCTGGCGGCCTTTGCGATTGCTTACCGGTTTTATGGGGCATTCTTGGCGGCAAAGGTAGTGGCGCTTAACGACCGCCGCCCCACTCCCGCCCATCGGCTCCGTGACGACGTCGATTATCAACCTACCCGCCGGCTCGTCTTATTCGGGGTCCATTTTGCCGCCATCGCCGGGTCTGGGCCCCTGGTCGGACCGGTGCTGGCTTCGCAATGGGGATATTTTCCGGGTTTTTGCTGGATCGTGATTGGTTCCTGCCTGACCGGCGGGGTACACGATTTCGTGGTGCTTTTGGCTTCGGTGCGCCAGGATGGCATGTCGCTGCCCAAGATTGCCCGAAATCTGCTGGGCCCGATCGCTGGAACGGCGACCACTTTGGCTACATTGTTTATCGTTATCGCCACGTTGGCAGCCACGGCAAAGGTGGTGGTCAACGCCCTGAACGAAAGCGCCTGGGGCATGTTCACGATCCTGGTCACTATCCCGGCGGCTTTATTGACCGGTTTTTGGATGTATAAAATCCGACCTGGGCGCGTGGGCGAGGCCTCGCTCATCGGTATAACTATCGTTTTTTTAGGCGTGATTTTTGGTAAAACCTTTGACGATTCCGCCCTGCGCGAGTGGCTTATTTTTTCCCCGAAACAACTCTCGATCATCCTGCCGACGTATGCGGCAGTGGTGTCGATACTGCCGGTTTGGGTGCTTTTGTGCCCGCGCGACTATCTTAGCTCTTACATGAAGGTCGGTGTGATCGCAATGCTGGCCGTCGGTATTTTCATTGCTCACCCGTCGTTAAAAATGCCGGCCACCTCGGCTTTTATCCATGGCGGGGGGCCGATTACCGGCACGGTCTGGCCGTTCGTGTGCATAGTGATCGCCTGCGGGGCTTTATCCGGTTTTCACGCCCTTGTGGCCTCCGGCACCACGCCCAAGATGGTCAATAAAGAAAGCGACATCCGCCCCATTGGCTACGGGGCCATGCTGGTGGAAGGTTTTGTTTCGCTGACTGCCCTGATCGCCGCCTGCGCCTTGGAACCAGGCGATTACTTCAAGATCAATACCGAAAAAGCCAAATACGAATTGCTGGTTCAAGACGCCAAAGCAAATTATAAATGGGATTTGCGCCCGGTCGAATTCGACAAACTAAAAGAGGAAGCCGGCATAAAAGAGGAACTATCCGGCCGGACCGCAGGCGCAGTAACGCTTGCCCTGGGCATGGCCAAGATTCTTGCCGATCTGCCGGGAATGAGGCCCTTGATGTCTTACTTGTATCATTTCGTGATTATGTTCGAGGCCCTCTTTATCCTTACCCTGCTGGAAACCGGTACCCGCGTGGCCCGCTTTATTTTCCAGGAAACCCTGGCGCAATTCAGATCGCCTCAACCGGATCAATACGCCGCCCGGGAACCATCCTGGACGCTCAATATAATTGTTAGCGCGGTTGTAACATGCCTTTGGGGCTATCTTTTGTATAACTTTGAGATCAACCGGCTGTGGTTAATGATGGGAATAGCCAACCAAATGCTGGCCGCGATCGGTCTGGCCGTGGGTACCACATATATCTTGAAACACTCGGCGAAACGCGCATACGCGTTATGCACCGGCATACCCTTTATGTTTGTTGTGGGCACGGTCTTTACGGCCGGCGTGGAAAGCGTCCGCCTATGGTGGAGCCAGGCCTATACCCCGGGTTTACCGGCAGCCGATGTTTTTTCCTATCAATTGATGAGCGTTTTGGCCAGCGTGATTCTTGTCCTGGGAGGGCTGATCGTGATCGAGTCCGTTAGGCGCTGGTATTTGCTCCTGGCCGGCGGGATTCCCCAAGAAGCCGTGGAAATAGCCGGCGAAGAACTCGTCTAAATACCCCGTCTTGATAGAGGGGTCCCAAGAGCTTATCTTGAAACTTCAGCCTGAACCCCAAACACTAGATTCTGAACCCTGTACCCTTTTAATCGCCATCCACTGTCGCGACCAACGGACGCGGCTTTATACAAATCCCTAATCCCCAATCCCTAATCCCCATTTTATGTCCTGGAAACACATCTTTGCCAAAAAAGACCTGGAAATGCTGCTGGCCGAGATGGCCGGCGAACACCGCCTGCACCGCGTGCTGGGGCCGGTGGCGCTGACGGCCTTGGGGGTAGGCTGCATCGTTGGAGCAGGCATTTTTGTGCTTACGGGTGTTGCCGCCGCCGACTTCGCCGGACCGTCGATCATCATCTCTTTTGCCATAGCAGGATTGGGCTGTGCTATGGCTGCTTTATGCTATGCCGAATTTGCCGCGATGGCCCCTGTGGCTGGCAGCGTATACACCTATGCTTATACAACCTTGGGCGAAATCTTCGCCTGGATTATAGGCTGGGACATTATTCTCGAATACTCGATGGGCTGCGCAGCCGTGGCATCATTATGGGGCAATTATTTGAATGAACTTCTTGGCGCTATGGGACTATGGACTATTCCAAAGCCGCTTTGCACTAATCCTTTTTCGCATATTGAAGGTTCGACCGCTCCTGCCATTCTCAATCTGCCTGCTGTGTTCATCATGGGATTGGTGACGTTGATCTTAGTGCTTGGCATTCGAGAAAGCGCTCGGACCAATGCCCTATTGGTGTTTATAAAGATATTTGTCGTATTTTTCGTGATTCTAGCCGGCATAGCATACGTGAAAACAGCCAATTGGAATTCGATCCCAGTCACCAGAAGAATATTGCCTCAAGAGCGCGTCATGTTGGGTTTAATCAAAGAACAAATAAATCAAGATTATAAGGGAAAAAATATCTCTCGAGCCGAACTTGACCGTCATGCGCAACAAATGCAGAAACAATTGGAAGCCAGTTATCGCATGGAATGGGCAAACGCGGAAATGGAACGCCTGCAAAAAGCGGGCCGGATTTCAGCAGAACAGGCTAAAAATGTACTCACCGAAACAAAAAAAGAATACGGTGCTGATTTGCCGGTTGCCGTGGCCGACCGGGAGGCCGTTGAAAAACTACTTCCCAAAGTGCGTGAAGTTGGAGAGCAGAAAGAGACCTCTAATTGGGGAATTCTGGGATATTTGGGCTTGAACCGCTGGCTACTGCCGCTAGACGACGCGTCACGTTCGTCGTTCGCTCCTTATGGTTTTTCGGGGATAATGCTAGGCGCCTCGATAGTGTTTTTCGCATTTATAGGCTTCGACTCGATATCGACTCATGCCGAAGAAGCGCGGAATCCACAACGCGATGTGCCGATAGGCATAATTGTTTCATTGGTTTTATGCACGTTCTTATATATCGCTGTGGCAGCGGTGATAACCGGCATGGTGCCTTATCCCCAGATCGATATTCATGCGCCCATCGCGGCCGCTTTTACCGAACGGGCCGTTGCTGAAAAGAGCATGGTATTGCGCATCTCGGGTGGGTTAATTGCCGCAGGCGGCCTGGCTGGCATGACCAGCGTGCTTTTGGTGTTGTTTCTAAGTCAGGCGCGAGTATTTATGGCCATGTCCCGGGATGGGCTTTTGCCAAAAGTTTTTGGTACTATTCATTCTCGTTTCCGCACACCGCATGTAGCAACATTGACAACGGGAGTAATTATCTGCATCGTCGCCGCATTAACGCCAATCCTCAAGTTGGCGGAAATGGTGAATATCGGCACATTAATGGCTTTCGCCATGGTTTGCGCCGCCGTAATGATCCTCCGCGTGCAACGGCCGCATGTGCATCGCCCCTTCCGTTGCCCCGCGCTTTTTTTTATCGGGACCATCGGAATCATGGTAAACCTCACCTTGATGCTCTTCCTGCCCTTAGACACCTGGCTGCGCCTGGTGATTTGGCTGGCCATCGGCATGGTGATTTACTTTACCTACAGCCGCCGGCACAGCCTGTTAACGCAATATTTGCTGCACGAAATCCAAACCCCCCGCTCGGATGAAGACGAAGGATCGGTCCAAGCCGCGGGCGAATGATCTGTTTTGTAGAAGGATAATGCGAATAAGAAGTTCAAAAAATTTGTAGTGCCGGATATTTACTGATGGGGGCTATTTCCGTCATTTCCAGGCCAAGATGGTAAAAACCATTGCCCATCGCGTTAAGGTGTTTGGCCGTGGCATGGACAAAGGTCATCTCGCTTTCCAGGCGAAAGCCAAGAATGACCTCATCCAATGCCTGTTGT
>JBEKZY010000261.1:0-7051 GCA_049509395.1 Thermoguttaceae bacterium | reverse complement strand
TCTATGCCACAATAGTTCACGGCCAACCTCCTTCTGTTGGTAAGGACTGATAAAGTGTAACGAACAAAATCAGTATCCTAACCGATGGACGCGAGGTTGGCTCACTTCATAGCTTCTCCTTGAGCATGGAATTTATTTCTGGGCGGCCGGAATTCTCAACACGGTCAGTGACCGGGGCTTGAAGGTGAATTTGAAATCCGCTCCGACGCCCTCGATGATCGTTTTCGCCGGGGCCACCTTTTTTGGCTCGGCGATCGAGTTTTCATCGGCAAGATTTGTCCCGGCAAGCACGGTAACATCGGCCTTGTCGGAGACCTTTCCGGCGCCTTTGATCTGCAAGTTCGCTTCCAGCGGTTCGGCGGCGGAATTTACGACCTTAACGATCACCTCGCCCGATTTTTCATCCCGGCTGGCCGTGGCGTAAAGACTGGGTTTTTTGTCCCCTTGTTGCTCAGGGCCGATCTTCACGGGCAGGACCACGTCGCCGCGGTTGCGGCTGAACATCTGCTGCACGTAATACGACGGAGTGCCGTAGACGTTCAGTGTGTCGCACCAGATCAAGTCGGGGGTCCATTGCCAGGCGTCGATGTTA
This sequence comes from Thermoguttaceae bacterium, assembly GCA_049509395.1. Taxonomy (GTDB): domain Bacteria; phylum Planctomycetota; class Planctomycetia; order Pirellulales; family Thermoguttaceae; genus JBEKIK01. The sequence goes on along the minus strand of JBEKZY010000261.1, from coordinate 6,459 downwards.
GAGAAAAGCGGGGCATACGACGACATCACCACCACGTCGGCATTCCGCTCCAGGCCGGTCATGAAGGCGGCCTCGGATAATGCGCATTCCAAGTTGTTACGGTTGTTCGGATTTACAACGCCCAGCGACTGGGCCGCGTATTCGCCCATGAAAACTTTAGGCCCGGCGCGATCGTATTTGTCGAAGCGAGTGGCATTGTCGAAGAACCATTTCGGCAAATCGTAGCAGTGCTCGTCGACGATATCGGCCTTGAGCTCGCGGAGTTTTGGCCAGGCGAACTTGAAGCGTTCGTCGTTGGGACTCGGTCCTGCGCTGGAGACCAGTTTGATTTCGGGATGTTTCGCTTTTATTGCTTTGGCGAATGGTTCGTAGCGTTCGATGTATTGCGGTCCCCACTGCTCGTTGCCCACCCCCAAGAGTTTCATATTAAACGGTTGCGGGTGGCCCAAGTCGGCGCGGCGTTTGCCCCACTTGCTCGCAGCCGGGCCGTTGGCGAACTCGATCAAATCCAATGCGTCCTGGATGTAGGGCTGCAACTGGTCCAGCGGCACAAGCTCGTTGGAATTGAACTGGCAGGCCATGCCGCAGTTGAGTATCGGCAGCGGTTCAGCGCCGATGTCCTCGCACATTTGGAAGAACTCGAAAAAGCCCAAACCGAACGATTGAAAATAGTCCGGCGTGGGACGGTGGCGGAACTCATTGTTCCAGCGGTTGACGATCAGTTTCCTTTCGGCAGGGTCGCCGATGGTCGTTTTCCACTGGTAGCGGTCGCAGAGCCAGCGGCCCTCGACGATGCAGCCGCCGGGAAAGCGCATGAAACCGGGTTTCAGATCGGCGAGCATCTGGACCATATCGGCCCGCAGCCCGCCGGGCCGGTTCTTCCAGGTTTTTACCGGGAAGAGGGAGACCATGTCGAAATCGAGGGCGGTTCCTTTCCCATTGATATGGATATTCAGTTTTGCCTTTGGTTCGGTTGCCGTGGCGTGCAAAGTGGCGGAGTATTTTTTCCAATCTTTTGTGAAACCGGCCAGTTGTGTCTGGGCCAATGTGCGGCCGTCGGGGGCGACCAGTTCGATGCGCAAGGCGGGTTGTCCTTCCACGGCGCGAATCTGCGCCGAAAACGTATAGTCCTCGCCTTCGCGGATGCCCATGCCGCGAAAGCCCTCGTTGGATATCAGGCTGCCGTCGCAATCGGGATAAACCTTCACGCGCAGGTAATGCGGATTGGCCGCGCTCGACGGATCCTCATCGTGGATTTCCACTATCGACGCCCGCTCGCCGGTCGATACATTGCTCCAGCCCATCATCGGGTTTGGAAACTCGAAGGAGCGGTTTTTGACCAACTCCGCGTACAAGCCGCCGTCCGCGCCGAAGTTGATATCCTCGAAAAAAACGCCCCACATCGTCGGGCTGATCCGTGCGCCGGGCTGGTCCGCCTGGACGGCGAGCGTCACGGCGGGCTCGGCGCAGCATGAATAGCTCGAAATGGCGACAGACAATAATAAAAAGGCCGCGCAGATTTTAGTCGGATGCAGTGTCATAAATGATCTCCTTTTTGAAATTTAGTTCTTTTTACCCGAGATTTGCTTAACGAATTTGTCTGATGCCCCGGAGGGGCTTAGTCGTGTAGCCAGGGACGTGAGTCCCTGGTACGGGTCAAAATGGCTGATTAAGCCCTGAAAGGGCGGCATTGATAAACGTTTTCCACTTCAATGTCGCCCTTTCAGGGCTTTTGTATATGGGTATCTTATAATCCGGCGGCTAACGCCGCCGGCTATACGACAAAGCCCCTTCGGGGCGAAATTTTCACTCCGGAGCAAGACATCGACTTCGGGGTAAAATATCAGCTCCGGGACAAGATTTCACCACATTTTATCCAAAACTTCTGTTGTTTATCCTTTTTATGTGTCTACTACTTTTCCGCCGCGGTTTTCTTTTCCACGCGCAAGCCGAACACTCCGCCGGCTATGGCTCCGGGATGGGCCTGAAACATGACCGTTACCTTGTCTTTTCCCTTGATCATATCCGGGGGAATTGCGTAGATTTGGTCCAGGAACTGGCCCGGTTTGTTGGTGAGCTTATGTGTAACCAGTTTTACATCATCAATCAGAATATCGAATATGCCGTTGAACGTATTGCCGCCCCAGAATGTGAGGCACAATTGCTGGGGTTGATCGGGCAGGACTTTCACTTCCCAGGAGAACCAGCCGCTGTCGGTCGCCTGGCGCCATTTGCAGTTATTTATTTCGCCAAGAGAAGAGTCCTCGCTTTTTAACTTGTGATCGCCTTCGTTTTGCATATCGCCCGGTTTCACAACGTCGACGATGCGGGCTTCGATTTCCTTGCGCTTGGCCGCTGCGGCCAGATATTCGGCTTCTTTCGCCGGCCATTGATCGGGCGGGACAAGATCCCAATAGACCATATAATGCCGGTCGCCGTGCATTTTGTAAAGCGGCTCAAGCCTCACGCCGTCGCTTTGTTTTTCTGCGGGGATGCGGCATTCCTGGGGAGAGCCTTGAAATGTGGAAGGCTGGCCATTTAAGGGGGCCAGACCGCTAAAAACAGAAGTTTCGTCGCCAAAAATGCACGGGACAGGCGTATTGGGATATACTTCGGCGCACAGCACCAGCGGGCCGTTGAGAAAGGCGAACCGCCGCGGATTGTCGCGGAAACCTTCCGTGCGCAGGCTAAAGGGCATGGAAATTTCCACCTGATCGCCGTTATTCCAAGTACGAGTTATGACCGCAAAACTGCCCGGCTCGTTTGTTATTTCTTGCTTTTGGCCGTTTACACGAATCTCGAAGTCTTTTGTCGCCCACCAGGGACGGCGGACGTGGAGACTGAGTTCGACCGGCTTGTCGCAAGACAGCACGAGCTTGCTGGAAGCTTCGTCCGGATACTTGGTCTCCTGCCGGAGCTTTAGCCCCTTGTTTTTCCAATTCAATTCCGAGGCGATAAACAGATTCACATACAGATCGCCGTCGCCGTGAAAGTAAATGCTATCGCCGTATTTTGCATGGTTCTCCACGCCCGTTCCCGTGCAGCACCAGAACGAATCCAGCGGGCCGCTGTAGTATTTGCGCGACCCGGATTGCAGGGGGATGAAGTAGCAGAGCATGCCGGTTTGGGGATTTTGCGAGGCCAAGATATGGTTATAAAGGGCCCGCTCGTAATAATCGGCGTACCGGGCTTGAGGATCGAGACAGAACAAATGCCGGGTGAGCTTGAGCATGTTGTAGGTGTTGCAGGTTTCGCACGTGCCCTCCCCAAGGGCCTTCGATAGCGATTCCTTGCGGGTAAAACCCTCCTTGTCGCTGTTTCCGCCGATAACGTACGAACGTTCGTTGACCACTTTATCCCAGAAGAAGGAGGCGGCCGTTTTCAGGCTTTTATCGCCGTCTAATTCATATTGGCGGGCGGCGCCAATGAATTTTGGAATCTGCGTGTTGGCGTGCAGGCCGGTGAGCTTGTCCTGTTCATTCGACGCGGGTCCGATAATGGCCTGGTGGTTGAAGCGCCTGGCGATGGCGAGATATTTTTCTTCGCCCGTGATGCCGTAAAGATTGGCCAGGACCTCGCACATCCCGCCGTGCTCGGCGCCCAGCATTTTTTGCATCTGTTCGTCGGAAAGTTTATCGTTGCGGGCGATGACCCAGTTGGCAAATTTCCGGCAAACATCCAGGGCTTGTTGATTGCCGCAGCACTCGTACATATCCAGCAGTCCGGCGTAGATCTTGTGCAAGGTATAGTAAGGGGCCCAAACCTTGTTGCGCGATTCCACGCGGTCGAAGAACTCTTCGGGAAAGGCGCTCAGGTAGCCGTTGCCGATTTTTGCCTGGCACTCGGCCAATCCGGCCACGACGGCGTCGCCTTTTTGTTTTATTTTTTCATCGCCCGTGCTGGCGTACATTAGTGCGCAGGCCGAGAGATAGTGGCCCACGAAATGCCCGCGGAGTTCGCATTTGGGTTCTTCCCAGCCGCCCAGCGGTTTGGCCGACGAAGGCAATCCGGCATTGAGGCGGAAATTGTGAAGCAAGCTGTCCACGTCGAGCGACAAGAGATATTGCTTGTCGAGTTCCATGGCGCGCTTAAAGGGACCGTCCAGGAGGCGGACATCCATAAGCGGAAAAGCATGAACCTTAAGCGGAACCGCGGGCGCCGCCATGGGCTTTGACTGCCCGTCGGCAAGGGCATCGGCAAATAGCGGGGAAATAGTTGCGGCAAAAGACAGTAAAACTAACATCAATGCCGGCATGGATTTCATATTTCACTTCCTTTTAAAAAAGATATTTATCGAGTCTCAGAATAATAATGTCTAGCCGGCGGTCAACGACCGCCGGGTATAAGCGATTTTCCACCGGCGGCTGTTAGCCGCCGGCTATTGATTATGACATTAAATTTCTGATTCTCAATAAATATCATAGACATTAATCTCAAACTCTGACCAATAAGATAACCCATTTCCAGGCGGCCTGCAAACTATATGGCCCGATCAAGGGACTGCTCGGCGACCGGCCGGTCGTTGAGAAAAATGCCTGAAAGGGTAAAGGCCACGCCCAAGAGCAGCCATAAATTGGGCGACTCTTGAAAAACGAGTATGCCGGCCACCGCGGCCATCGCCACCTGCGAGGCGCTGAGCACATTGGCGCGAACCACGGTGGTCAGATGCAGACCCTTGGTAAAGCCGATAAAACCCAGCAGATTGAAAAAACCGGCCGCCACCATCCAGGCGAGTTGCTCCCCGGTCGTGGACATCAGGCCTTCCAATCCCTGCCGGTGTATGCTGATCGGTCCCAGAGTTATTACGCCTATGCCGGTGATGATAAACATCAACGTGCTCTGTTGGGTGGCGGCGTTCATGGTATGGCGGATGGCAATGCTCAGCAGGGCAAAAGCGGCGCCTGCCACCCCGGCGACTAGCACGGCCTCGGCAACCAATAATTTGGCGGATGCCGGGCTGGGATCGGCGATTGCGGCATCGGCGATTGACGCATGAGACGATTTGGCCATTACTTCGCCGGCCGATTCGGCGCCCAGGCTGAGCAGGATCAAGGAAACCAGCAACAGACCGATGGCAACCATCGAGCGCGGCGTTACCCTTTCGCCCAATATGAATCGCCCGAAAATTGCACTGCCGGTAATCATCACGCCGAAAGCCGCCGGAACGGTCACGGCCAGGCCCACGATGCCCACGGCGCATTGCCAAGCCAGGTTGCCCAGCAATTGATCGGTCAGTCCGGCAAGTATTAAAATAAGTAGTATTTTAAGCGGCGGGAAGACCCTCAGCCCGCGGACCGCCCGATAAATCAGGCACGGGCCGATCACAAGCACCGTGATCGATTCCTTGACGCAAACGGCCCAGCTCGGATCGCACCCGAGCGCGGAAACCTGGCGCATGCAAATGCTGCCGATGGTGTAGCACACGGCGGCCATGATACAACATGCGGTTCCAAGGGCGGGTTGATTTTTAAACATGAATGTCAAAAGTTTTCCCTCTCATTCCCACGCTCCGCGCGGGAACGTGCAATTTTTACACATTCTAATTGACCCGCCCGCATATCAACAGCCCCCGAGAAAACTTTTCCAAATTGCATACCTGTATGGCGATTGCTATTCAGACGGACAATATAGTGTATATTGATATTTGATGTTTTTCCCATTTTTCCCCTTTCCCTTTTTTCCTCCTTACACAGAAGTTAAAAAAAACTCTACATGGCGGCTCTTGTCTTGGAAAACCTGGTGAAAACCTTTCCCGGCGGCATCCGTGCCCTGGATGGTGTTTCACTTGATGTGGCCGATGGCGAACGGGTGGTTCTGTTCGGTCCGTCGGGCTCGGGCAAGACCACCGCGCTCAGGCTTATCGCCGGCTTGGAGCATCCCAGCGGCGGAACGATCTCGATCGACGGCCGCATTGTAAACCGCCTGCCTCCGCAACAACGCGACGTGGCCATGGTTTTTCAGCAACATTCGCTTTATCCGCATCTAAGCGTTTTCGGAAACCTGGCATTCGGTCTGAAATTGCGTCGTCTGGGCAAGGCCGAAATCCAAAGCCGCGTGGCCGAGACGGCCGCCGTGCTGGGCATCGCCGATCTGCTAAAGCGAAAGGCATGGGAGCTGTCCGGCGGCCAGCGCCAGCGCGTGGCCCTGGGCCGGGCCATTGTGCGCCGGCCGAAAATCTTCCTGCTCGACGAGCCGCTTTCGCATCTGGACGCCGGCCTGCGCGAACAAATGCGGCACGAAATCGTCCGCTTGCAACAAGAACGCCTGCAGGCCACCATGATCTACGTCACGCACGATCAGACCGAAGCCATGACCATAGGCCAGCGTATTATCGCGCTTAACAACGGGCGAGTGCAACAAATCGCCGATCCGGAAACTCTATATAATCGCCCCGCCAACCGGTTCGTGGCCTCGCTGATCGGCAGCCCGGCAATGAATTTCTTTCCCGGCAAAATTCTA
>JBEKZY010000260.1:0-7054 GCA_049509395.1 Thermoguttaceae bacterium | reverse complement strand
ACCATCGCATTTTTTTACGGGAATTTCGTGCAAGGCGCGCGCCGTGCAGTGGTCGACGGCATCGAACCGGTCGATCGCCCCAGCGAATCCATCCAGTTCGAACTCTTCGAGTACATTTACCACCAAATTCTCCGCAAAGACGCGGCATGGGTGGCTCGCGATCTTTTTCGCGAGCGCTACAGGGCCAATGCGGAAACAATCGCCCGCCACGCCTACGACCCGGCTCGCATCGGCTGCCTGCTCTTGTGCACGTCGCGGGAAAGCAGCCTCGACGCCTTGATCGAACGACCTTTGGACGAGGGCGACGTGCTTTCCAACGCCAACACGGTAATCGCCATGGGTAAAGTTCGCGAAGGCGCCAAATTCCTCCGCGCTATGTACGTCGTTAAACATCGCGGCGGCGCGTGCACCGACGAAATCGTCCCCTATCACATCGAGGACGGCGGCATCCGCTTGGGTTGGTAAAAAATGTAGCAGGCACACGCCGTGTGCCGTTTTGATGCAGTCGGTATATCTAATGAACGGTTACCCATTCTCCTTGAACCTTCGCCGTTGTTATGTAGAATAAATCTAATAGCTTCTGTTTATCCGCCTCGGATTGCCCGCTAATGTCCAAGCAAAACATATCCTCGACTAAATACCATGCACGGTGCCGGCCGGAGAATTTTATAAAGGCGGCGGCGCCCCTGGGTATGTTGGCCGGATTGGGTCTGATCGCCGTGGTCGCCTTAATCGCTTACATACCTTCCATAGACGGCGGCTTCATCTGGGACGACTATCTTTTACTTGTAGACAACCCGCTCGTCAAAGACTCGAATGGTTTGCACCAAATTTGGTGCACCGCGCAAGCGATAGACTACTGGCCGGCGACCAATACTTCATTTTGGATCGAGTGGCGGATGTGGGGGATGAACTCCACCGGCTACCACGTCACCAACCTCGTCTTGCACATCTTCGAATCATTGCTGATCTGGATCATCTTAAGGAAGTTGTCCGTTCCCGGGGCGCTTTTAGCGGCCTTGATCTTTGCCGTGCATCCGGTAAACGTGGAGTCGGTGGCTTGGATCGCGCAGCGGAAAAACACGATGGCGATGTTATTCTTCCTGTTGTCGATTCTGTGGTATTTAAGGGCCGAAATGCCCACGGCAAGCCTGGGGTTGGAACCCGCACGATCCCACGGAGAACCGTTGGAACGAGCAACTAGCCCCTGGCCCTTAGCCCCTAGTCCCTCGCCCATATTCTACTGGTTGAGCTTGGCGGCATTCTTGCTGGCGATGCTCGGCAAGGGATCGGTGGCCATGTTGCCCGCGCTGCTTTTAGGCATCATCTGGTGGCTGCGGCCTCTGACGTGGCGGGATCTGCTGCGAATTGCGCCGTTTTTTGTTGTCGCCGCGATCCTTGCCGCAGTGAACGTGGAATTCCAGACCCATGCCACGGATAAAGTCGTTCGGGCGATTGGTTTTACCGACCGTCTGCTGGGGGCGGGCGGCGTTGTGTGGTTCTACCTTTACAAGGCCATTTTGCCCATCGATCTGGCCTTTGTCTATCACCAATGGCACATTACTGCCAGTGCTATTCTATGGTGGATGCCGCTATTGGCAGTGCTGGCCCTTACAGCCGTTCTTTGGCGGTTTAGAAAAAGTTGGAGCAGGGATGTGTTGTTCGCCTGGGGGTTTTTTTGCGTTGCTCTGCTGCCGGTAATGGGCTTTACGGACGTAGCCTTCATGCAATACTCGCTGGTGGCCGACCGCTATCAGCACATTGCGATCATCGGCGTGATTGCACTAGCCTCGGCAATCTGGAGCGCATGGCTTCGCAGCGCCCGCGGTGAAATACGGCCGCTGGCAATAATCGTCGCCGTTGCGGCTATAGGCGCGCTAATATTTCTGACTTTGCGGCAAAACGCGCTATACCACGACGCCATGACGCTGTACCAGGCAACCCTGGATAAAAATCCAGACTGTGTCATGGCTCAATTCAACTATGCCAACGCATTGAGCAAAACCAATCGGCCACAAGATGCTATCGGGCATTATAAGCAAGCTATAAGGTTAAAGCCCGACTTTGCCATGGCACACTATGGCTTGGGCAACACGTTGGTTAAAACAGGCCGGGCTGAAGAGTCGATCGAACATTTTCAGGAATTCCTGCGCCTCAAACCCGGCCATGCCGAGGTCCACAACAGTTTGGGTAACGCATTCGCACAACTTGGCCGTCCTAATGAAGCGATGGAACAATATGAAAAAGCATTGGGGATTAATCCCGCCTCGCCTGAGGCGCACATGAATCTGGGCAACATATTGCTGCAAGAAAAGCGGCCCCAGGAAGCGATTGAACATTTCCAGCAAGTCCTGCAATTGCAGCCGGAAAAATCTGAGGCTTACGCTAATTTGGGCATCGCTCTGGCTCAATCCGGCCAATTGCCCGAGGCGGCGGATAACTTTCGCCTGGCCCTAACGCAAAACCCTAACGACCCCGAGACTCACAAAAACCTGGGCAACGCCTTGATGCAGACAGGCCGGCCTAACGAGGCAATCGAACACTTCAAACAGGCATTGCAAATCAAGCCCAATTACACAGGCGCCTATTTCCTAATGGCGATGGCTTATGCCAATATAAACCAAACTACCGAAGCCATAACCGCGGCCCAAAAGGCCTTGAATCTTGCCCGTTCTCAAAAGCAAACTGCACTTGCCGGCCAAATTGAAGATTGGCTGAATTCGTACCAGCAGCGACCCGCAAGCAGCGATGTGCGCGGGAATAATCGCTGAAACACGGAAAAGAAATCGCTTAGCTGGCACGGGCATCGATAGAGTGCCACGTGCATCGATTAAGTGGCACGGGCATCTTGCCCGTGTCTTTTCCAACACTGGCAAGATGCCAGTGCCGCATGGCTAACCAGGCGGCAGTATTCGCACGCGGCGCGATTCGACCCGGACCCGTCCCTCGGCGATCAGTTGCACGGCCTCGGGATAGGCCTCGCACTCGGCCGTAAACACACGGGCGGCAAGCGAATCGGGCGTGTCGCCATCGAGGACCGGCACGGCCTTTTGCAAAATCACCGGCCCGTGGTCGTATTGATTGTCGGCAAAATGGACCGTGCAGCCGCTCAGTTTCACGCCGTATTCCAGCACGGCCTCGTGCACCCGATGCCCGTAATATCCCGTGCCGCAAAAGGCCGGGATCAGCGCCGGGTGGATGTTGATTACGCGATTCTTGAAATCTTCCGGGATGGTCAAGCGCTTGAGGAATCCGCCCATCACGACCAGGTCCGCGGCGGCGGCCCGACAACGGCTGAAAATCTCGCGGCTAAAGGCGTCTTGATCGGGATAGTCTTTCTGTTCGACAACCAGGCAGGGGATATCTGCCTCGCGTGCGAACCGGAGCCCGCCGGCCTGCGGATTGCTCGATATCACGAGACTAATATCCACATGCAGACGACCGGCGGAGATCCGCTCGATCAAGTTTTTCAGCGTTGTGCCCCCGCCGGAAATCAACACCGCGATCTTGAATAATCGGGAACTCGGCGCGGACATAAAAAACTCCCAATCCTCTACTGTAAATAATTCATTTACGCTTTTTTCACAGATAACATAGCGCTATAATCGCCGACTTTGACTTCCACCGCTTCGGCGCCGGGCGGCGGAGTAAAATCGATCTCCAAGGCCAGGGTTTCATCTTGAATATATTGGCTGAATTGCTGCACGGCCTCGGTAAGTTCGGCCGAATCTGTAACAAATCCGACGCAAATCCGATCGGTATAATTACAGTTCATTTCTTTACGGCGATCTTGGATCACACGCACTACATCTCTAGCTAGTCCTTCTCTAATCAGATCTGTCGTTAGATCGAGATTCAAAACAACGACGCAATTAGGTCCTTTTGCAGCGGAGGTTCCTGGCCTCGGTTCCGGGCGTACAAAAACTTCATGAGCTTCCAATGTAACTGGGCCGTCTCTAAGTGTGATCGTTTTTTGCCCAATACTCTCAAGATCGGCGCATATTTCATTTGCTTCACTTGAAGTGAGATCCTGTAAGTACTTTTTTAAAATCGGCAAACGTTTTCCAAGGCGTGGTCCCAGTAGTTTCCAGTTTGGATCGATCCTATAATCGACATCCACCTCATCCCATAGATTAAACTCGATATCTTTTACATTGAGTTCGTCAAGAATAAGGGACTTATGTTGTTCAAGCCATGTTTGGTGGATTACGTCTGTCAACGCTATTTTCGCCAATGACAAAGGTTGTCGAACTTTTACCTTGGATGCCATGCGAGCGCTACGACCCTGGGATACAACCTCTCGGACCAAATTCATGCCTTTCGATAGCATCTCGTCGAGGGCCGCCCGGTCCGCAACCGGATAGTCGCACAGGTGCACGCTTTCCAAGGGCGAGGCCTCGGAGGATTTGTCGGCGAAGGCCGCTGCCGCCAGATTTTGCCACATTTCCTCAGCCAAAAACGGCACAAACGGGGCGATCAATTTGCAGGTCGTAAGCAGGCATTCGTAAAGCGTCCAGTAGGCGTCGGCCTTGTCGGCCGATTGTTCGCCGCTCCAAAATCGGTCGCGGCTGCGACGGACGTACCAGTTGCTCAAGGCATCGACGAAATCGCTTAAACAGGCGCAGGCGTCGAAATTGTCGTAGGCGTCCATCCGCTCGGTCACGGCGGCTATAGTGCGATTGAGCTCACTGATGATCCAGCGGTCAAGCTCCGAGCGATTAGCGACGGGCCGGAAATCCCGGGCCGTAGCCAAAACTTCGGCGGTCAACTGCCCTGCCCCGCCGCTGATATGGGCCGCCGGCTCAAACTTGTCGATGTTCGCGTAGATCACAAAAAAACTATAAACGTTCCAAAGCCGCAGCAAGAATTCCGGAATGCAGTCCTTGATGGCCTGCTCGCTGTAGCGAATCGATGTCCACGGCGGCTGATTGGAAAAGAAATACCATCGCAGGGCGTCGGCCCCGTAGCGGTTGAGGATTTCGTTGGGCTCGCGGTAATTTCGCTTGCTCTTCGACATCTTGCCCCCGTCTTCGCCCAGCATCAGCCCCAAGACGATGCAGTTGCGGAAAGGATGAGGGTAATCATGTGACGAGGGGCTAGGGGCTAGAGACTGGGGGCTAGAATCAGAGGACTGAGGAGTATTTGTTTTACTCCCCTCTCCATTTGGGAGTGGGGCCGGGGGTGAGGGCTGAGCGTTTTCCCGCCCTCCATTTTCACTAAATAGCAGCGTGCTGATCGCCAAAAGACTGTAGAACCAGCCGCGGGTCTGGTCCAGTGCCTCGCTGATAAAATCGGCGGGAAATTGGCCCTGGAAACTATCGTCCGAACCCGGCTGATGCGGATAGCCCCATTGGGCAAAAGGCATGGCGCCCGCGTCGAACCAGCAGTCGATCACCTCCGGCACGCGGCGCATCCGCGCGCCTGGCGCCTTGGGCGAATCGTAAGTAATTGCATCGATGTAAGGTTTGTGGACCGCAAGGTCGTCGGGCAGATCGGGATTTTCGCGTTTGGCCTTTTTCCAAACCTCGGTCCCTGCCAGGCCGGGCTTGGCCAGCAGGTCGGCGTAACTGGCCACGGCTTCGGCATAGCCGGTTTTTTCGCAGACCCAAATCGGCAAGGGCGTGCCCCAGTAGCGCTCGCGGGAAAGGGCCCAATCGACGTTTGTCTCCAAAAAATTGCCAAAACGCCCGTCGCGGATGTGTTCCGGCAGCCAATTGATTCGGCTGTTGTTGGCCAGCATCGCTTCCTTGAATTTAGTGGTTCGAATGAACCAACTGCGGCGGGGATATTGAATTAGCGGATCTTCTTCCGCCCGCCAGCAGAACGGATAATCGTGGAGGTATTGCTCCTGATGGAACAATTTGCCCTCGGTCTTTAGTTGCCGTATGATATCGCGGTCGCAATCCTTTACCCAGCGGCCTTTAAATTGTTCAACATCATCCGTGAAAGTTCCGTTGGCTGCTACAGGACAAAGCAGCAGTTCATCAAAGGGTGGTGCAAGTGTATCCCAAACCTCAGTTTGCCAAAGGTTATAATCGTCCTCTCCGAACGCCGGGGCGATGTGGACCACGCCCGTACCTGAATCAGCGGTTACAAACGAAGATTCCAATACCCGCCAACCAAGATACTTCCCCCAGCGTGGTACTTGGATCGGAGCGAAGAATTCTCCCATTAACGTTTTTTCATTTTGATCGAATACATTTGTTGACGGGCCCTGTGCGAATTTCCCAACGGTTTGTCGGTAGAACACGTCAGGGAACGGAGGCATATATCGAAGGCCAGAAAGCTCCTTACCCTTGAATCGCTTCCTAGTCACCCATGCCCTGAAGTCGCTTTTGACTACTTTCTCGATAATATCGTGCTCAAGTGTACTGGCAACTATTAGTGTTGTTTTTCCATCTGTCGGGTCAACGATAAGAGAGTACTCCATATCCGGATTCACGGCGGCAAAATGATTGCCCGGAAGCGTCCACGGCGTGGTGGTCCAGACTAGGAGACACGCGTTATCACCAAGTCCGAGTTCTTTTGCCTTGTCATCGATTATTATTGGAAACCGTACATACACGCTCGGGTCGGCCACTTCGCGATACCCTTGGCCAACTTCGCCGGAGCTTAAGGCAGTGCCGCCTTGCGCCCACCACCACACGATTTTATATCCCTGATATAATAAACCCCGATCGAAAAGATTTTTCAGTGCCCACCACACGCTTTCCACGTAACTTTGATGGAAGGTTACATAGGCCTCGTCCAGGTGGATCCAAAAACCGAGGCGTTCGGTGAGTTGCTCCCATTGTTGAGTGTAGCGGAATACGCTTTCGACGCACTTGCGGTTGAACGGCTCGACGCCGTAGGCTTCGATTTCTTCTTTTGAATGGATGCCCAGTTCTTTGCAGACTTCGACTTCGACGGGCAACCCGTGCGTATCCCAACCGGCCTTGCGCCGGCAAAGATATCCGCGCATGGTCTTATAGCGGGGGAAAAGGTCCTTGACGGCCCTGGTCAGGCAGTGGCCCGGGTGAGGCAGGCCATTTGCGGTGGGGGGGCCCTCGTAAAA
>JBEKZY010000026.1:0-28168 GCA_049509395.1 Thermoguttaceae bacterium | reverse complement strand
GACCACATTTTTTGAGCCTTTGTTTGTTTCCATGTATCAGGCGTTAAGCAGCCGCATTTATAATACTTTTTCGATATTTTTTCAAGGTTAGTAAAATTGAGCGAAAAAATGGCGACCGGCTTCCAATATTTCCGCGAAAACGGCCGAATTAATGCTATGCAGGACAATATACTTTCGCGCAAACTCCACCAATATGTTTGCCAAACGGGTAGAGCAAGACGGCTGTCTTGACATGGTCATTTTAATTGACTATAATTGTTATCGGAGGTGGATTTGTATGAAAACCATGGCGATCAGTGCATTTAAGGCTCGGGCCTTGCAAGTATTAGATACGGTGTCAAAGACCAAGGAATCGGTAATTGTTACGCGGCGCGGCCGGCCGCTTGCCGAAGTGGTCCCTTTCCGCGGCGCAAAAGAAAAACCGGCGCCGGGAAAGTTGGCCGCGACGCTGGTGTTCGAAAAAGACATCGTCTCGCCGATCGGGCAGTCTGATTGGAGCGCCTGCAAATGAAGTATGTCCTGGATACGCACGCTTGGATCTGGTGGCATGTCCAACCCGAGAAACTTTCGCGCAAAGTAAGCGCCCTAATTGCCAACCCGAAACGCTACGAAGAACTTCTTTTATCCGTAATATCGGTGTGGGAGTTTTGCAAACTGCTGGAAAAGGGACGGTTGGGCATTTCCTGCGATCCGCAAGATTGGCTTTCGGTTGCGCTGGCGATGCCAAAGCTCCGCCTGGTCCAGCTTTCTCCGTCAATCGCATATCGTTCCACCACGCTCCCGCAGCCTTTTTCTTCCGATCCCGCCGATCAAATCATCGCGGCTACCGCCCGCGAGGAGAACGCCGCAATTCTCACCAAGGACGAATTGATGCGCCGGTATCCTCACGTGCGGACATTGTGGTGAAACTGGGATGCAGTGTCAGGAGGGAATGGCTATGATAGACAATTTTAAATCTTTATTTAGCAATCGCGGCCAAGTAAGTCAAGTTCGAATACGCAAGCTACCCGCTCCTTCTTGTCTGAATAAATCTTGCGTGATATACTATATGTAAAGGTTCGGAGATAATATAAATGACTACATTACTTTCGAATGCCTTTGAGGAGGCGTCTAAACTGCCTGAATCAGACCAAGATGCCTTGGCCAAATGGTTTCTCGAGGAACTACATTCTGAAAAGCGGTGGGCGGCATCTTTCGCCCAGTCGCAGGACATACTCGAAAAGATTGCCGACGTAGCCCTTTTAGACCCGTAGGGTCGTTTGATTTTAGCCCAGCGATTCATCGCTGGGGCTTTAGGGTAAAATAACTACGACGTCCCATAGGGACGGTTGAATATTGCGGCCGCGTTTCAATCGTCCCTACGGGACGAATGAGGAATTGGGCGGTTCAAAACCACAGCACTAAAGTGCTGGACTATTATCGGCTGTCCCTATGGGACAAACAACCATGCTTGACGTGTGATTTATATTTGCCTCTCGCGTCCAGACCGCCCAGATTCGAGAAACTGGGCCACCCGCGTACTATTTTCAAACATCATCGATGCAGCTATATTATATGGTATTCGTCTAATTTGGCTTTTTCGTATTACTTTCAATGGTAACTGTCATGAATTTTATTGCAATTGATTTTGAAACTGCAAATAGGAATCATGCAAGTCCTTGTGAAATTGGAATAGCCGTATTCCGAAATGGAACATGTGAAATAAATTTATCTCGAAAAATCCATCCACCTAAAAAATATTTCTATTTTGATTCAGAATTCACAAAAAAACACGGCATTACAAAAGAAGTGGTACAAAATGAACCAGAATTTCCTGATATATATAAAATTTTGTCTATGTACTTCGATAAAAATCTCATTCTTGCACACAATGCTTCTTTTGATATAGATGTATTAAAAAAGACTCTTGAATTTTATGGCCTTCCATACCCGTCTTTTACTTACAACTGTACAATGTGGATCTCAAAACAAGTTTGGCCAAAACTCGTAGATCATAAACTCTCCACAGTTGCTGGCTTTCTTGGTATTTCTTTCATTCATCACAAAGCAGCGGAAGATGCTAAGGCATGCGACTAAAAATATACCATCAGATGATGAATTGGCCAAAAGTAGACCTTTCGATGGTAAACTTGTTGTTATAACTGGCGAACTTAATTCAATCTCTCGGGATAAAGTTGAGCAGATAATTCGTATTTCTGGTGGAAAATGTAGTAATAACATATCCAGAAAAACTGATTACTTAGTAATTGGTGCACGCGATCCGCAAAAATACAAAGGAAAACTTAAGAGCGGAAAATTGGAAAAGGCCGATGATTTAATATCCCAAGGCTATCCACTGAAAGAAATTTCGGAAAATGATTTTTTATCTATGTTGCGTAGATAGGCGGGAGGATTCATTTAATTTAACATATTTTGAAATTCTTCTTCGTTAATAACTCTTACTCCCAATTCCCTTGCTTTGGCCATTTTACTGGTGGATTTCATATTCACACCGAGATTTTTTAAATCGGTAATGGTTTCTGATCCTAATTTACTATGGAGGTAGTCATAAACACTTTGAGCAATTATGGGACCAATTTCGTTAATATTACTTAATACTTCAACATTAGCGGACATTAGTTTATCCATCGACTGGAATTGTTTTGCTAGTAATGTCGCTGTGCGATTGCCCACATGGGGGATGGAGAGCGCGTTTAATAATCTTTCTAATCCACAATTCTTGCTTTTGTATATTAACGAAAGTTGTTTGTCTGCTTCATCACTACTCATTTTAACCATTCGTTTAAGAGTAACGAGGTCATCAAAAGTAATTCGATATAAGTCCCCATAGCCACGAACCAAGTTTTCGTCAATTAGTTGATCTATTCTTGTTTCTCCCAATCCTTTAATACCTTTTTTCTTTTTATTTTCTTTCACTCCTCCAGCATAATACTTGATGCGCTTCTTAAACTCCTCAGCACCCAATTTCTTTATGAGATCAAACTGGGATGCTTTCTTCGTTAGTCCTTCCTTCTGAAGTTGGTGTGTATCTGGAGAACAATCTAAATTTATGCCGACATTCCTCAACTCTTCAATCGTTTCTTGACAAATATTATCATGGAGACAATCATGAACTGTTTCAGCAATTATCGGCCCTATGCCTTTGACTACCGAAATTTGATCCAAATTCGCTGAATAAAGTAATTCCATAGATCCAAAATGTTCTGCCAATGTTGAAGCGTATGGATCTTTGATTTGACCCATGGACAATGCCTTTATAAACCATGGAAGTTTATAATGCTTATTTTTCTCAATTTCAGATATAATATCTTTTGCGGTTTTTTCACCCCAATCCATTATCCATTCTAATTTTGTTAGATCATCTGCGGTTAATCGATATAGATCGCCATAGTTCCGAACCAATTTTTCATCAACAAGTTTATTTACTAATTCATCGCCCAGGCCTTCGATATCCATGGCGTTGCGCCCGGCAAAGTAGCGGATGCGTTCTTTCACCTGGGCCGGGCAAAGCATATTCGGGCAGCGGATGTATACGCCGCCTTCGTCTTTTGCAAGCTTCGTATCGCACTCGGGGCAGGCGGTGGGAAAAACGAATTTGCGGAGCGAGCCTTTGCGCAGGTGTTTTTCCACGCGGACGATGTGGGGGATGATTTTGCCGGCCTTTTCGACCACCACCACGTCGCCCACGCGGACGTCCTTGCGCTCGATCTCGTCGGCGTTGTGCAGACTGGCGTGGCTGACGGTAGTGCCGGCCAGTTCCACGGGCTCGAGGTCGGCCACGGGCGTGATCGTGCCTGTCTTGCCCACCTGCACGCGAATTTCGTTGAGCCGGGTGGTGGCCTCGTACTTCTCGAATTTGTAGGCGATCACCCAGCGCGGGCATTTCGACGTAGCGCCCAGGCGCTCGCGCTGGTCGAAACTGTTGACCTTAAGCACCAAGCCATCGATCTCGAAATCCAGTTCGTGCAGGCGCTCGATAAGTTCCTCGCAATGATCGACGGCCGCCGCGAACGACGAAAAACACTGCACTTCCGGCGTGGGCGGAATTCCATAACCCCGCAGCTCTTCGAGGAACTCCGTATGCGTCCGGGCCTTCAGACCTTCGGTCAATCCCACGCTGTGAGCGAAGAAACGCAGCCGCCGTTGGGCGCAAATCCGCGGATCGAGCAAGCGCACGCTGCCGGCGGTGACATTTCGGGTATTGGCAAACAGCGGCTCGCCCTTGGCCTGCTGGGCCTCGTTCAGTATGACCAGGTCGGAGTTTGTCATGTAGATTTCGCCGCGGACCTCGAGCACCGGCGGCACTTTTTTGCCGGACAAGCGGAGCGGTATACCCTTGACCGTGCGGACATTGTGGGTGATATCGTCGCCCACCCGCCCGTTGCCCCGGGTAATACCCCTGGTCAGCAGCCCATTTTCGTAGATCAAGGCGATTGCCACGCCGTCGATTTTCAGTTCCACGACCCACTCGATTTTTTCGCCCGGCAGGAGTTTGGCCACGCGCTCGCCGTATTTTTTCAGTTCATCTATGCTGTAGGTATTTTCTATCGACAGCATGGGCACGCGATGCTCGACCTGCACAAGCCCCTCAACCGGCCGTTCGCCCACGCGCTGGGTGGGACTATCGGGCGTGATCAGATTGGGATGCTCGGCCTCCAGCTTTTTCAGGTGCTCCATTAGGCGATCGTACTGTAGATCGGAGATCTCAGGGGCCGCTTCGACGTAGTATTTTTGATCGTGGCGGGCGATTTCCTCGCGAAGCCGGGCGATTTCGGCAGCACAATCGGAAGGCATCTTACGACATCCTTAAAAAATATCTCGCAAAGACGCGGAGACGCATAGATATGATAAGTAAAAAAATATAGCCGATTTGACTTTGTTTACAATGGATTGCGAAACCGCAAGCGGTTTGTTTCATGAATTGAAACAAGTTATTTGTATTCTTTGCGTCTTAGCGACTTTGCGAGAAATTTGGTTTCTATCTACCCATCGCATCCGCAGGCCGCGACGCAGGGGCCGGACATGCCGCGCATGGGATGGGGGATCAGGCAGAGAAATTTCAAGGGGCCGGAACCGGTATTGCGAAATTGGTGGATCTGATTTGGAGGTACAAATGCAACGCTGCCGGGTCTTAGGGCATGTTCTTTATCACCTTCCAACACCACGCCGGTCCCTTCCAACACGAATATTTCATGTTCATGGCCGTGGGCATGCTTTGGGGTATGCCCGCCTGAGCCTAATTCGAATTGCCGCATGGAAAAACTCGGTGCGCCCTGGTCCGGGCCGATCAGGCAGCGCATACGGCAGTTGACGGCCCCTTCCATCTCGATCGGGGCGGCCTCGATTTGTTCGTAATGTGTAACTTTCATAAAGACCTCGAATTATTCAGTTTACAGTTGTTATGAAGCTATCAGCATTCAGCTTTCAGTTATCAGCACGAGGATGTTTTTTACGGCTGTCTGCTGATATCTGAAAGCTGATTGCTATTTAATCCATTCAATATCCTTTTCCTTTCCAATCTTTTTAATATTACCCATTATACCGCAAATAACGCCGGATCAAGCCTGGGCGCAAAAAAACCCCGAGGCAACGACTCCCAGCACCGTTGCGGCTTCCGCCAAGGAAGCCTCACTATCGTTGACCTCGAGGCCGTTATCCGCGGCGGTAAACCGTCGTGGATACAACTCATCTATAACAATGTTAAAAAACTTGTCAAGGGATGATTAATACGGATCAAAAGGCGAATTCAGGGGGCCAGAAAAGGCAGGCGGTTCATGGCAGGCGGTAAATCGATTGAACAGGATGCATGGTCCTGGCTTCAGGAGAAAGAAATCTCCACTAAACACAATCTGCAACCAACATTCCATAGCCCTTAGTTTCAAAAAAGATCATTTTTTTCGCTCGATATGGCTACATGGACAAACGGGCTGGAAGTTTGTATCATTATAATATGTCTTATTATCGACATACTTTGCCAGGCTAAACTATGAATGCTGTCGGTAAGATTTCGCTGCGTGGCGTTGCGGTTCACAACCTGAAATCGATCGATTTGGATCTGCCCCATCGGCGGTTGATCGTGTTTTGCGGTTTAAGCGGCAGCGGCAAAAGCAGCCTTGCATTGGATACGCTGTATGCCGAAGGGCAGCGGCGATACATCGAGAGTTTTTCGGCCTATACGCGGCAATTTCTTCAACGTTTGGAAAAGCCCGAGGCCGAACGCATCGACGGCATCCCTCCGGCCATCGCCGTAACTAGTAAAAACGCCGGTCGCTCGAGCCGGTCGACTGTGGGCACGGCCACCGAGACCGGCGATTATCTGCGACTGTTGTTCGCCAAGATCGGGCATGTATTTTGCCTTAAATGCGGGCAGGAAGTACACTGCGACACTCCACAAAGCACTGCCGAAGTCTTGTCCACTTTGCCGTCGGGCACAAAGTACCTGATCGCCTTCCGAATCGATTTGCCGGCAGTAGATCAGAAGCCAGTTGGGGCGATAGCCGAGCAGAAATCAGTTGGGGAGACAGTTAAACTGTCGCCCCAACAAAAAGACACTCAACTGTCGCCCCAACAAGAGTCGCCTCGACAAATTGATGTCTTGGCCGCCAGCCTGCGCGAAGAAGGATTTATTCGCGTGATTGTCGGCGAACGCTTGATTAACCTGGACGAAGGAAGTTTGCCGGCAAGTTGGGGCGATAGTTTAACTATCGCCACAACAAGTTTGCACCCGGCACAAGCGCCAGGGCTAAACAATTTATCTAACGGAATTTACGCCGTTGTCGATCGGCTGACGGCCGGCGGGGCGAGCGACAGCCGGCTGCGCGATTCGCTGGAAACCGCCTTTACCAAAGGCCGCGGGCGATGTTTTGCATTTGTGGAGGAAAACAATGAACATCTGCCCTCACCCTCGGGCACCACGTCAGTGGTCGCTCCCAAAGGGAGAGGGGACATATTGAACCCTGAACCCCGAACCCTGAATCCTGAACCCTTACCTCGCCTCTCGCCCGTCGCTCCTCACCCCTCGATTCTCATCGAAGGCCGTCCATGGAGGCGATTGGGATTCAGCACGCAGTTGGCCTGCGAGGATTGCGGCATCGAATATCCTCCTCCCGAACCGCGGCTGTTTAGTTTCAACAGTCCTTTGGGCGCATGCCCGGAGTGCGAAGGTTTCGGCAACGTGATCGGCATCGACATGGACCTGGTCGTACCAGATCCGAACAAATCGCTGGCCGAAGGGGCGATTGCCCCCTGGAACACGCCCGCATACGAGCATGAATTGCAGGAACTGCTGGCCCTGGCCCCGGATTATGATATTCCCACCGAAGTGCCCTTTAAGGAACTCGACCGGCGGCATCTGGCGTTGATTACCCGCGGCGTTCCGGAGCGAAAATTCGGCGGCCTGGAAGAATTTTTCGCCTGGCTGGAACGGCGCAAGTACAAGATGCACATCCGCGTTTTCCTAAGCCGTTGGCGGAGCACACGGACCTGCCCGAGTTGCAACGGCACACGATTGCGGCCCGAGGCCCTGGCAGTGCGTGTTGGCGGTAAAAACCTGGGCGAAATCTGCGCATTAAAAGTCCGCGATGCGGCCGCCTTTTTCCGCGATTTGCAGTTGCCGGCCTGGGAACAACAGGTGGGGCGCATGATGCTCGAACAGGTCCAAGCCCGGCTGGGATATCTGGAAGAAGTCGGGTTGGGCTACCTGACGTTGGATCGGCCCCTGCGGACCTTAAGCGGCGGCGAAGCCCGGCGCGTTGCGCTGACCGCGTCCCTGGGTTCCAGCCTGGTAAATATGTTGTATGTGCTCGACGAGCCGTCGATCGGCCTGCATCCACGCGACATCAATCAGCTCATCGCCGCCATCAAGCAACTCCGCGATCGCGGCAACACCGTGGTCGTGGTCGAGCACGAAGAATCGTTGATCCGCGCGGCCGATCAGATTGTGGAGGTCGGTCCGGGAGCGGGAGAGCGCGGCGGTCGAATCGTGTTCCAAGGAACCCCCGAGGAATTGGAAAAATCATTAGACAGTCTGACCGGCGATTATCTTGCCGGCCGGCGCGGAGTGGGGGCAAACCCGCGGCGCCGCTCGCCAAACCATGGCTGGATCCGCCTGGCCGGCGCACGGGGTAATAATCTCAAAGGCGTAAGCGTGGAATTTCCCCTGGGCATGTTATGCCTGGTCACCGGCGTGAGCGGATCGGGCAAGAGCACGCTGGTCGAAGATACATTGTACCCGGCGCTCTGCCGCCGCCTGCGCAAAGACGCCCAAAAACCGTATCCACACGACGACATTTTCGGCGACGGCCAGATCGACGACGTGATTATGGTCGATCAAAGCCCAATCGGGCGCTCGCCGCGTTCCAATCCGGTGACGTATTTGAAAGTCTTCGATGAAATCCGCAACGTGTTTGCCGACACGGTCGAGGCCCGCACCCGCAATTACAGCGCCGGGCATTTCAGTTTCAACGTCGACGGCGGGCGATGCACCGCCTGTCACGGCGACGGCTACATCCAGATCGACATGCAGTTTTTGGCCGACGTGTACATGCGCTGCGCCCAGTGCAACGGCACCCGATATCGCGACGAAATCCTGGACGTTACATATCGCGGCCGCAATATCGCCGACGTGCTGGAGATGACCGTGCGCGAGGCCTTCACTTTCTTTCGCGGACAGACCAAGGTCCAGGCCCGGCTGAAACGCTTGATCGACGTGGGCCTGGACTACGTGCAACTGGGGCAGCCGGCCAACACGCTTTCCGGCGGCGAGGCCCAGCGCCTGAAACTAGCGGGATACATGAGCAGCGCAAAACGCGGCCGGTGCCTGTTCATACTCGATGAGCCCACCACGGGATTGCACTTTTTCGACATTGTGCAACTGCTGGACTGCTTCGAGGCCCTGCTGGCCGTGGGCCATTCGCTGATCGTGGTGGAACACAACCTGCAAATGATGAAAGCCGCCGATTACATCGTCGATCTGGGTCCGGGCGCTGCAGACGAAGGCGGCCAGGTCGTCATAAAAGGCACGCCGGAGATGGTAGCCAACTGCCGGAATTCGATAACGGGCCGATACCTGGCCGATGTATTGCACAAGGAGATTGCAAATTGACAATCGCAAATTGCAAATTGCAAATTGAACGATACATTCGCCAAATTCGTTTTTCGCCGCTGGGCGAAGAAGGACAACGGCGATTGGCTTCGGCCCGGGCGCTGGTCTGTGGGTGCGGGGCGCTGGGCAGCGTGATTGCCAATATGCTTGTACGGGCCGGCGTGGGTGCGGTGCGAATCGTGGATCGAGATTTCGTGGAGCTTAGCAATCTGGCCCGGCAGACGCTTTTCGATGAAGCGGACGCTGCCGCCGGATTGCCCAAGGCCGTGGCGGCCACTGAAAAACTCCGCCGAATAAATTCATTGGTCACAGTCGAGCCGATCGTGGCTGACGTGAATCACGCGAATATCGAGCGGTTTTGCGAAGGCGTGGATGTGATCCTCGACGGGACCGATAATTTCGAGACGCGATTTCTCATTAACGACGCCGCGGTTAAGCTCCGCCTGCCCTGGATCTACGGCGGTTGCCTAGGCGCGGAAGGGCAAACTATGACGATCATTCCTGGCGAAACCCCGTGCTTGCGCTGCCTGATGGAAAGTTGTCCTCCGCCCAGCAGCACGCCCACCTGCGACACGGCAGGCATCCTGGGCCCGATCGTGGGTGTAATTGCCTCGATCGAAGCCGTCGAGGCGATAAAAATACTCAGCGGCAATCGCGATTCCATATCCCAGCAGTTGACGATAGTTGATCTTTGGCAAAACCGCATCAAACAGGTCGATATAAGCCGCTTGCGCGAGCAAGCCAATTGTGCCGCGTGCAAGCGGGGGGAATTCACCTGGCTAGCCGGTCGCGAAGGCAGCCGCACCGCCGTGCTTTGCGGTCGAAACGCCGTACAACTTTCCCATCAGGGAGCAAGCATATCACTGGCCGAGTTGGCAGGGCGCCTTGCCGGCGTGGGTACGATCACGCTGAACCAATATTTGTTGCGTTTGAAAGTCCCGCCTCACGAAATCACTCTTTTTTCCGACGGCCGAGCGATTATAGCCGGCACAGACGACATTGCTATTGCCAGGACGATATATGCGAAATACATAGGAACGTAAAGTTGGGCAAAATCTTATGCCACACCGGCGTATTTCAGTAATACAAAGACTGCGGCAACGGCGATTAAAAGCATGCCTGCGCAGCCGGCTCCAGATGCGGCGATATTATTTTCCTTGGCCAGAAGTTCAACGGCGTCTTTTGCTTCTTTCAGGCCGGAGCCTGTTTTTATGCGATGGAGTTTGATGGCATCCATCTTTTTTCCCGCCCGCAAAAGCCCTAAGATTTGTTCTTCAAAACTGCCTGGGGCAACCTCGGGCTGCACGTCTTCTTTCAAGGAGATTGGGCCGCCGCAGTGTTTGCACAATCCCACGCCGGGAGGATTCTCTTCGCCGCACGATGGGCATTTGATCATAAGATGCTCCTTCTTTATCGGGGTTTTCTCGAATTTTACCGGTCCATTTATTACGCGGCAATAGGCGGCATGGTGTAACGGGCAACAATTATTTTTTATCGCCGCCAGTCCGCGATTTTTCCGCCATCTGTTCGGTTTTGAAACCGGGTTCGAGCAATCCCAGTATGTAAATCTCGCAGGGTGTCTGGCCCAATCCCCACGGACCGGCTTGGTGTTCCAATATAGGCAGAGTTTTTATCAGATCGTCGTAGCGACGCCTTTCTTCAGGCTGGATTTTTCGATCGAAATATAGCACAACGCATTCGGCGCCATGTTTTTTACAACCATCGAGCAAGTTTTGCATGTCGCCGGGATATTCCTGCCAAGTCCAGCCTTCGCGCCGGGCGTAATGAATGATGGGCTGGGGAGTAAACGGGCCGGCCACTATCCGGCCGGCCGCTGAGCAGTGCTTCTGGGCGCTTTGTGCCGCGATCATAAAACCGATGTCCTGCCGGAAACGGCCGTCGCTTATCCATGGAGAGTGGATGATCGCGGTCAAAACCAGCAGACATGCGCCGAGCGGCATTTGCAGGCTACGCAATCGATTTTCTTCGGCCGATCGGCGGAACAAAAAACACCATCCCAAGGCGGCCAAACCCGCCGCGCCGGGAAGCATCATCAACTCGTAATATTCATGGCCCCAGGATTTCGGTCCCAGCAAAAAGTAAAACGCCAAACCCATGACGGTCCATGAAACCACGGCCCCCACTGTCCGCCGCGAAGTCGGCCCAAATGGGACAGTCCCATTTTCGCTGACGCGAAAATCGGGACAGTCCCTGCGCCGCCTGGAAAGCACCGCGCATAATCCCACTCCCATTAAAATCGCAGTCAGCGGGCCGCAGCTCTTCCATAAGAACCGGTCGGCCAGCCGGGACCAAAATTTACTCTCCAGTAAAATACTCGGCTGTTGAAAAATAAAATACACAGTATATTGAGACGGGTTGGACGTGCGGAAAAAAATCAACAACATCCAAGCCGCCAAAGGAACGATCATCATGGCAACCGGCAGGCAAAGTTTTATCAGCCCTTTTGCTCTTTGCCCCCGCCAGGCCATCTCGGCCATGGGCAGCAATACCATCAATGCATAGTATTTGAAGGCTACCGCCACTAGTCCGGCAAAACCGCAGGCGATCAGCCAGGCCAAGCCGTCTTCATCCAGGGCCCGGCGAAATCCATAGGCCGCCGCCAGCATGAAGCCCAGCATGCAGGTATCGGGTATTACCGCCCGCCCGTAATACAACAGCAAAGGGCAAACCGCGAATATCACGCCCGCCGCCAGGGCAAAACCGTAGTCATACTCCCGGCGCATCAGACCAATAAATGCCGCAATGGCCAGCAATGAGCCCGCCGCGCTAACGGCCCTGCCGAACCAGTCTTGTTCGCCGAACAGTCGGTATCCCAAGGCTACCATGGCGTGATATAAAGGAATTTCCTCGGTTACCAGATAGCGCTGGCCGTCGGGCGATATGCAAAAGTCGAACGATGGATTCAAAAGATGAAACGGCGGGCCCGCCATGCTCCTCGACAGGTTTGCCACGGCAATTTGCTTATCCCAAAAACCATCGATCAAAGGAGCGTCGATCCGATACAGCCTCAACAGCGCACTGCACAAAATAATGCCTACCACCGTCAATGCGAACATTCGGGTGGTACGGGCATCTTGCCTATGCTTTTCCGCAATGCTTTCCGTCGCCAACGGAGACACCGGCATTTGCCCGCGGCTGTTGATGTCAATGCCCATAATATTCTTCCTAACTGGTAGATTTTAACATCGTGTTATTTGATGGGTCCGCTGAAGCGGTGGGATGCGTGTCTTTTTTGAGCCATCCAAGCAACACGACAGGTATTGTTGCAAGGTTTTTCGAGCCTGTCTATTTGGCAGACAAGGATGTCTGCCCTCCTGATTTTGGCTTGGATTATACAATAACGTCTGACCTCCTGACTGATTTGGCTATATCAATTGTTTACGACTGCTTAAAGATTTTTTATTGTCCAGTGGAATATCCTATTTAACACTAAAAGTTTGCCAGGAAAAGATCAAAACGGTTGAAAAATGAGTAAAAGGGGCAAACAAAAGGGAAGGAAACTATGCCCATACGCCGCCATGGCGCTAATAACCGATGCTATTATTAGACCCATCGATAAAAGACTCTTTTCGTGTGTTTATTAAATGACTCAGACCTTGCAAACGCCGCCGCTTGCTGCGCTTTCAATCCCCGTTCTGGAAACGTCAAAATTTCCCTGTCGGGTAAGGCAGTGGGAGTTGGTAAACTTTGCGGCCGAAGGGGGCCTGGCCCAAATCTTCCGTGCCCGGCCGGCCGGCTCCCCGTCCAATCAACCGGCTTTATACGCTTTAAAAATGCTATTGCCGGACTGGCAAAACGACGCCCAGGCAGTCCGCTTGCTTAAGCGCGAGGCCCTGGTCGGGCAAAGCGTTTCGCATTCGCATCTGATCCCGATTTTATATGCAAGCGTGCAACAATCGCCGCGGTTTGTGGTAATGCCCTGGCTCGAAGGCGCCACATTGGAACAGCGACTTGCCGCCGGTCAGCGATTCGACCTGCCGCAGGTTTTATGGATCGCCCGGCAAACAGCCGAGGCCTTCGACGCCCTGCACAAGGCGGGCTGGATGCACGGCGACGTGAAGCCCAGCAACATTATGCTCTCGCCCGATGGACATGCAACACTCTTGGATTTGGGCTTTGCCCGGCGCACGGATGAAACCGGGTCGGCGGTGGATCGCTGCGTGCTTGGCACGTTCCATTACATCGCCCCGGAATTTCTCACCTCCGCCATCAGAGCCGACATCCGCAGCGACATCTACAGCCTGGGCGCGGTCCTGTATCGCATACTGGCCGGACGTTTGCCGTTTACGGGCGGCGATTTGGGCGAACTGGCCACGCAGCACAAGCAATCGCTCCCGCCGGAGCTGCGCCGCATAGCCCCGCATTTGCCCGCCGGCGTAGCCCGCCTGGTTCATTGCATGATGTCGAAAGACCCGCTCCGCCGCCCGCAAAATCCGCGTGAATTGATCGAGATTCTGGCCCGGCTGGAGATCGAAACGTTTTCCGAGCGGGCGTGACGGCGAATTCGGGAGTTGGGC
The DNA here is from genome assembly GCA_049509395.1 of Thermoguttaceae bacterium. GTDB lineage: Bacteria > Planctomycetota > Planctomycetia > Pirellulales > Thermoguttaceae > JBEKIK01. Next base: position 14,527 of record JBEKZY010000026.1, on the reverse strand, counting down.
ATCAAATCGCGATTTTTCCACGTTTCTGCCGATAGTGGCTTTCTAATTATTTGGTGTCAAAATCGCGATTTTTCCACGTTTGGGATTCATTTGCCATGGTTCTTCAATTATTTTTTTCCACGAAGGACACTAAGGTTGGACATTAGTCTATTATCGCTAAGAACTTAGCAGATTGCGGGCCGGATTTCCAGAGCAAGAATTGGCCACCCGGGGTTAAATGAAGAATGAAGCGGGTAGCCCAGGTTCTTGAACCTGGGCGGCTTTGCCGCAAGAGGTTAAATGTGGATGGGAAAGAATTACAGGGCCTCTTGCGACTTCGTCGCACCGGTTCAAGAACCGGTGCTACCCGATGTATCTTGAACACGAATCCTTATGCTATGGCTCTTCGCCGCGATAGCTTAGGTCCAGGAGTTCCATGGTGTGCAGGACTTTTAGCGGGCGATGATTGTTGCCTAGCTCGCGCTGGATTTGCAGGAGGCAGCCGGCATTGGCGGCAAGGACTATCGAAGCGCCGGTGGCGAGGATGTTTTGCAGTTTGCGGCGGGCGAGGCGGTCGGACATGTCGGGGTGCTCGAGGTTATACGCGCCGGCCGATCCGCAGCAGATGTCCGACTCGGGCAGGTCGCGCAACTCGAGGCCGGGAATTTTCGCCAAAATTCGACGCGGGGCGGCGGTGATTCGCTGGGCGTGGGCAAGATGGCAGGAGTCGTGATATGTGGCCGTTGCGGGGATGCGGCCGGAGGGCGGTACAAGGCCCAAGCCGTCCAGGAATTCGTGCACGTCTTTCACCTTGGCGGCGAATTTTTCGCGATGCGGCTGCAAACCGTCCTTCCAATGCAGCCCGTATTGTTTTAGCATCGATCCGCAACCGGCGTGATTGACTATAATCGCGTCGTAGCGGTCGAGTTCAAAGGCCACGAGATTGGCGTCGGCCAGTTGCCGGGCCCGGTGACCGTCGCCGGCCTGAAAATGTATTGCCCCGCAGCAGGCTTGCTCGGGCGGGACGAAGATATCGCAGCCGTTGTGCTGCAAGACCCTGAGCGTGGCCCAATGCACCTGGCGGAAAAGTGCGTCGGCGACGCAGCCGGTGAAAAACGCCACCCGGGCTCGTTTCCGCCCGATGGCCGGGAGGAATTTGGGCAACTTCGGCCCTTGCCTGACCGGCGGCGGCAGAAGCGAGACCATGCGCCCCAATCGGCCGGGGATGATGCGGAGAAGTCCCATCCTCCTGGCCATATCGAAAACGCCCGCATGCTGGAGAAATCGCACTGGGGCCAGGAGACGGCGCATGCGGTCGGCATAAGGGACCAGGCGGAAGAGCACGATATCGCGGAACAAGTCGTAGCGGTCTTCGAATTTGGTTTCGGCCTGTTTTATCGCCACGCGTAAAGGCTCGATCATTTGGCCGAACTCGACGCCCGCCGGACAAACCGTTTCGCAGCCGCGGCAATCGAGGCAGAGGTCCAAGTGGCGGCGCATGCGGGGGGTCAATTCGCACCGCCCGTCGGCCGCCATGCGCATGATCTGGATCCGGCCGCGCGGGCCGTTGTTTTCATCGCCCAGTTCGACGAACGTCGGACAACTCGACGTGCACAGCCCGCAATGCGTGCAGCGGCGGAACAAGTCGTAATCGACGCCCGTGGCAAAGTCGCCGGCTTGGGCGAAAACGGGCCAGCCGTTTTCAAAGCGGTTCGAGTTGTTCCAAAGTTTTTCGTTCATTTGTCGAATATAAAGCGGCCGGGATTCAAGATGCCGGCAGGATCGAAACGGTCTTTGAGCGATTGCATCACGGCGAAGGCGTCGCCTTTGGGTCCCCAAACGTCGCGGCATGTCAAGCCGTCGCCCTGGGAACTGCTGAACACGGCCAATTTGCCCCCGGCGTCTTCAACTAAAGGACGCAACCGGCGGCGGAGCAAAAATGCAAAGGAAGTTTGTGTTTCCAACTCATCTATTTTTTCTCCGGGCACCGCACCGGCGGTCGGGACATTGTTAGGTTGAGGGTCGCTTACTTTTGAATCTGAAAACTTAACGCGAACAATGCCGCTGCCGGCATGGGCTTGGATGGTGCAATCCGGATCGAGCGAAACGATTGCGCCGATCATATTAGTCACGGCGCTGGGGTGGACGAGGATTTGCACCTGGGCGGGAAAATCCGCAAGCCAGTCCCAAAGCGACTTGGCCCAGGCATTGGTTACGGTCATGGGCGAGGCTACGCCGGCCGCCTGCCACATGTTGCGGAGCGTGTCGAGCATCCATTGCACCTCAACGGCCGGACCTTCAAAACCGATAATCAGCCTGGCTGCCGAGCCTTTTGGCATGGGCACGAGCACGGGATTGTCTTGCCGCCCGGGTCCGAGGGCCAGTTCCACGGCCGCCGGCCGGATTGGCGATTGCATCAGTTCGGCAATCAATTTATCGGCCGTTTCGAGATCGGGCGTATCGCAGGCCACCAAGGCCGACATCTCGGGCACTGGGCGGACCATCAGCGTCAACTGCGTGATTATGCCCAGCGTGCCCAGCGAACCGACCATCAACCGGCTGATGTTGTAGCCCGCGGCGTTTTTCAGCACCCGGCCGCCGCCTGAAAAGATCGTTCCTTGGCCGTCCACGGCAGTAAAGCCAAGCACGAAATCGCGCATCGTGCCGCAAGCGAATTGCCGCGGGCCGGACGCATTTACAGCAGCCGCGCCGCCGATGGTAGTCCGATCGGGCAGTGCAACGTCGATGGGCAGACGCTGTCGGTGCCGGACAAGGATTTTGGAAAGTTCGGCCATGGTCATTCCGGCTTCGACGGTGATCGTCAAGTCGTCGGGCTGATAATCGATCAGGCGGCCGAGTTTCAGCAAAGACAATCCTAGTCCCGGCTCGGTCGGCGGCACGCCGTAATCCTGCCCGGCGCCGCCTCCGATTGGATACACGGCCATCTTCTCTCCGTATGCCGCGCGGACCGCCACGGCCACTTCAGCCTGATCGGCCGGTGTGAGAGTTTTGGTCAAGGGGAGGAGATTTTGCGTTGACATTCGACTTTTTCGTTGGGGCGACGGTTTAACTGTCCTCCCAACAGGAATTGGATTAGACGGGTTCAGGGCTCAAGGCTCGGAGTTCAGAATTCATTATTTTGCCCGGATTCAGCAGGCCGTAAGGATCGAAGGAATATCGTACGCGCCGAAGTGCTTCCAGATCTGGGGATTGGAATTGCCGCGGCATGAGATCGACTTTTTTGGCGCCGACGCCGTGCTCGCCCGTTACGCTGCCGCCCATGGCGATGCATGCTTCGAGCAGTTCGCGGCTGGCGGCCAATGCCCGAGCGACACTCGCCTGGTCGCGCTCGTCGTACAGTATAATCGGATGCATGTTGCCGTCGCCGGCATGGGCGACAGTCATTATCCGCACTTGATTTTTTTGGCCGATTTCGGCGATCTTTTGCAGCATTTGCGGCAACCGAGTCCGCGGCACAATGCAGTCTTCAATCATATAATTGGAATGAAAGGGGGCAGTCCCATTTTCGTCAGAACGAAAATTGGGACAGTCCCCTGCGGCGGTCATCGCCGATTTGCGGCATTTCCAAAGCATTTCGCGATCCCCGGCCGACGACGCCTGCCGCACGTCTTTTGCATTGTATTTTTTGAACAGCGAAACAATCTGTTTCTGTTGACGATCAAGACCCGGTTCCGGACCGTCGAGTTCGACCAACAGCATGGCCCCGGCATCGGCGGGAATATCGATCTCGGACGATTTGTTTACCGCGGCCAATATGCCTTGATCCATAAGATCGATTACCGAGGGAATAATGCCCTGGGCTAAAATTTGCGTGACGGAGTTGACCGCATCTTCGACTGAATCGAATATGGCCTGCATCGTGCGATAGTTCCGCGGAACGGGCATCAGGCGGAGCCAAACCTTGGTGACGACAGCCAACGTGCCTTCGCCGCCTGCAACCAGGCCGACGAGGTCGAGGCTTGCCGGATCGGCGACGGGACCGAGCTCGACTATCGAGCCGTCGCCCAGAACGGCTTCCAGCCCGAGAAGATGATTGACGGTCGCGCCGTATTTGATCGCATTGGCTCCGCTGGCGTTTGTGGCCACGTTGCCGCCGATGGAACTGGAGCCTTGCGTAGACGGTTCGGCCGCAAAGAAATAACCGGTGCCGGCCAGTGCTTTTGCAAGTTGCGAATTGTAAACGCCCGCCTCGACCACGGCCCAGCGATCGCGGAGATTTACATCCAGCACGCGATTCATACGCGTGAGCATGAGCACAACGCAGCGCCCGGCAGGCAAACACCCGCCTGCCAGGCCGGTGCCCGCGCCGCGGGGCACGATCGCTATGCCGTGCTGATTACAGATTTTTACCACGGCGGCGACTTGCCCGGTCGATTGCGGAAACAGGACCGCCTCGGGCGGATAGCGGTTGAGCGTGAATGCATCGCAATCGTAGACCGCCAGTTCCGAAGGCGCCGAGATTACATTTTCGCCGCCAAGCGCAACACGGAGGTCTTTGACTAGCGGAGACTGGTGCATGGCCGATGTGAGAGTATCGTTATAGTCTGCAAAGTAGCAGGCACACGCCGTGTGGCGTTTGTCCGACAATAATTTCCTTCCAGGAATTCCTTTTTAAACATGAATTATGCAAACGTATCGAAAAAATGCAGACGGCACGCGGCGTGTGCCTGCTACATTAAAATGATATTGCCAAGGTAACGCTTCTCCGTAATTATAGTTCCCCGTTATGGGTCGTGGCTACAGGCGAAACGATGCATCTTATTTTGTCTATACTACCAATAGAATGCTCGATCCCGCCGTGAGAGGTTTTTCTAATCCTCCCCACTCCCCCTGGAGAGTTTTTTACAGGCCTCTTTTCTCCCTCTGGGAGAGGGTCAAGTGAGGCAATTTATCCATCGCAAACCGGGCGCGGGGCGATAGTTTCTTTACGCTTATCCCCATTTTTTACGGAATAAAAGGCCGCAAATCTTGTAATAATCACCAATATTCATTATCATCATGGATTATTGACAAATATCATCCCAAGCTGGAAAAGGCATTCTTGAACTTGGTGATATTCAGGTCCGGGGCGCATTCACACCAGATGCGCATAAGAGTTTTAATTGATTTGCTTATACCTGGATCCTAGGAACAGATGCGGCATTTTTGTCGATCCCTCCCATACATGCCGCGGACGAGATTTTTTTGACAAAGAAACCGTCCAACAAAACGAATAACCTACCGCAATTGCTAATTTGTCTCGATAGAGCGGTTTCTGGAGAAAAATGTAATTACTGGAGTTTTGCAAAATGGAAAATCAAAGTCCCCACTCCCGACCAACTTTCGATCAGTGCCCGGCGAGGGGAGCAAATCTCAGAACTCCAGCAATTACCAGATGAACGGACTACCGGAGAAAAAGTTTACCGGCTATCCGGGAGCAAATTGTTACCTGAAAGGCTTAAGACATGACGGAGATATTTCATAGCACGCATGTGAAATGCGCCGGCGGTTTACTGGCTGTAATGTTATGGGCGTCGTCTACGGCAATGGCTCAGGTTGAAGTTCTATGGAATCCTCCCGACGGCGGCCCGGGCAATTGGGATACCACGTCAATGCTGTGGTCATCAACTTATTCATACCCTCCAGATACTATTTGGAGCAATACAACAGATAACTATGCCGATTTTTACGGCATTGGCGGCGTTATTGCAGTTCAAAGTGCAGGCATAAAAGTCCATTATATATTTATGGACTCCGATGGTTATACGTTTTCAGGTGGAACACTTACGCTCAATAATTCATTGCCTATGATTGCAGTTTTGAATTCGACCGATACCACGACAATCAATTCCGCTATTTCCGCAACGGATCTGTATATCGCCAGTATAAACGGCACCAGTGGAAGCGGCGCATATACTTATGGCAGCGGCACACTCGTTCTCGGTGCAAGCAACGCCATAACCGGCACCTTGTACGTGGGCGGTTACGCATCGGGCCAGGGAACATTGCAGATAAAAAATTCCGGAGCCCTTGGCACGGGCGCGGTCGATATCGGAGGCAATACCTCTACTATACGACTCGAATTGGACGGAGGCTCCGGGGCTTTGAGCATATCGTCGCTGGGTGTGAATGGAATTACGATCCACGGTCGTTCGGGAGCAAGCACTTACCCTTTGCCCACCACGGCCTTTGTCTCGCCGCAAATAGTCAACAGCGGAGGGAATAATACGATCGCTTCGCTGATTAAATTCGATACCGGAGGCTCTTATTACACCCTGCAATCAGACGATCACACTCTTACGGTAAACAACATTAGCAACGCCACCACCGGCGCGGGAACGAGAGTGCTTTATCTTCAGGGTGAAGGGGATGGATTTGTCAACGGAGCGATCAGCAGCGCGAGCGGCTACTCCGGTCCATTCAGCGTGATTAAAGAAGGCGGAGGAACATGGTCTCTTACCAAGGCAAATTCATATAATGCGGCCACGCAGATTGACGCCGGGGTATTGCGGATATCGAACAATAGCGCTTTGGGCTCCGGCACTTACTCGGGAGGTTCCGGCAGCACCGCCGTTACCGTCATCGGAGGAACTAATACCGGACGGCTTGAATTGGACGGTTCTTCATCGTCGCTGACTATCAGCAGGGCAATTACATTACAGGGCCGCAGCGATGCGACCGATGCACACTTGGCGAATTACAGCGGCAACAATACGGTGAGCGGGGACATATTGCTGACAGACGGCGGGACAAACTATGTCGTACAGTCGAACTCGGGCATGCTAACTTTGACTAGAATTAGAAACAATGCCACGTCCACGGACACCAGACTTGTTACGCTTCAAGGCAACGGCACGGTAAATGGAATAATAGGCGGGGGCACGAACTCAGTCCCCAACAATATCAGCATTATAAAAAGCGGCGGCGGAACATGGACCCTTTCCGGCGCCAATACATATACGGCCGCGACAACCATCCAAGCCGGCACATTGGCCTTATCAAGCGGCGGTTCCATCGCCAGCAGCACGCCGATCAACGTCTCTTCGGGCGCGACCTTCAACGTGTCGGCGAAAAGCGGATACACGCTGTATAACGGCCAGACGTTGTCCGGCAGCGGGACAGTCACCGGAAACGTAGCCGACCAGAGCGGGGCCATCATCAGTCCCGGCGATTCCACTGCCACTTTGACTTTCAACAACAACCTCACGCTCTCGGGAAACGATGCAATCAATTATGATATCGACGGATCTAACGGAGACCTGTTGAACGTCAACGGCAATTTGACGCTTAACGGTTCAACAGGCTCGGAAACCGTGATTAATATTTCCCTGCTCAGCCCGCCGACAAGTATCACATATCGCGTCGCCACGGTCGCCGGAACCCTGACTGGAAATAGTTCCAAGATCAAGGTGAATAATACAAGTCGGTATGTCATAACGGAATATGTGACGTCCGGCGCGGGTGGAAGCATCAACTTGAACATCGGCAACAGCAATTCCCCCTTGATCTTTAACGGCTCCGCCACGCCGAATGACGTTTGGGATTTAAAAAACACAAAAAATTGGCTTAATAGCGGTTTGCCGGATGTATTTTACGACTTGGACAGGGTGACCTTCGACGATACTGCCGCAAACACGGACGTTACCATTAGCGGCACGGTCCAGCCGGGGACGATGACAATCGACAGTGTTAAGGACTATACTTTTTCAGGCAGCGGCAAGATCTCCGGGTCTACCGGGCTTGATAAAAGAGGCTCGGGAACAACCACGATCAACACCAATAACGATTACAGCGGACAGACCAAGGTCGAGAGCGGATTGTTGTTTATCAATAGCGGAAGCATTAGCAACTCAAGCGGCGTGTTGATCACCGGCGGCACGCTCCGCATAGGCAACAGCTACGCCATGGGGGATAACAGTCTTGGCGGGGCGGCAGTCACCATCAGCGGCAACGGTTCGCTGGACCTCAACGGTTATGCGCTTGCCGACAAAGCCGTTGCCGTCGCGGGCCCAGGCGCGGGCGGAGGCGGCGCCATTATTAATTCAAGCACATCGGATCAGCAATATGCCTTGCGCCAGGTAACTCTTAGCGGCGACGTCACATTCGGCGGCAACGGCCGGTGGGATATCCGCAATCCGGGAACCGGGGCTTCGGCATATCTGGCCGGCAACAGCCACAATCTGACCAAAGTCGGGTCTAACGTGATATCGCTTGCCGATTTGGGCGAGACAAGCCTTCATAATATCAATGTCAACCAGGGATGCCTGATGTTCGAGGGCAGCACCACGCTGGGCGACTCCAGCGGGACGGTCACGGTCCTTGCCGGCGGCACTTTGGCGATGTACAACAACGACAATGTTTTTAATAAGAATCTGATTTTAAACGGCGGGGCATTCGCCTTATCGGCCGACTACCCTGGAGAATATGTTCTAGACGTCCCGATTGCTATTTCAGGCAGCGGGACATTGTCGAATTCCATCGGTACGACGCTTACGGTCAGCGGCGCGGTGGGCGGCACGGGCGATTTGACAACTACCGGACTGGGCACGACCATATTGAACAATCCCGCAAACGCTTGGACCGGCAATACAACGATTCAAAACGGCTTCCTGCAAATCGGGGACGGCGGTGCAAACGGCGTTTTGCCGGATAACGTCGGCAAAAAAATCACCATCAACGCCGGAACCATCTTCGGCAGCGGTTCGCTGGACTTGAATTTCAGCAATGACTTGACCTTGTCGAATCTGGAAATAACCGGAACCGGCAACCTTATTATGAACGGTTCCGGAACGGTCACTCTGGGCGCGGCCAATTCCTACTCCGGAAGCACCTGGATAAACAACGGGGCGCTGAGGTTGACCAATTCAAAGGCGCTGGGCACATCCGGGTCGGAGGACCATCCAATCAGTATTACGAACGCGAACGACAACAACGCCCGCATCGAACTTACCAACAATGTAACCATAGGAAATTCGATAATCACGCTATACGGGCGCTATAATACCGCGGCGCATATAGTGAATATAAGCGGCAACAACTCCATAACGGGAGAAGTTCGCCTGGTCTCGCCCGGAAATCAGTATGCTGTTCGATCCAACTCCGGAACACTCTCACTCAATTCAGTTACCGACTCGTTGCCTGGCGATCGCGTTCTGAACTTGACGGGAGATGGAAACGGAATTGTCGGCGGCGGAATAAATTTTAACGGCGTGAACGGTTCGCTTGGCATAGTGAAAAACGGCGCCGGGACATGGACTCTTTCGGGCGCCAACAATTACAATGGCGGCACCACGATCCTCAGCGGCGCCCTGAGACTCGCTGCCACAGGCTCGATTGCCAACAGCCCCTTGATAGACGTTAATGCCGGCGTTTTCGACGTCTCCGCCTACAGCAGTTATACGTTGGATAATTCAAAGACCATAACGGGCAACGGCACTGTTCTTGGAACGATGCTGGTGCAAGGCACGGTGAAACCGGGTGAAGGCCCGGGCCAGTTGAGCGTGGGAAATATGAACTTTGATGCCGGATCGATGCTGAACATCGAACTGGCGGGCAATGCCGCGGGATTGTTCGACGTGCTGAATTCAACGGGCAATCTCAATATACTAGGCGGCACGCTCAGCGTGTCGCTGTTGAACGATTATATGCCCGCCGGTGGAGAGTTTTTCGACATCATGAACTTTAGCAGCCTGTCCGGAACGTTTGCGGCAGTCGATTTGCCGGATATTTCCGCACTGGGACTTTCCTGGGCACTCGATAATTTATATACAACCGGAACCATTTCCGTTGTCTCCGGAACCGGATTGTTTTCCGGGGGCAATAATGTCGTTCCCGAACCGGCGTCATTCATATTTTTTGCCGCAGGGGCATTTATGTTGCTGTTGTTCCGCAGTCGGGGATTAGTCCGAGTGATCGGCCGTTTCCATGCCTAATTGCCGCATCTTGCGATAGAGATTCGAGCGATGCACACCCAGGCGGGTGGCGGCATGGCTGACGTTGCCGCGGCTTTGCTCAATCAGGCGGCGAATGTATTCGATCTGGAATTGGTTGGTGGCCTGGGCCAGGGGCAGATTGTAGTCGGGCGCCACTGGGACCTGGCCGCGGGGCGAAAGGATAAATGCCAGGTCTTCGGCCTCGATGCTGTCGGCCACGGAAAGGTATGCCAAGCGCTCCATCAAATTTCGCAATTCGCGGACGTTGCCGGGCCAGGCATGCTCGATGAGCCGCTTGCGCGCGGCGGCCGTGAGGCGGGGCACTTTACGACGGGCCCGCTGGCAGAAGTCGGTCAAAAAATGTTCGGCCATGAGCAGGACGTCGTCGCCTCTGGCGCGCAACGGAGGCAGTTCGAGTGTGACGACGTTGAGGCGAAAATACAGATCCTCGCGGAATTTTTTCGCCCGCACCATTTCGGCCAGGTTTTGATTTGTGGCGGCCAGAAGGCGTACTTCGGTGTGAATGGGCGTGGAACCGCCGACGCGAAGCAGAACTTTTTCTTCCAGCACGCGGAGCAATTTCGCCTGGCAAGCCAGGCTTAGATCACCGATCTCATCGAGGAACAATGTCCCGCCGGCGGCGAGTTCGAATTTTCCTGCCCGGGCTTCACGGGCGTCGGTGAAGGCCCCTTTTTCATGGCCGAAGAGTTCGCTTTCGGCCAAGGATTCGGGAATAGCCGCGCAATTAACGGGAATAAACGGCTGATCGCAGCGCCGGCTGAGATAATGGATCGACTGGGCCACGACCTCCTTGCCCGTGCCGTTTTCGCCCAAGATCAACACGGCCAAATCGGTGTCGGCCACTCGGCGGATGATGGAGCGGAGGGCGTCGATAGCCGGACTTTCGCCGATCAAACGCACGCGTTCGGCGGCCTGCTGGGCAATTTGACGGTTGGCCGAAAGCAGTATCTGCCGGTCCTGGGCGTTTTCCAAGGCCACGGCGGCATGCGCGGCCAGTTCGACCAGGGCTTCTTCATCTTCGATGGTAAAACTGCCGGAGAGTTTGTTGATCAGTTCGAAGGCCCCGAATAATTCGCCTTCCCGGCCTCGCAGCGGCACGCACAGCAGGGTCCGAGTTTGGTAATGCAATTGGGTGTCGACCCGGCGATCGATGGCCTGTGGTTCGATGGCCACGTCAACGCGGCGGGGTTCGCCCGATTGAATCACCTGTCCCACCACGCCGCGATCGTCTGGGATGCGTAATTCGCCGCCAGGAATACCCAGTGCGGGCCGGCCCACAAGCGTATGGTTGGTCCGATCCCAAAGAAATATGCTCGCCCGATCAGCGGCCAATAATCGAGTGGCGGCCTCGGCCATGTGGACCAGCAGCGGCTCAACCTCGTGGGTTTTATTCCATTGGCCGGCGATTTCCAGAATTGCCTCCATGCGCCGGAGCCGCTTAAGATTATGCTGCCTAAAGCGAACCGAAGCCAGCGCATCGGCCAGGACCGGGGCGAGGTTTTGCAACACCGCCAGGACTTTGCCCGATTCGGCGGCAGTGCGGCAATGCACGGCCAAAACGTCGGCCGATGAATTATCAACACTACTGTGTTGGGGCGACAGTTTAACTGTCGCCCCAACAGAACTGTATAATGGAATGACGCCCCACTGGCCTGTGCATCGCGCTGCTTGTCGATCGAGCACTTCGGCCAAAAGTTCCAATGGCAGCGAGCGCCCTGTTCCGGCTTCTCCGATTACCGTCCATCGTCCGGCGATAGGCGCGGCGACGAAGGCGTAATCGCCCCCCGCCTGAGCAAATATTGCCGGAAGAATGTGATTCAAAAAAATAGTCGCATCGTCGGCATGGGCGGCTTTCCAGAGGAGTTCGGTTACTACCTGCCAAAGATGGGGCTGATTGCGAATGTTGTCAAAAATGACACGCTGTTGATCTTGGTTTAGTGTTTCTGGCATAAAATGCGACCTTTTTATTCATAATGATATCATAATAATGTAAGTAATATATCATAGTGTAATCAATTATACAACAATATATTTATTTATGTTTCAATTGGGACGCTTGCGCCATGAATCAAGAGATGTGGATTTTGTATATTGACATATTGATGCTTTAAGCATATGCTTTGATGTATGAGAACTACTATTCGATTGAACGACGATCTACTCGCCCAAGCAAAACAAGCTGCAATCCGCAGCGGCCGCACTTTGACTGCCGTTATCGAGGATTCCTTGCGCCAGACACTGTCGCACAAGGACGTCCCACCCAAAGGGCGGCGAATTCGGTTGATTTCTTCCGGAAAAGGAGGGCTTCGACCCGGCGTGGATTTGGATCGAACCGCCGAAATGCTTGACATTATGGATGAGAACGATGCTAATTCTTGACGTAAATGTTATTATTTACGCTTTTCGCAAGGATTTACCGCAATTTGCACAACATGCTCCATGGCTTGGGGAATTGGTGAACGGCAATTTGGCATTTGCCGCGCCGGATACGGTGTTAAGCGGATTCCTGCGAATTGTGACGCATCCACGAATATTTTCATCACCGTCGACCATAGAGGAAGCATTGACATTTGCGGGCCAATTGAGATCATGCCCTTCTTTTACACCGATACTTCCCAGTCCGCGATATTGGAATATTTTTTCCGACTTATGCCGAAAGGCAGGTGTCCGAGGCAATCTCGTGCCCGATGCATATCTTGCTGCAATGGCTATTGATTCTGGTTGTGATTTGATAACAACCGACCACGACTACAGTCGCTTTCCCGACTTGCGCTGGCGGCATCCTTTCTAGTAAGTTGGTGGAGTTTCATGCTAAAAACCGGCATGTTCGGGGATTGACGTAACCGTCTAAGCCTGATAATCTTCGGACTTTTAACCAAGTTGGGACGGCAGTTTAACTGCCGCCCCAACCAGAGTCCCAACGTGAGTATTTCGCGGAGCGTAAAATAGTGCCCTACGATAGCGTCGTTTGCGTAAAACAAGTGCCTGATACGGCCAATGTCACGGCCGAGGCCATGAAAGAGGACGGTACGGTGAACCGGGCCGCCTTGCCCACGATTTTCAATCCGGAAGACCTTTACGCCCTGGAAACGGCCCTGGAAATAAAGGATCGCCACGGCGGCACGGTAACGGCCATCAGCATGGGTCCTCCCAAGGCGGCCGACGTACTTAGGGATTGTCTGTTTCGCGGGGCGGATCGGGGGATACTTATTACCGACCGCCGCGCGGCAGCCAGCGATACCCTGGCCACAAGCTACATTCTCAGCCAGGCCGTGCGCACTGTCGGCCGGTTCGATTTTGTCTTTTGCGGCCGGCAGGCTATCGACGGCGACACCGCGCAGGTCGGCCCGCAATGCGCCGAAAAACTTGGCATTCCGCAGATCACGTATCTGGAACAATTGATCTACCTGAACGACAACGTGGTTCGCATCCGCCGGAACATCGGCCACGGGTGGGAAATCGTCGAGGCGAAATTGCCTGTGCTGGTCACCGTGTTGGGAACGGCCAATCAGCCCCGGCCTCCGTCGGCCAAGCGGGCAATGCACTTGAAAAAGGCCCGGGTGATTTCGGAACTGGTCAATGAGGTAAAAGCGCAGATGCCCGAGACGGCAGATGATCAAATCCAAGCCGAGGCCCGGCGCCGGGCAGACGCCCTTAAGCAGTTGGGCTTGTTGATCGAGCAATGGAACCTCGACGACATTAATGCCGACCTTACGCGCTGCGGCATGTCCGGCTCGCCCACCAAGGTGCATCGCATCCAGGCAATCGTATTAAAGAAAGAGGGCTACACGGAGATTCCGCCCACCGAAACCGGCGTCCGGCAATTGATTCACGAATTGGTTGTGGATCGAACGCTGGGATAGGGATGTAGGTCGTATGTAGTAGGTAGTATGTAGACCGTAGGTTATGCTTCAGCATAACGATTAAACAAATGGACGAAATGTTATGCTGAAGCATAACCTACGAAACTGAAAACTGAAAACTGATGACTGATAACGAACATGGAACCTAACCGTCAAGGCGAAGTTTGGATATATGCCGAGCAGGAAGACGGCTCGCTGAGCGAAGTCGTATTGGAACTCTGCGGCAAGGCGCGGGAACTAGGTGATAGGCTGGGGGTGAAAACCGGGGCCGTGCTGCCCGGCGCAGGGGTTGGCCGTCTGGCCGCGAACCTGATCGCCCACGGTACGGACACGGTATACACGGTCGACGATCCGCGTTTATCGCACTATCAAACGTCGCCTTACGCCCGGGTAGTATCGACGCTGATCCAACGGCGCCGCCCGCAAATCGTGATCTACGGTGCAACGCCGTTGGGCCGTGACCTTGCGCCGCGCGTGGCTTCCGCGCTTCGCTCTGGCATGACCGCCGATTGCACCGATCTGGAAATCAGCGACGTTGTGGACCCGAAGACCAAGGAGGAGCATAAAAATCTGCTCCTGCAAATCCGCCCGGCATTTGGCGGGAATATCATCGCCACGATCGTAAATTTCGACCAGTGGCCGCAGATGGCCACGGTCCGCGAGGGCGTGATGGCCCTGAAAGTGCCCGACAAATCGCGCCAAGGCCGCGTCGTTGAAGAGAAGGTTGAATTC
>JBEKZY010000259.1:0-7059 GCA_049509395.1 Thermoguttaceae bacterium | reverse complement strand
GGCCGGACGTCCGGCAAGCGAAGACATGCAAGTGTTGGCCGGTTTGCAACGCATCAAGTATGTATTCGTATATCCCAAGACAGGCGATATCGTCCTGGCCGGGCCCGCCGGCGACTGGAAGATAGGCGATGAAAATCTCATAATCAGCGCCGATTCGGGGCAACCGGTGGTGCTGCTCGACGACCTGGTGGTCGTTTTGCGTCAAATGATGAGCGGACCAGACGCCTCTTTCGGCTGCTTGATCATGCCCAAGCAGGAATCATTAGCGCAGTTACAGGAGTTTCTCAAAGAATCCAGTAAGAGGCCGATTCACAAGGAAGAGCGGAAAGCATGGCTGCAAACATTGCGCTCGCGCGTGGGCAAGCAGGACATAGAGGTCTACGGGCTGGATCCCGGTACGCGCGCCGCCCGAGTGATGGTGGCGGCCGACTATCACATGAAGTTGGTGGGCATGGGTCTGGCGCCAGGCGTTCCCGGGGTAAAATGTTATCTGGATTTGATCAAGATTCATCATGGAGAAGCGCCGCCGCCGATGAGCGTGCTGCGCTGGTGGTTTACGCTTAATTACGACGCCGTTATGGCCACGAAGGATCATAGCGCATTTGCCGTCTGCGGACAGGGGGTAAAGGTCCTAAGCGAGAATGAACACCTGTCAGCGGACGGGCAGCAGATCCACATGAATGAATCCGAAGTCTGGAACCGGCAGTTCGCCCATAGTTTCACGGAGAACTTCGAGGCACTTTCGGTCAAGTATCCCATTTATTCAGAACTGAGGAACATCTTTGACTTGGCGCTGGTCTGCTCGTTGATCCGCGAGGAAGACATGGCCGTAAAGACCGGCTGGCACATGACCTGTTTCGGCAATCCGAAGGCATATCTGACCGATCTTGGCCCGGCCCCGAAAATGGTGGAATCGGTGGTAAATTACCGGATTATCAACGGAGTTATCGTAGCCGGCGTCAGCGGTGGAGTCAGAGTGAAACCGGCCGGACTGGTTACACAGCAAGCAATGCAAACGGAAACAGGGGGCGACTTGGGCAACAAGCACTCTGAGGCGGCCCTAAAGAGTTCGGCCGGTGACAACTGGTGGTGGGATTAAGGTGCATACTTTGATCGCCCCGCGAACGGAATAATCATCGACAAGGTATTCTTCAAATGCAGCGATTTGTCTTCCGGATTATCACGCTGGGATGCATCTGCCATTTATTACTGGTTGCAGGCGAAACGTTGGCGCAAAAGCAGTCCGCCGTTGTGCAAGAGGTTGCGGCTACTGTTGATGATGAACCGATTTACGCCGCCGAGGTAACGCGGTTGTTGAACAGAGTCGTGCGGGGACATGAGGTCAATCCGGCTGTTTCGCCGTTAATGAAGGCGCAGATACTTGAGGAGATCGTCGATCGCCGACTTGTACTGGCATACGCCCGCCGCACGGGCTGCGCTCCAAAGACGGAAGATATCGATTTGGAGTTAGGCAAGTTGAAATCGAAGTTGGCTTCGCGGCAGCAATCCTGGGCCGATTATCTTAAGAGCCAATCCATTACCGAGATCGAGCTGAAGCGGCAAATCGCCTGGAACATGGTGTGGGAAAAGTATCAAGCCCAGTATATCACCGAATCGCGGTTGGAGTCGTATTTTCAAAGCCATCGCCGCGATTTTGACGGCAGCAAAGTATCGGTGAGCCATATCTTGTTGCAGCCTCCGAAAAACGCCAAACCGGAGGATTTCGACGGCCTTTTCAGTCAAGCCGCGGCAATTCGCGAGGAGATCGCCTCGGGCAAAATCACTTTTGCGGAGGCTGCGAGAAAGTATTCGGCGGGACCAAGCGCCAAGGACGGCGGACAATTGGGCTTTATTCCCAGGCACGGCGTGATGGACGAGGCCTTCTCGCGCGCCGCCTTTGAGCTGGAAATTGGGCGGGTAAGCGAGCCGGTGCGCACGCCCTTCGGAGTGCACCTGCTGCGATGCGACGAAATCAAGGCGGGAGAGAAGCAATTAAAGGACGTCCACAAGGAAATAGAGGAGGCCCTGGCCCGTGAACTTCTCGAGAAGTTAGCCCGAACAGAACGCGGCTTCACTTCGGTGGAGTACACAGGCAAGTCGCCATATCTCAAGCCGGGAACGCGCGAACTTGTTATGCCGTAATACCGCAGCGTGGATGTGAACCAGTGCAATGCCTGGGCAACAGCGATCATATATACGGCGTGGTGCTATCTGACAGCGACTGACGCCGATTATTTGACAGGGCGGTACAAGGCGGCGCAAAATCCGGCGCACTTGGGGTGCAAAAAACGGCGTAGCAAGCGGCGGCACGATTTGGCAGTGAATCGCAAGAAAAGCAAAAAGCCCCAGAAAACAAGGGCTTTTTGCCAATCGTTGCAACTCCGTGCGATACTGTACAAGAGTATATACTACCCCCTAGGGGAGTCGAACCCCTGTTCTCGGACTGAGAACCCGATGTCCTGGGCCACTAGACGAAGGGGGCGCAGTAAAATCAAATACTATGCCGTTGCGAGGCAACGGGAATTCTAGGTTTTACTAAACCGGAAAGACGCTGTCAATCGCCGTTTGATAATCTTCCGCCGGCAAATGTTTTCATTCTTTTTCCGTGGCCGGGGAATCTCGTTTGGAGTTGTTGCGAGTGTTGGCTTCGCGCACGTAGCGATCCATTTGGGGGTTGTTTAGGCTGTCGCTAAGCGGCAGGAATTCATCTATTAATATCCTGGTCGATTCCTTATAATTGCCTTGATAGGATAAGACCACGCTCTGGCCGGCCAGGCCAAAGGCCCGGAGTTCCCGCTCGCCGTCGCCCCGGTAGGTAAATTTTTCAAAGATATCCATGGCTTTGTTCAAATCATCATAACCGCCTTCTCTGAGGTAGAACAGCGCCAATTGCTGATTTGCGCGGTCAACGTAATAGCCTTCTTTTGGAAAGTATTTTTCGATGCTTTTCCATGCGCCTTCGGTACCGTATTTACTTGCATAATACCATTGCTGTTTGACATTGGGATATTCGGGAAAATCTCCAGGATTGGATTTTGCATCGGCGAGTAAATAGGGTTCGGTGACGGCAAAACGCGCTAAAACCATACCCAGCAGAAAAGTGCCCGCCAAGGCCAGTAAAATCCAGCGATAGCGGCGGCTGGGGCTTTGCTGCATGGCTTGGGTTTTCATCAGACCGTCGAGTTGTTGGGTGACGGCCGAACGGGAAACCCGCACCGTCTCCCCGGCCAGCGATTCCCAGCCCGGAAGTTCTTCGGGCCAATCTTGGCCGAAAATCTCCATCTGTATGCGGCGAAGTTCCCGCAAAACATCGCGGGCGGAAGCGCATCGCCGCTCCGGATCTTTAACGAGCATGGTGTGAACCAGCCGGCACAGGGCTGGGGGGAGGTCGGTGCGCAGGGTTTCCAGCGGCTTGGGCTGGGTTTTAAGGTGCTGCACGGCAACGGCCAAGGCCGTATCGCCCGAAAACGGCGGCGAACCGGCAAGCATCTGATAACAGGTCACGCCTAAGGAATAGATGTCGCTGCGGTGATCCAAGGCTTTGCCCTCGACCTGTTCGGGACTCATGTAAAGCGGCGTTCCCAGGGTGATGCCTATCTGGGTCAATCCGTTGGCGGCTCCTTCGCGGGTAAGGCGGGCAAGACCGAAGTCGGCCACTTTTACTTCGCCCAAAGTGGTGATCATGATATTCTCGGGCTTGATGTCGCGGTGGACCACACCCACTTCCGCCGCTTTTGCCAGAGCGGACGCGACTTGCCGCATGATGGAAAGGGCATGGGCCACATCCGGAGGACCGTTACGCGCAAGCCAATCGCGGAGATTTTGGCCTTGGACGTACTCTTGGGCGATATAATGGCGGCGGTCTACATGCCCGACCTCGTAAATCTGCACGATGTTGGCGTGAACCAGCGATGCGGCTGCCTGGGCTTCGATTTCGAAGCGCTGTAGGTAAGTAGGATCGTTGGCCAAGTCGGGTTTTAATATTTTTACCGCCACGCGCCGCTTGAGCGAGAGTTGCTCGGCCAGATAAATCTCGGCCATAGCGCCGCGGCCCAAACGACGAATCAAGCGGAAATCGCCCAATTGCCGGCCGGATAGCCCGTGCTCGACATCGGATTTGGCGGATTGTGCAGACTCATCACTCATAGGTGGGGGTTCTCCCGTGATCTAAGACCTCTTATTCAGTATCCCTTTTCATGCAAGATTTGGCAACTGGCGGGATGCCGGGGAAGAGTATAGGACCAGAAACCGTGCAACGGAGATACGAAAAGGTGCGGGTGTCAAGGTTAGAGCCTATCCCAAAAAAGACGATTCATTCTGAGCGTAGCGAAGAATCTGGGTAGAAATAGAGGGGGAAATACCGGCAATATATCACATCTAACGAGATCCTTCGCTGCGCTCAGGATGACTTTGGGAAGAGGCATTTAGATTAAGCACTAATCTCTGTACCCGAGATTTAATTCTTTTTCAGTGTTTTTCCGCGGCGAGAGTGGAATTAAGCCAGGCGATCAATTTTTCTTTATAACTTGTATCGAGCTTTTCCCAGTTCTTCATGCCGTGGGCGCCTTTTTCGATGGTGATGATTTCGCACGGGACGCCGAGTTCCTTTAATCGCTTCTGGAATATCACCGACTGGCTGTAAAGTACGCTTTTGTCGTCCGTGCCGTGAATCAGGAGGAACGGCGGCATATCGGCTTTAAGATACGTGATAGGTGAAGCGTCGCGGAGCATGTCGCGAGTTGTTTCGTCTAAGTTTTCTCGGTTAAATACATTCTTGAAAGAGGCACTGACATTGCCTCGCCGAAGGGCATCGGCCTCGAGATCGGTTGGGGCGGCGAAACCCACCACGGCGGCGACGCGAGTATCGTCTTTTGCCCGCGCTGCCGCCAGGCAAACCAGGTGCCCGCCGGCCGACTCGCCGATAAGCGCGATCTGTTGCGGATCGCCTTTGTACTGGGCGGCATGTTTTTTCACCCAGCGTATGGCCTGCTCCACGTCCTCGATGCAGGCCGGATAGCGGTGCTTCGGCGCCAGCCGATAGTTGATGGAAAACCAGGTGAAATTGGCATCGGTAAGCGGTTTGAACAAAAGCGATATGTCACGGGTTTTGTCGCCGCCGCTCCAGCCGCCGCCGTGGACGATAATAGCGATGGGAAAAGGCCCGGCGCCATCGGGCACGCAGGCATCGAGCAACAGGCTTTCATCGCCCGCTTTTCCATACTCGATGTCGCTCTGGACATTCGCACAAATGGCGTTTGTGCAAGCATACATAATCAACGAGACGGCAATAAGTGATCTCATAATTTGATGCATATAGCCTACCTACTTGTCAAAAGTTGATTCTTATGGCACAATTTGGGGGTTAGATATTCTTTTCAACTACTATATATCATAAAATATATGCTCGCAAAATTAAAGACCTTTTCGCTCGTGGGGATCGACGCGCTGCCGGTCGAGGTCGAGGTTGATGTTTCGCCTGCCGGGCTGCCAAAGACGATTCTGGTTGGGCTGCCTGAACAAGCGGTAAAGGAGAGCACGCATCGGGTGGAGCGGGCGATCGTAAACTCGGGCTTTCAACGCCCGCAAAACCGCGTGGTTATTAATTTGGCGCCGGCCGATCTGCCTAAAGAGGCGGCATCGTTCGATTTGCCCATCGCCCTGGGGATTCTTGTGGGCAGCGGACAGATTACGTCCGAGCGGCTAAAGCAATACGCCGCGGTGGGCGAATTGGCGCTGGACGGCAACACACGCCCGACCAAAGGCGCGTTGTCGATGGCCATGGCTGCGGTCAAGGAGGAAGGACTTAGCGGCATGCTCGTGCCGGCCGATAGCGCGGCCGAGGCCGCAGTGGTCGAAGGCATCGACATCATTCCGATCTCCAGCCTTGCCCAGGCGGTGGCGTTTCTATCGGGCGAAATCGAGATCGATCCCTGCCCATCGCGATTGGAAGATCTGTTCCGCACATATTCCACTTACGACTCGGATTTCGCCGATGTCCGCGGGCAGGAGATGGCCAAGCGGGCGCTTACGGTTGCGGCGGCGGGCGGACATAATATTTTGATGATCGGGCCGCCGGGCTCGGGCAAGACCATGCTGGCCAAGCGGATGCCCACAATTCTGCCCGATCTCGTGCCCGGAGAATCGATCGAGACCACGCGAATTTACAGTGCTGTTGGGCGTTTAAAACCCGGTCAACCGCTGTTGGCTGTGCGTCCCTTTCGCTCGCCGCATCACACGATTAGCAACGCGGGCCTGGTGGGCGGGGGATCGACGCCCACGCCCGGCGAAATTTCACTCGCACATAATGGCGTATTATTCCTCGATGAGTTGCCCGAGTTCAACCGGCAGACGCTGGAAGTGTTGCGCCAACCGCTGGAAGACGGGACTGTGACCATCGCCCGGGCGCTGTCGAGCACTACATTTCCGGCGAATTTCATGCTTATTGCCGCGTTGAATCCATGCCCGTGCGGATATCGGGGCGACGCGCGGCGGAATTGCCATTGCACACCGCCGCAGATCGAGCGGTACATGAGCAAGATTTCCGGTCCGCTGTTGGATCGGATCGACATCCACATCGAAGTGCCGTCGGTGGCATTTAAAGACCTATCGGGCGGATCGCCGGGCACGTCGAGCGCAGTGATTCGGGCCCAGGTGGTCATCGCCCGGGGGATGCAAAACGCGCGGTTCGACGGCGGCGCGATCCGCTACAACGCAGGTATGAGCCATCGCCAAACCCGGCAGTTCTGCAAGCTGGACGATGAAAGCTTGAACCTGCTGAAATCGTCGATGACCGAACTGGGCCTGTCGGCCCGGGCCCACGACAAAATCCTCCGCGTGGCCCGGACCATCGCCGATTTGGACCAGAGCGAAAACATCAAGCCGATGCACCTGAACGAGGCCATAAATTATCGGATGCTGGATAGGCAGTTTTGGACGTAAAAATGTAGGATGCATGAAATACAGCTTTTTGATTGCAATAATTTGATAATGATTGTGATACCAAATTCTTTCCCTTACTTTTAGGAGAAGCTATGAAGTGAGCCAACCTCGCGTCCATCG